>JAUZFQ010000149.1 GCA_030838445.1 Pyrinomonadaceae bacterium | reverse complement strand
CCGCCGTGGATCATTACGCGAAGTACCTGATCAACTTCTTCGTGGACAACAAGGCCAACACGATCTTCGCGTTCCTCTTCGGCCTCGGCTTCGCCGTCCAACTCATCCGCGCGGAAGAACGCGGCGTCTCCATCCTGCCGACTTACGCGCGCCGCTTGCTGGTGCTCTTCTTGTTCGGCCTCGCGCACATGCTGCTCTTGTGGTACGGCGACATCCTGCACCTCTACGCGTTGATGGGCTTCGCGCTCATCCTCTTCCGGCGCTGTTCGGGAAAGACTTTGCTCATCACGGGCGTCCTTCTGGCCGTCCTGCCCTTCTCGATCTACTTCTCGCTGCCGTGGGTCTTCTCGCACGTCGGCGGCGCGCTGCCGGGCGCGGCCGAGAGCGCCGCCGAACTCGCCGCCGGGATGCAGGCCAAAGAAGCGCGGCTCGCCGTCTTCGCGGGCGGCGACTACTTCGCGGTCATCCGCGAACACCTGCGCTTCAACGTCTCCGACTACATCCTGTCCGGGTTCATGCCGGGACTCGCCCTCTACGCGCTGGGCAGATTTTTGCTCGGCTACTACGTCGGGCGGCGGCGACTGCTGCACGACGCGCACCTGCACCTCGCCCTCTTCCGACGCCTGCTCGTGTGGGGTCTAGTTGTCGGCGTCGTCGGCAACGCGATCTTCGTCTGGGTGTCGGTCGCGATTGATAACAAGACGGCGAACGACGCGTCTGTGTGGGCGGTCTTGGCAGCTTTCATCATAGACCTCGGCATCCCCGCGATGTCGCTCTTTTACGTCTCGGCCATCGTGTTGCTGTTCCAGCGTCGGGCGTGGCAAAGACGTCTGCTGTGGCTCGCGCCCGTCGGCCGCATGGCCTTGACGAACTACCTCGTCCAGACGCTCTGTCACCTGTTCATCTTCTACGGCTACGGCATCGGACTCGGCTTCATCGGGCGCGTAGGCACGGCTCTGTGCATCCCTCTCTCGCTCGCCATCTTCGCGCTACAAATTCTCTACAGCCGTTGGTGGCTCGCGCGCTTCCGCTTCGGCCCCGCCGAATGGCTCTGGCGCACGCTCACCTACGGCGCGCGCCAGCCGATGCGCGCCAACGCGTAGCTGTAAGGGGAAGGGGGAAGGGGTAAAGGGGAGGGGTTGAAGAGAGCGGCGCACGATGAACGCGCCTTCTTTGCTTTTACCCTTTCCCTTTACTCTTTACCCCTTTCCCTCTTTCTGCTTCTGTTTCCCTTCCCCTTTTTCTGCTTCTTTTCCCGTTGTACAATTCCGTCATGTCACAACCGGAAGCGAAAGAGTCGAAAGCGGGCGGCGCGACGCGCGTCGAGAGCGATTCGATGGGCGTGATCGAAGTCCCCGCGGATCGTTATTACGGAGCGCAGACGCAGCGTTCGCTGATCCATTTCAACATCGGCGACGATCAGATGCCGCGCGAGATGATCCGCGCGCTCGGCCTTCTGAAGCAGGCCGCCGCGCTCGTCAACGAAGACCTCGGCAAGTTGCCGCCGGACAAGGCGCGTCTCATCGTCGCGGCGTGCGACGAAGTGATCGAGGGCAAACTCGACGAACACTTCCCCCTGCGCGTGTGGCAGACGGGGAGCGGCACGCAGACCAACATGAACGCCAACGAGGTCATCTCGAACCGCGCCATCGAACTCGCGGGCGGCCGCATGGGCAGCAAAGAACCCGTCCACCCGAACGACCACGTCAACATGTCGCAGTCTTCAAACGACACCTTCCCCACCGCCATGCACATCGCCGCCGCCGAGCGGATGAACAAGCTGATCCCCGAAGTCGAGCGGCTGCACGCGGCCATTGACGCGAAGGCGAAAGAGTACGCGGACGTGGTGAAGATCGGGCGCACGCACTTGCAGGATGCGACGCCTTTGACCGTCGGACAGGAGATGTCCGGCTGGGCGAGTCTCGTCGAGCGCGACATCGAACGCCTGCACATGGTCTTGCCCGGCCTCTACGATCTCGCCATCGGCGGCACGGCGGTCGGCACCGGTCTGAACGCGCACCCGGAATTCGCCGAGCGCGCCGCACGGAAGATCGCGGAGTTGACGGGGCTGCCCTTCAAGTCGCACCCGAACAAGTTCGCCGCGCTGTCGGCGCACGACGAGATGGTCTTTGCCAGCGGCGCTTTGAAGACGCTCGCCGGGTCGCTGATGAAGATCGCGAACGACATCCGCTGGCTCGCTTCGGGGCCGCGCGCAGGCTTCGGCGAACTCGTCCTGCCGGAGAACGAACCCGGCTCTTCGATCATGCCCGGCAAGGTCAACCCCACGCAGTCCGAGGCGATGACGATGGTCGCCGTGCAGGTCTTCGGCAACGATGCCGCCATCGGCTTCGCCGGGTCGCAGGGCAACTTCGAGTTGAACGTCTTCAACCCGGTGATGATCCACAACCTGCTCCACTCCATTCGTCTCATCACCGACGCCTGCCACGGCTTCGTTGACTACTGCGTCAACGGCATCGAACTCAACCGCGAGCAGATCAAGGCGCACCTCAACAACTCGCTCATGCTCGTCACCGCCCTCAACCCGCACATCGGCTACGACCGCGCCGCGCAGGTCGCCAAGAACGCGCACAAAAAAGGCATCTCCCTGCGCGAGTCGGCCGTCGCCCTCGGCTTCCTAACCGGCGAGCAGTTCGACGAGTACGTCAAACCGGAAGAGATGACGCACCCTTAAGCACGTTTGGGAAAAGGGAATAGGAGAAGGGGTAACGGTCGAAGAAAGAAACGCCTAATGAACGCGTTTTCCTTGATCCTTTCCCCTTCCCTTTTCCCCGATCCCCTTCTTCGCTTTGCCCTTTCCCCGCGCCTCAATCACACATCTGCGCGCCACTCTTTTGCATCTAAATATTCGCCTGCGTCGTTCTATTTTGTAGCGTGCGCGGGCGGCGGAGCGGGTGCTTGCGCAATGTTTCTCAAAGTGAGATAGTTTTCGTTTGCGGCGGACGCCGGAGAGCGCGCGGGGCGCGTCCGTGGAGGTGCAAGGCCGCCGGAGGAGGACGAAGCATGACTGTGACAACGTTAACGAAATCGCCCGTTTTGGAAGACTATTTCGGGCTGTCGGATGCGGAGTTGCATGAGCGCATCGAGGCGGCGCGTGCGAAGCTCGGCGAGCGGCTCGTCATCCTCGGCCACCACTACCAGCGCGACGACGTGATCGTCCACGCAGACGTGACGGGCGATTCCTTCAAACTCTCGAAGCTCGGCGCGGAGCGCGACCGCGCGGAGTTCATCGTCTTCTGCGGCGTGCATTTCATGGCCGAGTCGGCCGACATTCTCTCCGCGCCGCACCAGAAAGTGATCCTGCCAGACCTCGGCGCGGGCTGTTCGATGGCCGATATGGCCTCGGCCGAACAGGTCGAGGACGCGTGGGATCAACTCGCGGCGGCGGGCATCCTCGAAGACTTCCGCGTGATGCCGATCACTTACATGAATTCGACCGCCGCGATCAAAGCCTTCTGCGGCAAGCACGACGGTGTGGTCTGCACTTCGTCGAACGCCGTGCCGCTCTTCGACAAGAGTTTGAAGGAAGCAGACAAGTTGTTCTTCTTCCCAGACCAACATCTGGGACGCAACACGGGCGTCAAGTTCGGCATCCCGCTCGAACAGATGGTGGTGTGGGATCCGTTTCAAGAACTCGGCGGCAACACGGCGGAAGCACTACGCGGCGCGCGTCTCATCCTGTGGAAAGGCCACTGCTCGGTGCACGGGCGTTTCCGCGCGTGGCACGTGGATCAGGTGCGCAAGGAGACGCCGGGCATCAAGGTGCTCGTTCACCCCGAGTGCGTGCGCGAGGTCGTGGAGAAGTCCGACCTGAACGGCTCGACCGAGTTCATCATCAAGACGCTCGAAGCCGCGCCCGCCGGTTCGTCGTGGGCTGTGGGGACGGAGGTGAATCTGGTCAACCGCCTCGTCCAGCGTTTCCCGGACAAGCACATCCGCCTGCTCGCGCCCGACCTCTGCATGTGCGCGACGATGTACCGCATCGCGCCGCAGAACCTCGCGTGGGTCTTGGAATCGCTGCTCGCGGGCGTCGTCCCGAACCAGATCACCGTGCCGGAAGAAACCGCACGCTGGGCGCGCGTCGCCCTCGACCGGATGCTGGCGATCAAGTAGAAGTAGTGATGAGTGATGAGTAAAAGACAACAGTTTTTACTCATCACCCATCACTCATTACTCATCACTATGTTAAGGAGCATGT
>JAUZFQ010000007.1 GCA_030838445.1 Pyrinomonadaceae bacterium | reverse complement strand
AAATTGACCTTTTCGTTGCCACCCTCCGGGTCAATGTGATCAATGTGCATCCGCACTTTACGATTAGGATTAGTAGGGTCTACATCCCCCGGCCCCCGGCCACACCACTGACATGTGAAACCGTTGCGGGCAAGTACTTCCGTGCGAGTGCGGGCAGAAATTCCGTGTTCAAAGACCGGCAGGCGAATAGTAGTTTCTAATAAATACTCGCCGGGTTTCAGCTTCGGATCATCATTATGCGACTTAATCTGCATACCTTCTTTCTCACGTAACTCACGTATCCGGCGGGGATAGTCTTTAATGCCGGCGATCTCCGAAATTTCGTGTGTCGTCACGACACGGCCGATGTTCCGTTCAAAAAACGCTCTTATATTATTGCGTCCGCTTATTCTTGTTTTGTTCATGAGGAATGTTTGCTAGGAATTGTTTCAGTGTACTCTGTATAGTGGATAGGTCTCGCATTTCGCATTGCCAAATTACTAGATATTTCCATCCACGTTCTTTAAGTCTTTTCTGCACTTCGACATCACGCTTTATATTTGAGTTAAGTTTGGCGTTCCAAAACTCAATGTTGCTGGTCGGTCGTGCTGCGCGTTGACATCCTCTGTGTCCGTGCCAGAAGCAACCATGAACGAAGATGACGCTTTGATACTTAGGGAGAACAATATCGGGTTTACCCGGAAGGTCTTTGCGCTGTAAGCGAAATCTATAACCCATCGCATGGAGTAATCTTCTAACGGTTCGCTCAGGTTTAGTGTCACGCCCCTTAACGCGCGACATAATGGAACTTCTGACGTGGGGCGCTATATTATCAGCCACTATCTTATTCGTGAGATTCAAACATTGCACGTACACAATCTGCGACCCGCCGTGCCAGTAGTGGTGGGACTGCGTTGCCTATCTGTTTAGCGATTTCAATTTTGCTGCCGCAAAAGCGAAATGAATCAGGAAATGATTGTAATCTCGCCGCCTCACGGTGAGTAATTGGGCGGTGCTGTGACGGATGCAAGTAACGACCCTTCTCCGGCTTGAAGAACTCGGTGCGAATCGTGAAAGCTGGCCTGTCCCACCACAGTCTGCCAAAAAGGTCTGTGCCGCCTGATGTTTTCTTAATCCAACATTGTGGAGTTAACTCCGGCGCTAGGCGTTGTAGATCAAAGCGGTTCATCCCTTCTTCAGGGATACTCTCATATCGATTGCGACTGACTTGAGTTGGAGAGCGTCCAAAGTGAAGATCAAGTGGTGCCGGGTCATTTCTAATCTCCGTGCCGACTGGTTCGGGTAAATCGGCAACTGCATCTCTTACTGTTCGCCAAGGCAGTAAATCCTCTATGAGGCTACCGCCGTTATTAGGATCGGCGTGAGTCTTGATGGGCGGGAAGAACGCTGCCGGCTCGGTGAAACGACAGCCAACAATGAATGCGCGCGCGCGCCGCTGTGGGACTCCATAATCTGCTGCACGCAACTTCGCATAAGTAAGACTAAAACCGTACTTATATGCTTCCTGCGTAATTTGCTCGTGTTCTACCGAGCCTAATAATTGCGGAACATTCTCCATTACAAATGCTTGCGCGTTAGAACGTTCAACTACTTCTAAAAATGGACGCCATAATTGTTTGCGCGGATCGTCGTCGCGCTTCTTATTCAAAAGACTGAAACCTTGACATGGGGGGCCGCCTATTACAATGTCAGCAGTTGGGATATGAATTTGCTCATTGTTTAGCAAGTCAAGAATGTCTCCGGCGACACAGTGTTTGCCGAAATTCGCATTGTATGTAGCCACTGCCGCTTCATTAAAATCATTTGCCCATACGGGAATAAAATCATCGTCAAGAGCCTCTTTAAAGCCAAGACTAAGACCTCCTGCACCGGCATATAAATCGATCACACGAAGCAAATTATGCCCCCATCATTTCAATGCTCACTCGCGAGGGCGAGCGTCGCGGCGAGCGAATGGAAGAGACCGCGGCCGTCGGACGAGCCGAGCAAATCTTCGCAGGCGCGTTCGGGGTGCGGCATCAACCCGACGACGTTGCGCCCGCGGTTGCAGATGCCCGCGATTGAATCGCGCGCGCCGTTGGGATTGGCTTCCGGCGTCGTGCGTCCCTCGGCGTCGCAGTAGCGGAAGATGATGCGGTCTTCGCGTTGGAGTTCTTCGAGCGTCTCGTCGTCGCAAGTATAGTTGCCGTCGGCGTGCGCGACGGGCATGCTCAGGATTTGGCCGCGCCGGAGTTCGTTCGTGAAGGGCGTGTCGGCGTTCTCCACGCGGACGCGGACGTGCTGGCAGACGAAGTGCAGGTCGCGGTTGCGCATGAGCGCGCCCGGCAGCAACCCCGACTCGCACAAGATTTGAAAGCCGTTGCAGATGCCGAGCACGAGGCCGCCGCGCGCGGCGAACTCTTTCACGCTCGACATGACGGGCGAGAACGAGGCGAGCGCGCCCACGCGCAAATAGTCGCCGTAGGAGAAACCGCCGGGGATGATCAGCGCGTCATACTCGGCGAGGTCGGTTTCGCGATGCCAGATGAAAGAGACCGGCTGGCCGACGTGTTTCGAGATGACGTGGTAAGCGTCGTGGTCGCAGTTCGAGCCGGGGAAAACGATGACGCCGAATTTCATCCTTCTATCTCCACGCGGTAGTCTTCGATCACCGGGTTCGCCAACACCTCGCGCGCCATCCGCTCGGCCGTCTCGCGCGCCCGCTCCGAGTCGAGCGACGCGTCGAGCGCGATCTCGAAATACTTGCCCTGCCGCACGTCGGCGATGCCGCCGTAGCCCATCAGCCCGACCGAGTTCCGGATGGCCTTGCCCTGCGGGTCGAGCACGCCCGGCTTCAACGTCACGTAAACTTTTGCTTTCACAAATCTCCTTAAAACTGTCCGTCGCCCGTTGTCGGTAGTCCGTTGTTTGTGGCTGACAACGTTGCTGTTGGAAATGTAGTTTACAACTGACAACTGACAACGGACTACTGACCGTGTTCAAACACGCGCGCGAAAACCTTGTCCACGTTGCGCAGGTAAGTGTCGAGCGCGAAGGCGCGTTCGATCTCGTCGCGCGAGAGGCGCGCGCTGATGTCGGGGTCTGCGAGGACGCGCGTGCGGAAGTCGCCGCCCTCGTCCCACGTCTTCATGGCGTTGCGCTGCGCCCACTCGTAAGCCTGTTCGCGCGAGACTCCGGCCTGGGTGAGCGCGAGCAGGAGTTGGCCGCTAAAGACGAGGCCGCGCGTGGCGTTCAGGTTTTCGAGCATGCGCGCCGGGTAGACGACGAGCGTGTCTATCAGCGACGTCGCCTTGGCGAGCATGTAGTCGAGCGCGATTGACGAGTCGGGGAGGATGACGCGCTCGGCGGACGAGTGCGAGATGTCGCGCTCGTGCCAGAGGGCGACGGATTCCAACCCGGCGACCGCGTAGCCGCGCACGACGCGCGCCATGCCGCAGATGCGCTCGGAGAGGATCGGGTTGCGCTTGTGCGGCATCGCCGACGACCCCTTCTGCCCGGCGCGGAAACGCTCCTCCGCTTCGCGCACCTCGGTGCGTTGCCAGTGGCGAATTTGCAAGGCGAACTTGTCGAGCGACGAGGCGATGACGGCGAGCGTCGAGAGGTACTCGGCGTAGTTGTCGCGCTGGATGATCTGCGTCGAGACGGGCGCGGCCTTGAGACCGAGACACGCGCAGACCTGTTCTTCGACTTCCGGGTCGAGGTGCGCGAACGCGCCGACCGCGCCGCTGATCTTGCCGACGGCGACGGCTTCGCGCGCCCTCAAGAGGCGCGTGCGGTTGCGCCGCATCTCGTCGAACCAGAGCGCGAAGGTGAGGCCGAAGGAGGTCGGCTCGGCGTGGACGCCGTGCGTGCGCCCGATCTGCGGCGTGTCTT
Source organism: Pyrinomonadaceae bacterium (assembly GCA_030838445.1). Classification (GTDB taxonomy): domain Bacteria; phylum Acidobacteriota; class Blastocatellia; order Pyrinomonadales; family Pyrinomonadaceae; genus JAIVJZ01. The sequence continues at coordinate 9,633 of JAUZFQ010000007.1, read as the reverse complement.
TGAACTCGTGCGCGCGACGCCGCAAGACTTCGAGCAGCGCGTCAATTCGCTTGAGCAGTAAATCGCAGGCGTCGCGCAGCAGGAGCGCGTTCGCCGTGTCCACCACGTCGGACGACGTGAGGCCGTAATGCACGAAGCGCGCGGCCTCGCCGATGTTTTCGGCGAGCGCGGTCGTGAAGGCGATCACGTCGTGGTCGGTGGTCTTTTCGATTTCGTTGATGCGTTCGACGGTGAACGCGGCGCGCGCCTTGATCTCCGCGAGCGCGTCGCGCGGAATCGTGCCCATCCCGGCGTGAACTTCGCAGACGGCCAACTCCACGTCGAGCCACTTCTGGAACTTCGCCGCCTCCGACCAGAGCGCGCCCATTTCGGGCAATGTGTAGCGTGGGATCATTAGGTTTCAGGTTTCAGGTTTCAAGTTTCATGACTGAGGGTTTCAGGTCTTTAACTTGAAACCTATCTCAAAGCGTTCGAGTTCACGGCGTAGCGCGCGAGCAGCCAACGACCTTCGCGTTGGACGAGGGTGAAGGTTTCGATGGCGTCGGCGCGCTCGAACTTGGTGTTGTAACTGACGACGAGCGTGCGCCGCTGCGCGTCGCCGCTGCCGCCATCGCCGCCGCGTTCCTGCGCGCTGAGTTGGGCGCGGCTGAGGACGCTGCCGAGAGTTTGGCGGATGCGTTCGAGGTTGTCGCGGCTTTCGTCGGCGCGCGCCGTCCGCCGCCACTCTTCGGACGCGTCCGTATAAATCTTGTCGTAGTCGCCGCGCGCGAGGTCGCTCGTCACCGTGTCAATCGTCGCTTGCGTCCCGGCGGGCAGCCCGCTCTGTTTTTGCCCGACGCCGCAGGAGGCCGTCGTCAACAAGAGAGACAGCAGCAACGCGCCGAAGGCGACGCGGGCGCGCGCGCTCATAATTCGATCCACTGGGTCGCCTCTTTGGGGAACGAGAGCGTGATCTTGGTGTCGGTCGAAAAGAGCGAGCCGCGTTCTTGCAAGGCGACTTCGGCCGAGAGCTTGGCGACGTAGGGGTTGTTGGCGCGCTGCGAGAGGTGCGCCAGCACGATGTGTTCCGCGCCGCCGTCGTAGTCGTCGCGCAGCCACAAGGCCACGTCCTCGTTCGAGAGATGTCCGGTGCGCGAGAGTATCCGCTGCTTCAACTCCCAAGGGTAGACGCTGCACGCCTTGAGCATGTCGCGGCTGTGGTTCGACTCGATGATGACGGCGGCGCAACCGCGCAGGCGTTCGTTGATGAGCGTCGTGATGTGGCCGAAGTCCATCAGCGTGGCGACGCAGACGCCCGCGTGGCGCGCGGTGAAGCCGAAGTTGTCGGCCGCGTCGTGCGGGATGGTGAAAGGGTGAAAGTCAATCTCGCCGATGCGGAAGTCCTGACTGGAAGAGATTTCTTCGGTGCGGTCGCGCAAGATGTCGGCGCGCTTGCGCGGCTCGTCGCGTGTCACCGCGCCTTCGCGGTCGCCGATGTAAGCCTCGCGCGTCTCGCCGGAGATGTAGACGGGGCAGGAGACGGTCTTCAAAAGCACGCGCAGGCCGCCCGCGTGGTCGCCGTGCTCGTGCGTGATGATGATGCCGTCGAGCGTCGCGGCGTCACAGCCGACGAGCGCGAGCCGCCGTACGATCTCCTTCGCGCTCATCCCCGCATCAACGAGCACGCGCGTTTGCCCCGCGCAGATGAGCACGGCGTTTCCCGACGAGCCGCTTCCGAGAACAGTGAATTTCATAAGTGACGAGTGACGAGTGACAAGTGACGAGTTGAAGACAAGTTCTGTTTCTAACTTGTCACCTGTCACTTGTCACTCGTCACTGCTTTTCAAATTTCGAGCCGCGAGCGTTCCACTTTGAAGCCGTTGAGGTTGCCGAGCGCGCCGAGGGCGAGCGAGTCGGAGGTGAAGCGGGCACGCGCGACCTGCTGCATATCTTCGGGCGTGACGGCTTCGAGGCGCGCGATGATCTCGTCGGGCGAGATGCGGCGGCCGTGCGTAATTTCTTGTCGCGCGAGCGAACCGGCACGCGCGCTTGTGGATTCGAGGCCGAGCAGGATCGAGGCGATGGCCTGATCCTTCGCCAGTTGCAACTCGTCCGCGCCGACGGGTTCGCGCACGACGCGGCGCAGTTCGGCGAGGGCGAGATCGAGCACCTCGTCGAGTTGCGCGGGCGACGTCCCGGCGTAGATTTGAAACATCCCGGCGTCGCTGAAGCCGCTCGCCGCCGCGCCGACCGAGTAGGCGAGGCCGCGCTCTTCGCGCACCGATTGCCAGAGGCGACTCGAAGTGCCGCCGCCGATGACCGAGCCGAGCAAACTCGCCGCATAGCGATCCTCGTCGCGGGCGGACGGCCACGGCGTCGCGAGAATCAGGTGCGCCTGTTCGAGTTCGCGCTTGCGTTGGAGCAGGATGGGCGCGGCGGGTCGCGGCGTCGCGGCGTTCGGCTCTTCTTGAGAGTGATGCTGTTCGGGCGTCACTAGTTCGCGCGCGGCGAAGGCGCGTTCGGCCAGTTCGACGAGTTCGGCGTGCGAGACGTTACCGGCGGCGGCGATGACGAAGTTGCGCGGGTGATAGGCGGCGCGGTGAAACTCCGTGGTGCGCGCGCGGTCGAAGGAGGAGACGGTTTCGGGCGTGCCTTCGATGGGGCGGCCGAGCGCGTGGTCGGGGAAGTAGGCGGCGTGGAAGATTTCGCCCAAAAATTCTTCGGGCGAGTCTTCGACCATCTTCATCTCCTCGATGATCACTTTCTGCTCGCGTTCGAGTTCGAGTTCGTCGAAGCGCGGGTTGAGCAGCATGTCTGCAAGCAGGTCGAAGGCTTGCGGCAGGGCGCGATCCACGACTTTGAGCGCGAAGCCGGTCATCTCGTGCGAGGTGTAGGCGTCGAAGTTGCCGCCGAGACGGTCGGACTCGACGGCGATGTCGAAGACGCTGCGGCGGTGCGTGCCTTTGAAGACGGCGTGCTCGATAAAGTGGCAAATGCCGTTGAAATCGGGCGTTTCGTGGCGCGAGCCGCGTTTGATCCAGACGCCGACGGTGGCCGAGCGCAAGCCCGGCATGTGCTCGGTCAGGACGGTCGCGCCGCTCGAAAGTTTGGTTGAGAGTATTGCTTCGGTCATTTGGTGGAACTTAGATGCGAAAATTTTTGACGGGGTGGTGATCACTTTTGCAGTAAGGAGCATCGTAGCATGCGAACGAGAATCGGGGCAAACACCTGCCGCCGCAACGCCCGCCGCCGCCAAGTCGCCTGCTTGACAGGGTTTGGCGGTTGACGGAAAATAGCCACCTTCGCGCTCAAGCGGGTTTCGGCCGGTCTAGGCAGACGGGCTTGCTGCGGCGTCGTATGACTTCGCGATTTATAACCATGCTGCTTCTTCAGTCTCCCGTGCTGCCGTCCAGTGGACAAGTGAATAGACGCTTGAGGGCGCGCTCCTCCGTGCAGACGGACGATGCGCCCGGAGGTTCTGGTGCGATGAGAAAAACTTACTGGCGTGTGAGTTTGACGCTCCTGTTCGCGCTGTTCTTATTTACGGAGGCGGGCGCGGCCACCGCGACTGTCCCCGCGGGGGCGGCCGCAGGCGGCGCACGCCGGCTCGGCATCATCAGCGGCTCGGTGCGCGACAACAAGGGGCAACCGCTCGCGGGCGCGCTCGTGCAGTTGTTGCGCGACGGTGCGAATCACGTCACCAAGCAGACGCGCACCGCCGCCGACGGCACGTTCACCGCCAGCATCGTGCCCGGCCGCTACCTCCTGACCGCGCTCGCCGAAGGCTTCAACGCCACCACCTTCAACGCCGTTCAAGTCAACCCGTCCGACGAACTCGTCTATCGCTTCAACCTCGAACCGCTCGGACAGGGGCGCACCATGCCCGAACGCCGCAACGACCGCAACGATACGAAATGGCGTCTGCGCTCGGCGCAGAACCGCCGCTCGATCTTGCAGAACAACGAGGGCAAGGATGCGACCGTCGCCGCCGTCGAAGAGGCTGCGGAGACTGACGAGACGGCCGAAGCCGCGGGCGACGACGCGGGCAGTTGGGCGGGCGACCGCCACGACGCGCACGGCGTCGTAGAAACTTACACGGCCGCGTCGGCCGACCCGGAAGCGCCTGCTTACGCGGGCACGAATTTCGCCGTCTCCGTCCCGGCGGGCGAACAGCTTAATTTGATCTTCGCCGGTCAACTCGCCACGAACGGCTTTACGCGTCTCGAAACCACCGGACGCTTCCGCGCGGGCACGCGCCACCTCTTGAGCGCGACCATCGGCGGCGCAAACTTGCCGCTCGCCTTCAACTCCGCATCAGACTCTTCGCAGCCGCACGCGCTCAAACAAGTGTCGGTGCGCGCCGTTGACGAGTGGGTCATGCGCGAGGGCGTGGTCGTCGTGCTCGGTCTGGATTATTCGCGCTTCACGGGCGCGCACGGGTCTGGGACGTTCAGCCCGCGCCTCGGCTTGCAGTTTGAGACGGACGCGCGCACGCGCCTGCGCTTCGGCTACGCGCCCGGCGGTGTGAACTCGCAGCCGCAGTCGGTGGCGCGTTTCGAGGACGGCGCAATCGTGTTCCCGGAGATGGCCGCGCAACCCGTCGCCTTCGTTGACGGGCGCGCGGTGGTGGAGCGCAGCCGCCGCTTGGAGTTCGGCGTCGAGCGCGTGTTGGACAACAATTCGAGCGTCGAGGCGACGGCCTTCTTCGACACCACGGACGGGCGCGGCGTCGGGCTGTTGAACATGCCGCTCGGCGCGTTCGCGTCCGAGGGCGGCACGGAACTGTTGAGCGTCGCCAACCAGCAGGGTGCGGCGCGCGGCCTGAGAGTCGTCTACGCGCGACGCGTCGGCAGCTACCTGAAAACTTCCGCCGGTTACTCGTTCGGGCGCGGGCAGCAACTCGCGCCGGGCTTCTCGGCCGCCAACAGCAGCGCGCCCGGCGAACTCTTCCGCAGCGGGTTCTTCCAAACGGTCGCCGCGCAGGTCGAATCGAGTTTCGACACGGGGACTGACGTGCGCACCATCTTGCGTTTTTCGCCGCGCGCCGCCGTCTTCGCCATTGACCCGTTCGCGGGTCGCGTGGCGGTCTTTGATCCGAGTTTGAGCATCCTCGTGACGCAGGACTTGCCGACCTTTGGCCTGCCGCTGCAAGCCGAGGCCGTGCTCGACGCGCGCAACCTGCTCGACGCGCAGACGAGCGTCGAAGACGGCGACACGCTCACCATCCTGAGCAGCAACCGTCGCTCGGTGCGCGGGGGTATCCTAGTCCGCTTCTAAATCCGAAAGTAGGCCGTGCAGTATGGAGGCAAAAGCGCGCAGGCGTGAATTTTTCGCCAATTCGCTTTTGCCTTTCCTTTTGCCCGCGCGGACTCCGCAGTAAAAGCCCGCAAAGTCCGCTTTTTTCCGAAAACTTGGATAAATGCAAAAAGTTGGATTTAAGTTAGTCCGGCTTTTAACGCAAACGAAACTTGTCGAAATTGACGCGGGCGGCGCGGGCGGCGTTTTGAGTAAGCGATTGGATGCGGCGTGCGCCGCACCTGCGGCGTCGTCGGGGCGGCCTCGTTTCTGCGCCCGACTGGAACATCAATTGCCGTTGTTTTGTCGTTTTGGGTAAAGGAAGGAGCTGGAGGCGCGAGATGAAATCGGTGCTGACAACGCGGGCGTGGGTGCTGCTGATAGCGGCCTCGCTCCTCGTCGCCGCCGGCACGCTCAATTTCGCGCAACGCCTGACGCGCACCCCGCCGCCCACCGACGGCGTGGCGTGGGAGCAGACGGACAAAGGCATCTTCGCACGCGCCGTCACGCCGAACTCGGCCGCCAGCCGCGCGGGCATCCTCGGCATCCTCCCCGGCGACCGCCTCATCGCCATCAGCGACGACGAAGAGCACAACGAGCCGATAGTCCAGACCGAAGACATCCCCAAGTATCTCGAAGACGCCGCCACCTACGGCCAACGCCTTCGCTACATCATCCAACGCCCCACGCCCGACGGCGCGACGCGCGACTACTACGTCTACCTCGACAACCTGCACACGATCCCCAACCGCACCACGCGCGACTACTACCTCAACCTGATCGGGATCGTCTACCTGCTCGTCGGCCTCTTCGTCCTGTTCAAGCAGGGCGGCCGCGCGCCCTTCGTCCTACACTTCACGACGCTCTGCCTCGCCGCCTTCGTCCTACACTTCTACAAGCCCGTCGGCTTCTACGAAGACTTAGACCTCGCCATCGCCTTCCTCGACGACGCGGCCTACGTCCTCTTCGCGCCGCTCTTCCTACACTTCTGCGCGCTCTACCCGGTGCGCCGCGCGCTGTCCGAGCGCACGCGCTGGCTGGCCGTCCTGCTCTACGTGCCCGCCGCCGTGCTCATCGCGCTGACGACGCTCGTTGACTTCGTGCCGCCTACGCGCCTCAACTTCTCCGACGCCTTCATCGGCAACCTCTACAAGGCCGAGTTCGTGCACTTCTGGCTCGCGCTCGTCGCGGGCGCGACGCTGCTCGTACGCCGTTTTTGGAAGAGCAAGGTCGCGGTGGTGCGTCAGCAGTTGAAGTGGGTTGTGTGGGGATCGGTCTTGGCGGTAGCGCCGTTCACTTTGCTCTACGCGGTCGGCTACCTCTTCGGCGACGCGCCCGCCGCGGCGACCGACACGGGCGCGGAGCGTTGGCTGATTGACGCGGCCGTCTTGCCGCTCATCCTGATCCCGCTCACCTTCGGCAACTCCGTCGTGCGCTACCGCCTGATGGACGTTGACGTGGTGGTGCGCCGCGCCGCCGTCTACGCGCTGACCACGCTCGCCATCGCGCTGATGATCGGCGTCGTCGTCTACGTCGCGGGTCTCTACGCGTTCGGCGGGCAGGTGGTCACGCCGGGCGTCATCACCCTGCGCGTGATCATTGCCGTGCTCGCGATGACCGTCATCGTGATGACCGCCGCGCCCATCAAAAACTTCTTGCAGGAGCAGACTGACCGTCTCTTCTACGGCGAACGCTACGACCTCCGGCACGGCCTCTTGGATTTCGGCCGCACGCTCTCCGCGACGACCACGCTCGAACCTCTCCTCGACGCGCTCGTCAGTCGCCTCGAACAAGTTCTGGGCGTGGCGCGCGTCGCCATCTTCATCGAAGACGCGCGCGCGGCTTCCGGCTACCGCGTGGCGCGCTCGGTCGGATTGTCTTCGGAAGTGATCGTGCCGCAGGATTTCCGCGAGATGATCCGCGTGCGCTCGGCCGAGGCGGGCATCGTGCGCGCCGACGACATTGACCTCCAACCTGAGACGAGCAGCTTCGTGCGCCGCGCGCTCCACTACTATGTGCCGTGCGTCGTGCGCGGGCGCATGGTCGCCGTCATCGGCCTCGGGCGTTCGACGGGCGGCGCGCTCCTGTCTTCGGAAGACTTGGAAATTTTGCGCACCATCTCCGGCTACGTCGCCGTCGCCATCGAGAACAGCCTGTTGTATCAGGAGCAGACCGAGCGCGCCGCCGAACTCGAACTGCTCAAAGAGTTCAACGAGTCAATCGTCGAGTCAATCAACGTCGGACTGCTGGCCGTGGATTCGACGGGGCGCATCACGGGTTGCAACACGGCGCTCGAAGAGTTGCTCGGCGTGCGCCGCGACGAGGCGGTCGGCGCGCGCGTCGAGGATTTGTTCGCGGAGGATTTCGCGGAGACGCTGCAACAGGCGCTCGGCGCGGGCGGCTGGGAACTCGCATCCTTGCGCCACATCTACAAACTCCACACGGCCACGCGCGACGGCCGCTCGCTCATCCTCAACATCGCCTTCGCCCCACTGCGCCGCACCGAGATCGCCGCGCACACGGGCGCGCTCGTCGTCCTCGAAGACGTGACGGCGCGCGTGCGTCTGGAAGAGCAGTTGCAGCAACGCGAAAAACTCTCAAGCATCGGTTTGCTCGCGGCGGGCGTCGCGCACGAGATCAACACGCCGCTGACGGGCGTCTCCAGTTACACGCAGATGCTGCTCGGCATGCTGCCGACGGGCGACCCGAAGCACAAACTGTTGGAGAAGATTCACCGCCAGACCGAGCGCGCCACCGGCATCGTCAACAACCTTCTCAACTTCTCGCGCACCGGCACAGCCACGGAGTTTGACGAGGTTAACGTCAACCACGTGCTCGACGACACGCTGCAACTTTTAGAGCCGCAACTGCGCCAGAGCCAGATCGAGATCGTGCGCGATTACAACCGCGCGCTCCCCGCCGCCTACGGCAACGGCGGCAAACTCCAACAGGTCTTCACCAACCTGATCTTGAACGCGCGCGACGCCATCCCCAACGGCGGCCGCATCACGCTCTCGACCGCCACGGAAGATAACGATTCGGTGATCATCCACATCGCCGACACCGGCATCGGCATCGCGCCGGAAAACGTCGCGCGCATCTACGATCCGTTCTTCACGACGAAGGGCGTCGGGCGCGGCACGGGTCTCGGCCTCGCCGTCTCCTACGGCATCGTGCAGGAACACTCCGGCCACATCGCCGTCAACAGCGCGCCCGGCCGCGGCACGACCTTCCGCATTACCCTCCCCACCACGCAGGGACGCGCGCACCTCCAAGCCGCCAGCGATTAAAAGATTAGGGAAAAGGGGAAGGGGTCAAGGGGAAAGGTTTCTAGCCGGATACCTGATCGCCCGCGTCGCCTCTTCCTCTTAACCTTTACCCCTTACCCTTTCCCCTTTCCCCTTCTTGTTGTACTCTCGCAGCCGTTCGATCAACACAACTCAGTCCGTAGGTCTTTGCTTGATGGCACACCAGAGAAGTCTCATGTCGCGAGCGGTGAGGGCGGGCGTGCGGGCGTCGGTCTGCCTGTGCGCCGCCGCCTCGTTGCTGCTCGTCGCGTCGAACAATTTGATTGCCCGCGGCGAGGGCGTCGTCGGCTCCGAGATGTCAATTGACGGCCGGATAATGATCGTGCGTCTGCGTTCGTTCGCGCCGCGCGCGACGGGGCGGCTGGAAGTTGAGCCGACGGCGGGCGGCGGGCGCGTGCACCTGACGGCATTGAATCTGCCGACGCCGCAGAGCCTCGCGCCGAACGCGCGCACCTTCGTGGCGTGGGCGAGCGGCGGCCGTATCCTGCGTCTCGGCGAGTTGCGGCGCGGCGCGCGCGGCACAGGGTCGCTCGTCTTCCCGCACCCGGCGGAGTTCGCGCGCTACAGTTTGATCGTGACCGCCGAACCGGACGCCCGCGCCGAACGCCCGACGGGCGCACCCGTCTTCTCCACACGCGCCAACGAAGTGGCCGCGCTCTTCCCAGACCCACCTGCCAACGTTGACGACAACGCACGCGCCAACACCACCACGGCGCGCCGCGAACGTCGCGCGACGCCGACCACGCGACGCGCCCCTACTGCTTCCACGATTACGCGACGCGCCCCCACTGCTTCCACGCCGAGCGACACGACGGGCGTTAAAGCGGCCAATGAGACGAATACGCCGCGTCCATCGTCCGCCGCCGCGACGACCACTTTGCGAACCAGAGGCCGAGTGCGCGCGGGCAGCGCAGAGGGCGAATTTTTTACGACTGTTGACGAAGCGATTAATAACGACGCGACGGCGCGCACACTCGTCCTCGTCGGCGACCGCGGCGCACGGCGCGCACGCGGGACGGCGCGCGTTGCCACGACGAATGACGGCACTGCT
>JAUZFQ010000138.1 GCA_030838445.1 Pyrinomonadaceae bacterium | reverse complement strand
CGTGGTCAGTTGTCCGTTGCATGTGCTTGACTAGGGTCACGCTGTAAATGAAACATTCAAGATTGGGCAGCACGAAACAACTGACAACTGACCACGGACGACTGACAAGTGCTCATCTTTTCGTCAGTAGCGGATAGGGGTTGACGTTCTCGCCGTCCCAGAAGCGTTTGGGGTCGGTGACGAGCCAGATGGAGAAGTGTAGGTGGCAGTTGTCTTTTCCGGCGTTGCCGCTGTCGCCGACGTAGCCGAGCAGTTCGCCGCGACGCAGGAAGCGGTTTTCGGCGATGCCGTCGGCGTAGCGTTCGAGGTGCGCGTAGTAGTAGATGGTGCGTTCGTCCGTGCCGAGTTGGTAGAGGGTGATGCCGCCGCGCTCGCTCTGAAAGAGCCGGACGATGCGGCCGTCGGTGGCGGCGACGACGGGCGTGTTGCGCGCAGCCATGATGTCAATGGCGTTGTGCGTGCGCCCTTCGCTGCGCGACTGCGTGTAGGTGTCTTGCAGTTGTTCGGGACGCATGCCCGCGACCGGGATCAGCAGACTCGACGCGGCCGCACCCGTCGCGTGCGCGCCTTCGCCGGAGACGGGCGGGGGTGACGACGTTTGCGTTGCGTTGTTGACGAAGGGCGACGGCGTGCTCGTCGGAGACGCGGAAGCCTCCGCGGACGGAGATGCGCCGGGAGTGGGCGACGCGTTCTCGGTCGTCTCTGTCGGCGTCGTGGACGGGGCGGCGAAGTTGGCGTTGCCCGCGTCGTTCGGCGTTGGGTTAAGTTCGCCCGTGGTCGCGGGCGGCGTGGAGATCGGCGTGACGGGCGTCGCGCGAGGCTTGCTGCTGAGATACCAGACGAGCGCGGTCAACCCTAAGAGGATGGACGCCGCCAGAAGCAGGACGCGCGCGCGCGGGCCGAGTGCCATGTGACCGTAGTCTCCGGGAAAGTTTGAGGCGATTTGAAAAAGCGAACGGGGGAGTCAACAGGATATGCGCTCGCCACGGGCGAAGCAAGCGAAGGAGTGGCGTGCGGCGGCCGTTTTCTGTTATTACAATGGCGTTCAAAAATTTTACGCGCGGGCGGGCGACGCGCGAGCAATCGCAAGAGGAGAGACCAAATCATGTCAGAGATTTTTGATGAACGGCGCAAGGCACTCGAAGATGAATATTTCCGTCGCAAGGAGCGCGAGACGCTCGACAAGTTGCGGCAGGAGTTGGCGGCGGAAGCGGCGGCGCGCGGACAGGTCGAAGGCAGACAGTGCCCGCTCGGTCACGGCAAGCTGACGGAAGAGACGAAGGGCACGGTAGTCATTGATCACTGCGAACAGTGCGGCGGCGTCTGGCTCGACAAAGGCGAACTGGAAGAGTTGACGCACCACGCCAAGAGCGGCGGCTGGTTCGACAACGTGATGAAAAGTTTCTCCGGCGAATAGCCGCCGACAGTTAAACGAGACGCGTTCGAGACTGTGTGGGGCGGCCGCACAGTTTGAGGGCAATTTGAGAGGCGAGTTAAGTCGCCGGTCGGAAGAGTCAACACGTGAGCACACGTAGAGAAATCAGCGCGCCGCGCGGCGCGCAGTTGAACTGCAAGGGCTGGCATCAAGAGGCCGCGCTGCGCTGCCTGATGAACAACCTCGACGCGGAAGTCGCCGAGCGCCCGGACGACCTCGTGGTCTACGGCGGCACGGGGCGCGCGGCGCGCAACTGGGCGGCCTTCGATGCCATCGTGCGCGAGTTGCGCGAGTTGGAAAACGACGAGACGCTGCTCGTCCAGTCCGGCAAACCTGTCGCCGTCTTCCGCACGCACGAGTACGCGCCGCGCGTCTTGATCGCCAACTCGAACCTCGTCGGCGCGTGGGCGACGTGGGAGCACTTCAACGAACTCGAACGCCGCGGCCTGATGATGTACGGGCAGATGACGGCGGGCAGTTGGATTTACATCGGCACGCAGGGGATCGTGCAGGGCACGTTCGAGACGTTCGCGGCGATGGCCGACCGCCACTTCGGCGGGACGCTCGCCGGGCGGCTCGTCGTCTCCGGCGGCATGGGCGGCATGGGCGGCGCGCAGCCGCTCGCCGCGACGATGAACGGCGCGGTCTTCCTCGGCGTTGACGTGGATCAGGCGCGCATCGAACGCCGCGTGCAGACGGGCTACTGCGACCGCCTCGCACTAACCCTCGATGAAGCCTTGCGCATCTGCGAAGAGGCGCGCGCGCAAAGGCGCACCGTCTCCGTCGGCCTCGTCGGCAACTGCGCGGAGGTCTTGCCGGAAATCGTGCGGCGCGGAGTCACAGTTGACGCCGTCACGGATCAGACGAGCGCGCACGATCCGCTCGGCGGCTACGTGCCCGCCGGGTTGACGCTCGAAGCGGCGGACGAGTTGCGCAAAACAGATGCGGCGGGCTACGTCGCGCGTTCGACCGGATCAATGGCGCGTCACGTCGAGGCGATGCTCGCGCTCAAACGCGCGGGCGCAATCGCCTTCGACTACGGCAACAACATACGCAAGTTCGCGCACGACGCAGGGTGCGCCGACGCCTTCGAGATTCCCGGCTTCGTGCCCGAATACATCCGCCCGCTCTTCTGCGAAGGCAAGGGGCCGTTCCGTTGGGTCGCGCTCTCCGGCGACGCCTCGGACATCCGCCGCACAGACGACCTCGCCCTCGAACTCTTCCCCGAAGACGCGACGCTCAACCGCTGGCTTCGACTCGCGCGCGAGCGCGTGCAGTTTCAGGGACTCCCCGCGCGCATCTGCTGGCTCGGCTACGGCGAGCGCGCCGAGATGGGCGAGCGGATCAACGAACTCGTCAAGCGCGGCGACCTCAAAGCCCCGGTCGCCATCGGCCGCGATCATCTCGACACGGGTTCGGTCGCCTCGCCCTACCGCGAGACCGAGGCGATGCGCGACGGCTCGGACGCCGTGGCCGACTGGCCGATTCTGAACGCGCTTTTGAACACGGCGAGCGGCGCGTCGTGGGTCTCTTTCCACCACGGCGGCGGCGTCGGCATCGGCTACTCGCTCCACGCAGGTCAGGTCTCCGTCGCCGACGGCACGCCCGAAGCCGCGCGCCGTCTCAACCGCGTGCTCACCAACGACCCCGGCCTCGGCGTCGCCCGCCACGTGGACGCAGGCTACGAAGAGGCCGAAGCGACCGCCCGCACCAAAGGCATCAACATCCCACTGCTCGACGCTTAAAGAGTTCACCCGCTTGAGGAGACGCTGCTGTCCGAAGTTAAAGAGAGGTGACGAACGATGACCGGCGAAGAATTGGATCGCGCAATTGAGTTTCTCCTACAGGGTCAAGCCAACCTTGAGGCCAAGATCGCGGAGACAAACCGCATGGTGCAACTTCATGCGGAAACACAGAGCGAGTTTATTCAAATCGTGACGAACAGCATCGAACGGTTGGTGGCGGTTCAGGCGCGCACCGAGAGAAGCATGGCGGAATCTAGCGCGCGTACCGATCAAAGAATTGCCGAGTTGCACGCGCATACCGATCAAAGAATTGCCGAGTTAAATCAAAAGATTGGTGACATCAACACGCGTACAGATGAATTGATCGCCGAGTCGAGTGCGCGCACCGATGAACGTATAGCCGAGACTAACAAGCTCATCGGCGAAACGAACGCGCGTATCGCCGAAGCCAACACACGTATCGCCGAAACAAGCACGCGCGCGGCTGAAGCAAGTGAACGCGCAGCCGAAGCGAATACGCGAGCGGCTGACACGGATGCGCGGCTCGACCGTCTGGCCGCGCTGGTGGAGAGAAACATCAGCGGCGGCAACGGCAATTCTTGATCATCCATCAGGTGTAAGCAGTCAACGCGGGTGTCGTGAGCAACTTTGAACGCCTCTCGGAAGTTACCGAGGGGCGGGCGAATCTTCGTCCCGCCTGCGCGCGTATAACCTTCTCGGTCAACAGATCATTCACCGGAGAAAATTTATGAAACTGTTTCGCGCCTCGCTGTTGTCTCTCAGTCTCCTGCTTTCGTCCGGCGGCTTCGCGCAGCAACCCGCCGCCGCGGGGTCGGATCAGACTTCGGCTCGGCTGGCGGGCGAGGTGCTCGTCAACGGCCGCGCGTTGGAGTACGTGCAGAACCTTTCGGATAAGTTTGGCGGGCGGTTGAGCGGGTCGGCGGCCTACCGACGCTCGGCCGAATGGGCGGCCGAACAGTTTCGCGCCGCGGGCGTTAAAGACGTGCGGCTCGAACCGTTCCCGCTCGAAAGCACCTGGTCGCGCGGTCTCGCGCGGGCGCGCATGATTGCGCCGCAAGAGCGGCCGCTGCATCTCGAATCGCTCGGCTGGGCACCCTCCACGCCCGCGGGCGGCGTGCGCGGCGACGTGTACATCCTGACAGACCTGTCGCGCGATTTCATCAAGCGCGAGTCCGACAAGATCAAAGGCCGCGTCGTCATGCTCGACCTCTCGGCGCTCGCCAAAGACGGTTACGCGGCCTTCTCCAAGTTGGTCGCCGCGCCGCAGTTTCTCAAAGACGCGGGCGCGACGGCGGCCGTCATCGGGAGCAGCGACGCGAACAACGTGCTGAACGCCTTCAACCTCAACTGGGGCGCGCGCATCAGCCCGCTGCCGCTCGCACAACTCGGCATGGAAGACTCGAAGTTGATCCAACGTCTCCTCGCGCAAGGGACGACGGTGACGGTCGAGTTTGCATACGAGAACGGGACGGGCGGCGCGGCCGAGGACAACAACGTCGTGGCGGAGATACGCGGGCGCGAGCGACCGGACGAATGGGTCATCATCGGCGCGCACCTCGATTCGTGGGACTACGGCACGGGCGCGCAGGACAACGGGACGGGCTGCGCGATGGTCTTGGAGGCGGCACGCGCCATCGCCGCGCTCGGCACGCCGCCACGCCGCTCGATCCGCTTCGCGCTCTGGGGCGGCGAGGAGCAGGGCTTGCTAGGCTCGGCCGCTTACGTCCGCGCGCACGCGCGTGAACTCAAGGATTGCGTCGCCGCGCTCAACACCGACAACGGCGCGGGACACCCGCGCGGCTGGAAGTTCGAGGGGCGCGAAGACGTGCAGGCGGCGATGACGCCGATCAGCAAGTCTCTGCTCGCAGGGATCGGCGGCGACGGCCTCTCACCCGAACTCTCGTTCGACACCGATCACGGCCACTTCTTCCTGGCCGGAATCCCTTCGCTCGACCTCTGGGTTGACATGGAGCACTACGACGAGATTCACCACAAGCCGAGCGACACCGTGGACAAGATCGTCGCGCACAACCTCTCCGCGGGTGCGGCGGTCGTCGCCGTCACGGCGCACGCGCTCGCCGAGCGGCCGGGGCGCATCGCGCCGCAACTCAAACACGACGCCGTCGGCGACCTGCTCAAGAAGGCGAACCTCGAAGAGTTTCTCAAGGGCGTGGGGGTGTGGAAATAGTGCGCGCGAAAAACAATCCCGGCTCGACGCGCCGGAGTTTCGACGCAGCGCGAATGCGTAACGGCGAGCCGCGCCGGACTTTCGGCGCAAAACGCGCTAGTTGCGACGGGTCGCAACGTTATCGCGACGCATCGCAGGAACGTCGTGACGCGACGCAGGAACGTTGCGACACGAGGCGTAAAAGGTGCGACGCGTCACGAGAGCGTTTCGGGCTGACGCGGGCGCGCTTCGTCTCTCTCTGCTGCGCGCTGCTGCTGGCGTTCGTTTCGTGTCAGGCGCAGGCGACCCAACGGCAGCCCGCAGCGGCGCGCGTCGAGTCGGTCAAGTTCGAGAGCAAACTCGTCGGCAAGCCTCTGCCTTACCACGTCGTCCTGCCGCCGCTCTACGACGCGCCGGAGTCGCGCGCCCTGCGCTACCCCGTCATCTATCTGCTGCACGGACTCGGCGGCGGCGCGGGCAACTGGGTTTCCGAACGCGCGCATCTCGCCATGCACGCCGCCGCGTATCGCTTCATCATCGTCACGCCCGAAGGCCGCGACGGCTGGTACACAGACAGCGCGACGGTCGAGACCGACAAGTTCGAGACTTACATCCTCGCCGAGTTGATCCCCGACGTGGAACGTCGCTACCGCGCTCTCCCGGCGCGCGAGGCACGCGCCGTCGCGGGGCTTTCGATGGGCGGCTACGGCGCGTTGAAGTTCGGCATCAAGCACCCGCAGACGTTCGCCCTCGCCGCATCTCTCAGCGGCGCGTTCGGCGCGGCCTCCTGGGATCACACCGATCCGAACCTGCTCGACTTCGTCCGCCCCTCCGTCGGCCGCACCTACGGCGCGATGGGCAGCCCCACGCGCGCCGCCAACGACCTCTTCAAACTCTTCACAGACCTGCCGCCCGAACGCTTCCCCACACTCCCCTTCATCTACTTCGACTGCGGCACGGAAGACTTTCTCATCAACTCCAACCGCGCCCTCTCCGAACTCCTCCTCAAACGCAAAATCCCACACGAGTACCGCCAACTCCCCGGCACACACTCCTGGCCTTACTGGGACGCCCAAGTCCAAGAAGTCCTCAAACTCGCCGCCCGCAAACTTCGTGCGGCACAATAGCAGGAATGTGCTAGAACAGGAGTAAACATGAACGAAGATTCTTGGATGACGCTGTTTCGGTGGTTATCATACATAGGCCTTTTCTTTGTATTTGTTTCTACGGTAGGAACATCAATATTCCAGTCTCGTGTTGATAAAGTTAAAGACAAGAGGATTGACACACTCGTATCAGGTAATAAAGAGCTACTTGAAAAAAATGGTGAATTGATTTCAAAAGTAGGTGAGTATCAAGGTGATCTCCAGAAGAAGGATGCAAAGATTAAGGAGCTAGAGGTAGGGGCTAAAAAGGCAAGCAGAGGTATTACCTCGACATATGATTTTAATGGAGCAAAAAGAGATACATCTGCTGGCCGCGTCAGTGTTGTAGTAGGTGAGGAAACTGGAATTTTCCAGAAGATGGTAGAGCTTGAGAAAAGTAAGAGTTTTGCCGAACTGAAAAATTTATGTGAAGTTCAAATCAAGAAAACGCCTGAATGGTTAACGCCATATCTATATCTTGGAGTCGCATACGCCAATCTTGGTGACAGAGATAAGGCAATTTCCAATCTTGAACATGTAGTAGTAAATGCGCCGGGTGATCCAGCCTATAGTCAGGCTAGGGTTATACTAGAGCAGCTAAGAAAATAGCACTAAGGTTTTAATGAACGCCGCACCTAACAACCGCGTACACCCGACCCCGAATAGCGTATCTCTCATGTGCAAGACGCCATGCTTGTATCGCTGAATGCGCGTCACTAATACCGGACATTATTTGACTTCCTTTACATTGAATCTTTAGACAGAATGATCAAAATAATCTCAGGCGACATACTGCGGGCGAACGCGGAGTTCGTCGCGCTTGGCGTGGTGACGGGTGCGCCGGAGAGCGGTGGGGGCGCGGGGGCGGCGGCGAAGGTGTCGTCGAAGTGGCCGGAGGTGCAGCAGCACTTGCGGCAGTTCACGCGTGGGAATAAGTTTCAGGGGGGCGACCTGTTCGTGGTCGCGCCGGGGAAGAATCGTCCCGGCGTTATTTTTATGGCCGTGATGTCGGATGCGGAACACGTCTCTGTGTCGTTTTTGAACCGGGGCTTGCGCAAGCTGGCGCGCTACTGCATCAAGCACAAGGTCAAGAGCGTCGCGCTGCCGAAGATTGCGGCGGGGGTGGACTGGGAAGAGGAAGTGTGGCCGCTGGTCGAGAAGTTTTTAGAGGGCGAGCGCACGGAGTTTTACGTCTACGAAGATTGAGCGCGCTCGTGGTGAGAGAGTTTGTCTTTGAACCTTAAGACGGGAGTTCGCCATTGTTAGATTTTGCGATTGAGACGGCGCGGGAGGCGGGGCGTTTGTTGGCCGAGCGGTTCGGGCGCACGTCGCTGGAGGTGTCGCACAAGGGCGACATTGATCTCGTCACCGAGTCCGATCTGGCGGCCGAGCGTTTGATCATCGAGCGCATCCGCAGCCACTACCCGCGCCACGCCATCCTTGCCGAAGAGTCGGGGAAGTCCGAACACGAAGGCTCGGCGGCGGCGTCCTACAAGTGGATTGTTGACCCGCTCGACGGGACGACGAACTACGCGCACGGCTACCCTTGCTATTGCGTCTCCATCGCGCTCGAACGCGAGGGCGAGCTAGTCATCGGCGTCATCCACGACCCGACGCGCGACGAGACGTTTGCCGCCGAGCGCGGCGCGGGCGCGACCCTGAACGGGCGGCGCATCCGCGTCTCCGAAATTGACGATCTCAACGAGAGCTTGCTCTGCACGGGCTACCCCTACGACGTGCGCGGGCGCGACAACTTCGCGCGCAACTTCAAGAACTTCATCCTGCACGCGCAGGGCGTGCGCCGCGACGGCTCGGCCGCGCTCGATCTCGCTTACGTCGCCGCCGGTCGCTTCGACGGCTTCTGGGAAGAGGGCTTGCGCCCTTGGGACGTGGCCGCCGGGGTGCTCCTCATCGAAGAGGCGGGCGGGCGCATCTCGCGCTACGACGGCTCGCCCTTCCACATCTACGCGCCGCCCATCATGGCGTCGAACGGCCTCGTCCACGAAGCGATGATGCGCGTGCTCGCGCTGCGCGACTGACATCTTGACTTCACGGCGCGTTGAAGGCGTAGACGAGGGTCTGCGGGTTGTAGAGCTTCCAGTCGAACCAGTAGTCTTTGAGCAGGGGAATCTTTTTCAGTTGCCGCCCGGCGAGCGCGCCCGCGACGGCGCGGCCGGTGAAGTCCCACTCGCTCTGCGTCTCGCCGTCGAACATGCGCCACGCGCCGCCGCCCACAGCGTCCGCCTTCACGTAAAACTCCAACGCGCGCCCGTCCACCGTCGTCTCGAAGGCGCGCACGGACTTTTTATCTTCGCCGAGCACGACCAAGAGCGGCACGCCGCCCACCTTGTCAACTAAAGGACTCTGCCGCTCGACCGGCTCAAGCGGGTAAGCCTTCGCCGCGCCGTTCAAGTTCACGCCGAGCACGACGGCACGCGGCGCGAGTTTGTCTTGCGCGGCGGCCTGCGTGACGACCGGCAGCTTCGCCGTCTGCTCCTCCCAACGCTCGGAAAATTTCCGCCACGCATCGTTGTCTTCCGACGGGCGCAGCACGCGCCCCTGCGGCCGCTCGCGCCGCCACGTGGCAAACGTCAGTTCGTCGTGAAAGACGCCGTTCAAACGCCGCCCTTTGAGCGGGCCGTGGATGGCCTCGCCCGACACCTGCTGCCACCAGGTGCCCGTCTCCTCGTCGGCCATGATGAAGTTCTGGTTGTTAATTCCCGTGAGGTGAAATTTCAAACGCCGCCCGTCCGTCGCCGCTTCCCACACCAGACCGGTGTGACAGAGCGTTCAATAAGTTGACACGACCGGCAGGCCGCCCACCGTGTCCTCGACGACGTGGTGATAAGCCAACTGCCGGACGGGGTAGGCCACGGCGTCGCCGTTGACTTCGACGGCCAGCACCATCTCTTCGTCGCCGACGAAATCAACCTTGTCGGCCGCGACGTAGGCACTCTGCGCCAGCGGCTTGAACATCCACTCGAAATGGTTCTGCCGCGAGAACCACGTCGCCGCGACGGGGGGCACGAGCAGCAAGACGAGCGCGACCTTCATCCACCAGCGCGTGCCGCGCCAGAGCACGACGACGAGCAGCGCGGCCAGCGCGAGCGCGACGGGCGTCGCCACCGTTGACCAACTCCGCAGCGTGTATGAGAGGTTCAACCCGCCGGGCGTCTGCGCCTTGAACGGCTGGATCGTCCAGACCGGGACGAAGACCCACGCGAACGCGGCGACGACGACGGCGAGGAGCGCGAGCCAGAGCAGACGGCGTTTCGTTTTAGTGTTCATTCGTTACTTGCGGCCTTCGTCTCTGCGCGTCACGCGCTCACAGCGCGGAGTGGATGATCTCGTAAAGTTTGTCGGTTTCGCGGCGCGCGGTCTGGCGTGTGTCTTCGCCGGGGAGCGGCGTCAGATGATGGAGCGGGTGGTAGATGATCTCGACGCGGCCGAGACTGGGGTAACGCCGGTCGCGCGGCCAGACGCGTTGGCCGCCGCGGATCGTGATGGGCAGGACGGGCACGCCCGCTTCGAGCGCGAGCCGCGCCGCGCCCACCTTGAACTCCTGCATCTTGCCGTCGGAAAAAGATCGCCCGCCTTCGGGGAAGATGACGAGCGCGCCGCCGCCGCGCAGCCATTGCAGCGAACGGCGGATGGCGCGGCGGTCGCCCTTCTGCACTTGCAGCGGCCACGCGCCGAGCAGTCGCATCAGTTTTCCGGCCACCGGCCAGTCGAACACTTTGTCCCACGCGAGGAAGCGCGTGTAGATCGGGACGGGGACGCCGAGCCAGAACGGGTCGAGATAAGTTTGATGGTTCGCGGCGATGATGACGCCGCCGGAGGCTGGAATGTTCTCCACGTTCAGGTAGCGCATCCGCCACAGCAAGCGAAACAGCAGATGCAGGATCGCGCGCAGCAGACGAATCGCCCACAACGGCAGCACGTAAGGCTCGTCGCGTTGTTCGTTCGCAGGCTTCTTACCGCGCCGCACGACACTCGTTTCCGTCTCGCTCAAAGCGACTCGTCTCCCCCGTCACCCGGCGCATCCTTCGCGCCGCGCCCTTCGAGTTGGCCGGAGCGCCGTGCCCGACTCTGCCACGCCTCGCTCAAACGCGCGACCACTCCGCCGCCCTCCTCGTCGCTCGCCCGCGACGACTCATCGCCGCCGCCGGACGACGTGCCGCGCAGCGTCGCCAGCCCCGTGACGTTCAACTCTTCCCACCAGTCGGGGATGTCGCGCTCCGTCAAACCGTCCTCGTGCCGGCGTTCGCAAACTTCGCACACGAAGCCGTCGTAGAGCCGCGCCTCTTCCTTCGTCAGCCCGATGCGCGTGCGCGCGTTGCAAGCCGCGTCCGCACAGTGCCGCTCGATCTCGATGAGCAACACCTCGCGCGGGAACACCAATGTCTGTCGCTTCTTTTGCATCTCAACCGAACTCTTCAAGCGGCCACTCCCGATCTATGAACTCGACGTGGAGACGCGGGATGCTGTCGTTGCCCGTGCGGGACGCGCGCACCACCGCGAAGGCCGAAGTCTGGTAGCGCGCGCTCGTCAGCCGCACGAAGCGTCCGCGCTCGGCGCGCAGCGTCGTGTAGACGGCCGCGCCGCGGCGGCTGATGTTTTCCGTGACGGTCTCCTCGCGCGCCGTGATGTTCCAGTTCTCGTCATAGAGTTCGACCGTCACCTCGACGGGCACGCTCAGCCGCGACTCTTTTTTCGCTACCTGTCCCTCGACGGGCGTCTGCTCCAACAGTTTCCACAAGCCGCCGTCCGCCTCCGGCTCGAACACCTCGTAACGTCTCTGCGGATCGAGTTGGTAACTCTCCGGCGGCCGCTTGCCGACGAAGGCCACGCCCAACCTGAACCTCGGCGCGCTCGCCCCCGCGGGAAAATCCGCCCGCAGCGAACGCACCAGCGCGTAGACGCGGTATTGATCTTCGATGTGATCGAAGCAACGCAGTTGGCGCGGCATCGGCATCGTCAGGTGCAACAGCCGCCCGATATCAACCGGCCGCGTGAGACTAAAACCCGCCCCGAACGGCGTCAAGTCGTCGAGGCGCGTCATCTCCGTCCACTCGGTCGCGGCGTCCTCGCGCACCTGCACGCGCGCGGGCAGCGAGAGCTTCAAACGCTCCCGCAGGCGTCGGTCTTTGCCGGGATATTTCATCGTTTTGGGGCGTGCCTAGCGAGGCTCGTGCGCCTCAATATATTGTGCCCGCGCCGCTCCCCGTAAAGTGCCGTTAAAAACCGCCCGAAACCCTGATTTTACAAGGCTTTCGCGCCCTCCCGGCGGTTGCGAAAAGCGACTTTTCGGGCTACAATATGTCGTACTTCAACCCGGTACTTGAAGACCCGGAAAAGTACCGCCGGACACCAGTTTTCAGGTCTCTCAAACACGGCGTTTCGGACACTCCCGGCGCGGTCGTCTCCCCGCCGAAAGCGCGCCGCGCGCTCGTCTGGTTTTCCCGTCGGCGCGGAAACTTGAAAGAGCTTGGTGGCGGGTGGAGTGCCGGACGCGAAGCTTAAGTGAAGCCGTCCCCCTTCAGGACGGACGCCAGATTGTACTCGAAAGGTTTGTTAATGGAAACACTCGATCATAACTACGTTAACATCGAAGAGGAGATGCGCCGTTCGTATCTCGACTACGCGATGTCGGTCATCATCGGGCGCGCGCTCCCCGACGTGCGCGACGGCTTCAAGCCCGTCCACCGCCGCGTGCTGTGGGCGATGAACGAACTCGGCAACCAGCACAACAAGGCTTACAAGAAGAGCGCGCGCATCGTCGGCGACGTGATCGGTAAGTATCACCCGCACGGCGACTCGGCCGTCTACGACACCATCGTCCGCATGGCGCAGGACTTCTCCTTGCGCTACCCGCTGATTGACGGGCAGGGCAACTTCGGCTCGGTGGACGGCGACTCGGCCGCCGCCATGCGCTACACCGAAGCGCGCATGTCGAAGCTCACGAGCGAAATCCTCGCCGACATCGAAAAAGAGACGGTTGACTTTCAGCCCAACTACGACGAGTCGCTCTCAGAGCCGAAGGTAATGCCGACGCGCGTGCCGAACCTGCTCCTCAACGGTTCGGGCGGCATCGCCGTCGGCATGGCGACCAACATCCCGCCGCACAACCTCGGCGAGATCGTGGACGCGACCATCGCCGTCCTGCGCAAGCCGCAGATCAAAGACGAAGAGTTGCTCAAGATCGTTCCCGGCCCCGACTTCCCGACCGCCGGTTTCATCTACGGCCGCGCCGGAATCCGCTCGGCCTACCTGACCGGCCGCGGCATCATCCAGATGCGCGCGCGCGCAGGCATTGACCGCATCGGCCGCGGCACGACTGAGCGCGACGCGATCATCATCACCGAGATTCCCTATCAGGTGAACAAGGCGCGGCTCATCGAGCGCATCGCCGAACTCGTCAACGAGAAGAAGATCGAAGGCATCTCCGATCTGCGCGACGAGTCAGACCGCAACGGTATGCGCATCGTCGTCGAACTCAAGCGCGACAGCGTGCCGCAGGTCGTCTTGAACAAGCTCTACAAGATGACGCCGATGCAGTCGTCGTTCGGCGTGATCAATCTGGCGATTGTCGAAGGCCAGCCGCGCGTGCTGACCTTGAAGCAGATGCTCGAAGCCTTCGTGGACTTCCGCCGCGAGGTCGTGCGCCGCCGCACCGAGTACGAACTGCGCAAGGCGCGCGCCCGCGCGCACATCCTCGAAGGTCTCAACAAGGCCATTGACGCGCTCGACTACATCATTCCGCTCATCCGCAATGCCGCCTCGGTTGACGAAGCGCGCGCGTGGCTCACCGGGCACACGGAGAAGATGGGCGAAGGCCGCGCGTGGAAGGGCTTGCCGTCCGACCTGACGCAGGCGGGCTTCATCTCGAAGCTGCAAAAAGTGATCGGGCGTTTGCAGTTCTCCGAACTACAGGCGCAGTCCATTCTCGATCTGCAACTGCGCCGCCTGTCCGCGCTCGAACGGCAGAAGATTCTCGACGAGTACGAGGGCATCATCAAGTTCATCGCCGAACTCGAAGAGATTCTCGCGAACGAAAGCTCGCTGCGCCGCGTGATCATCAACGAACTCGAAGAGGTGCGTAAACTCTTCGGCGACAAACGCCGCACGGAGATCATAGACGAGGGCGTCGAACTCACTATCGAAGACATGATCGCCGACGAGGAAGTGGCGATCACGATCACGAACTCCGGCTACATCAAGCGCACGCCCGTCTCGTCTTACACGAAGCAGGGGCGCGGCGGCAAAGGCCGTTTCGGCTCGGCTCCCAAGAACGGCGATTTCGTCGAACACCTGTTCACCGCCTCGACCCATGATTACATCATGATCTTCACGGACAACGGGCAGGTCTTCAAGTTGAAGGTTCACGAGATACCGGACGCGCCGACGCACGCGCGCGGCAAGGCCGTCGTCAATCTCATCAACATCCCATCGACGCGGAAGCTGGCGGGCGTCGTCCCCGTCAAAGAGTTTTCCGAGGGTCGCTATGTGGTGATGGTCACGCGCAAAGGCGTGATCAAGAAAACGTCGCTCGCGGATTTCCAGAACATCCGCACGAACGGCATCAACGCCATCAACATAGACGATCAAGACGAACTGCTCGACGTTGTGTTGACCGACGGCACGAAGCGCATCTTCATCGCCACGCACAACGGTCTCGCCATCCGCTTTGACGAATCGGACGTGCGGCCGATGGGTCGCGCCACGCGCGGCGTGCGCGGCATTGACTTGCGCAAGGACGATTACGTCGTCAGCCTATGCGCCGTCTCGTCGGACGACAGCGAGCGGATGCTCTCGGTCTCCGAGCAGGGCTTCGGCAAGCAGACGCCGATCACGATCTACCGCCTGCAATCGCGCGGCGGCAAGGGCGTCATCAACATGAAGGCGACGCCCAAGACCGGCAAGGTGGTGGCCGTCTTCCCTGTCGAAGACGACTCGGAGATCATGATCATCACGCAGCAGGCAAAGCTCATTCGCATCGAAGCCTCGCACATCCGCAAGACCGGGCGCAGCGCGCAGGGCGTCCGTCTCATCAAGTGCGACGGCGGCGACATGGTGACGAGCGCGTCGCTACTGGAAGCCGCGGGCGACGAGGAAGTAGCCGGGGTCGCCGCCGAGTAAGTCGGTCTCGACTCGCAACAAACAAACTCCCGCTGACACAGACGTGTGAGCGGGAGTTTTTATTTGCCGCGAGTTGGAACGGCGGCAATTTAAACGCCGAGCGCGGCGGCAATTTAAACGCCGAGCGCGTTTGGCGTAGCGATTACTGTCCGGCCAGAATCAACTCCTGCATCTTGCGGCTGAGGGGCTGCGAGCCGCCGCCGTAGTTGGACATGACGATGGCGGTGTAGCCGCTGTCGAGAAACATGTCGAGGTTGGAACTGATGCCGGAGAAGCCGCCGCTGTGGCCGACGATGCGGTTCTTCGTGTCCACGCCGAAGCCGTAGCCGTAACGCGGCGAGTTGAGTTCGGGCTTGGCCGAGAGCAGTTGCTTGACGTACTCCGCACCGACCAGTTTGTTGGCGCGCAAGGCCGTGTCGAACTTCAACAGGTCGCCCACGGTCGAATAACCGCCGCCCGCCGGGCCGCCGCGGATGACGTGCTGGAAGACGTTGTTGCGGAAGCGCACCGTGCCGTCCTCGTTGAACTCCTTCTGGTAGCCGACGGCGAGGTTCGGCGTCACGAGGTCTAACTCGTAGGCGTCGGTGTTCGTCATCCCGGCGGGCTTGTAGATGTTTTCGCGCACGTAGTCGAAATAACTCTGCCCCGTCGCGCGCTCGATGACCGCGCCGAGCACGAGCATGCCCGTGTTGCTGTAAGCCCATTTCGTGCCCGGCTCGAAGGCGAGCGTCTCGCCCTCTGCGAGCGTCATCATGTCACTCACGGTGCGGAAGCGTGCGCGCGACGACTCCATGAACTTCCGGTTGAAGTAACTGCCGAGGCCAGAAGTGTGCGTCAGCAAATGCTTGATCTTGATCTTCTGCGCCGCATCTTTGTTCGGGAACTCCGGCAGGAACTTGGCGAGCGGGTCTTCAAAGGAAAGCTTGCCGCGTTCGGCGAGTTGTGCGATGGCGACCGCCGTGAACATCTTGTTCATCGAGCCGAGGTTGAACTTCGTGTCCGCGCGGTTTGCGACGCGGAAATCTTTGCTCGCCTCGCCATAAGCTCGCTCGAAGAGAATTTTGCCGTCCTTCGCCAAGAGCACCGCGCCGGAGAACACGTCGGCCTCGGCCAACTTCTGCACGTAGGCTTCGAGTTCGCGCGCGCGCTCCGCGTCGGTCAACTTCTTCGCCGGGGCGCGCTCCGCGTCGGGCGCGTCCACCGTGTCAACGTCAATGTCCGTGATGCGGTACGGCGCGTCGGCTTCGACGTTCACGGCGAGGGTGTGCCACGCGCCCGTCAGGTGCGTGCGGATCAAAGCGGTCGCGTCCGTCGCGCTGCTCTTGCGAATCCCGCGAAACTCGATGCCGCGCGTCTGGTCGCGCATGTAGGCGATGAAGTTGAGGTGCGCGCTCAAGGGCAGCTTGCCGAACTCGCCGCCGTAGTTCTCGCGCACATAACTCTTCGTCGCCGCCGCGTCCGACGTGTTGATGATCTTGATCAACTCGGCGACGCGGCGCGTGGCCGGAGTCTCCGCAGGGGCGGAGACGGGCTGCGCCTGCGGCTGCTGCGCCAAGGCGACGGCCGACAGGCAGACGATTAACATGGCCGCGCGGGCGGCCGGATTGATGACGGCTGAAATTTTTCTCATCGCTTGATTATCCTCGCTCGTTTCGTGTCGCGCTCGTCCGTGCGCGTTCGAGTTTTGAGTTGCGCGCCGTGGTGGCGCGTTTGATGTTTCGTTTCCGCCGCGGGCGTGAGACCGGGTGCGGGCTGTGGCGTCGTCACTTCGTGCGTCAGCGGCGGCGACGCGGCGGCCTCGTCGCCGTTGTCGTCGTGGCGGGCGCGTCCCGTTGTCGGAGCAGGCCGCTCAGGATCAGATCGGCGATCTGTTCGGTCTTCTCTTTGATCTCGTCGCGCTCGCCGAGTTCGGTCGTGCTCAGGCTGTAGGGCAGGAGCGAGTTGGTGGCGTGGAGCAGCGCGAACGCGGTCGAGAGCGCATCCTTGACGTTGAACGCTCCGGCGCGCTTGCCCTCGCCGAGCACCTCCGCGAAGACACGCGCCTCCTCTTCAAAGTAACGCGCGCGCCGCGCCAGCAACTTCGGGCGCAAGGCGGCCAGCAGGTCGTTCAAACTCTGCGTGTAGTGCTGCACGCTGTCGAAGCGGAAGAGGACGCGCGCCACCAGCATCAGGCGCAGGCGGATCGCCACGTCGGCGTTTGTGCGCGCAATCGCCCACAGGCGCTCCTTCAGACGCTCGACGATGCGGTCAACGTGCGACAGCGTGACCTCTTCCTTGCTCGCGAAGTGGAGATAGATCGTGCCCTTGCCGATGCCCGCCTCCTGCGCGATGTCGTCCACCGTCATCTTGCGGTAGCCGTAGCGCGCCAGCAGGTAATCGGTCGCGTCGAGAATCGCCTCGCGCGTCTCTTCTCTCGTCAGTGTGCTGACCATAACTTTCTGACCTATGACTAAAAACGCCTTTCAGTCATAATTACGCCTGACGGGACGCGTAGTTCCAAACTTTTTCAAGCGTCCTTCAAGTTGACGTGAGGCGGGTTTTGCAGTTAAGCGCGGCTGACAGCGAAAGCGCCGCAGAGGTTAACGGTTAAGGAGGAACGCGGAACGATGAACGGAAAGCCGGGAACAGGAGATAGGAGACACGAGACAGAATACAGGAGACAGAAGTAAGCACTCCGCTCGTCTTATTCTGACTCCCGTCTCCTACCTCATCCTTTCTTCCCTCCGCGCGGCCGTTCAGTTCGAGGCGGCGACGGCGTTGAGGTATTTCTCGGAAAGCTCGTCCTGACCGGTGATGCAGATGTCCAACTCGCGCAGGAGGCCGTCCTTGAGGCCGTAAATCCAGCCGTGGACGGCCAACTCCTGCCCGCTCTCCCACGCGCTCTGCACGATGGTCGTCCGGCTCACGTTCAAGACCTGCTCGATCACGTTCAACTCGCAGAGCGTGCGGAAGCGCGTCGCGTCGTCGGCCAACGCGTCGAGCGCGGCGGCGTGCTGGTGCTTCACGTCCTGCACGTGCCTGAGCCAGTTGTCAATCAATCCGTACGTGCTGTTGTCGAGCGCGGCCTTCACGCCGCCGCAGCCGTAATGCCCGCACACGATGATGTGCTTCACCTTGAGCACCTCCACGGCGTATTGAATCACCGCGAGGCAGTTGAGGTCTGTGTGGACGACGACGTTCGCCACGTTGCGGTGGACGAACATCTCGCCCGGCAGGAGGCCGACGATCTCGTTCGCGGACACGCGACTGTCCGAACAGCCGATCCACAGGTAGCTCGGCGACTGTTGCTGCGAGAGACGTTGGAAGAAGTCGGGATCGGCGTCCGTCATCTTCTTCGCCCACGTGCGGTTGCGTTCGAGCAAGTGTTCTAAGTTTTCCATTGTCTTAAACGGCGGGCGCGCCTTCGCCTTCGACCCAGACTTCGCCGCCCGCGAAAAACTCCTTTTTCCAGATTGGGACAGTGCGTTTGAGTTCGCGGATCGCCCACTCGCACGCCTCGAACGCGGCGCGGCGGTGCGGCGCGCTCACCGAGATGACGACCGAAGTCTCGCCGATCTCCAGACGCCCCGTGCGATGCACGATGCCGACGTGTGCGATCTCGAATTTCTTGTGCGCCTCTTGGCCGAGCCGACGCATCTCGCCGAGCGCCATCGGCGCATAGGCTTCGTAGACGAGGTACAAAGTCTCGCCGCGGCCGCGCGTGAACTGGCGCGCGTAACCGTCGAGCGTGACGGTCGCGCCGCAGCGCGCGGGCACGACGCGACGCGCGACCGCGCCGACGTTGATGGGGTCAATCGTCAGTTCAAAAAAATCTTCCGACGCCGCGCCGTGCTCGTCGTCAGGTGCGTCGTTCTTTTCTTCTTGCGCCCCGGCATCAGCCGCCCCAGCCGCGCCGCCGCTGACGGGCGGGAAGATGGCGATCTCGTCGCCCGCGCGCACCTCCGCCGCAGCCCCCGCGTATTCCTCGTTGACCGCGACGAGGAGCGAGCGGCCGAAGCGACGGAGCGCGGGATGCGCCTCCAGAACTTCCGCGAAGACGGACGCGGCCGTGGCGGGCGAGCCGACTTCGAGTTGTTCCTCTTCGCGCCCCGCCTCTTCGCGCGCCGCGCCAAAGTAGAGCAGGCGGACGCGGATCGTCTGCCGCGCGTCGCCGCGTTGGTGTTGTTTGAGATCGCCGCTGGTAAAAGTCATTCTTCGAGGTTCGGGTGATGGCCGCTGTGGCCGTTGCCTTTGGCGAGTTTATGCGTGCGCGCGCGCTCTTCGTAGTTGCCGACGACTTGCGCGAGCAGCGTCGAGATGCGTTCGAGCCGCTCCGCGCCGGAGCGCAGTTCGAGCAGACCTTGCTTGGCCTCGACGTCGAGTTCCATCGCGGCGGCGACGAGAAACGAGAGCCGTTCGGGTTCGGCGTCTGGCAGGTCGGGGAGGCTGGCGCGGTCGTCGTTCAGAGAGCGCACGGCGCGCGCGATGCGCGTGAAGAGTTCCGCGACCTGACGGGCGCGCGTCGCAAGCAGCTCGTCGTCCTCGCGCTCGTCTTCAAAAAACTCGACGCGGCCGACGAGGTAAGGCTCGCCGAGTTCGACGTACTCGACGACGCGGTAACGGACGAGGCCGACGGTCAGAATGTTGGAACGCCCGTCGGGCAGCAATTGCGACTCGACCACTTCAGCCGCGCAGCCAACGTGGCCGACGGGCGGGCGCGTGTTGGTGGCCGTGTTCAAGTCGAAGTAAGACAGCCCGAACAGGTTGTTGCCCGCGCGCACGTCGGCGAGCATCTGGCGGTAACGCTCCTCGAAGATGTGGAGCGGCAGCGGCACGCCCGGAAACAGCACCAGCGGCAGCGGGAACAGCGGCAACACGCTCACGCCGCGCACTCTCTCGAAAGAATCTGTCATTTTAAAATAGTGACGAGTGACGGGTGACGAGTGTCGAGTTGTAACAACCAAAC
>JAUZFQ010000265.1 GCA_030838445.1 Pyrinomonadaceae bacterium | reverse complement strand
CCACGTCGCCGGATATTCGACTTAATAAATCGTCTGCTATGTCTTCAATGAATAAACTTTCAAAAGTATAGTCAGAGACGATTGTTTTATCTTTGTACTTTGCTGCAATCATGCCCCGCCATGCATCTTTGTAGCGGGCGGCGATGTCTTTAATATCGTGCCAAACAGGATAAACTGCATCATAGAACTCCCTGAGCCGATCAAGGTTAGTCGGTTGGAGCGCGAATATATAACTCTCAAGCATCTCCTTTTTTTCTTTCTCGGTCTCATCCAAGATGAGTGCTAGGTGTTCATTAACGCCAGAGGCTTTAATCTGTTTTATTCCCTTCATGAGTACGAAAGGGCGTATCTGGGTTGATTGCATGAATGTCGCCGTGATGAGGTCTGTCTCCCTCATCGTACTTCTTAGGGCGATTGCGGCGTTATTTCCTAGAAGATGCGCAAAGAACATCTTGAACCAAATAGCTATGAGCTGCGGATACTCTTCCCTTCTCTTGTCTGATTCTTCCAACTCACCAATGGACTTTCCCGCAATTTCAAGATCAAGCATCATCTTTGTTAGATACTCGCCGCCCTTGAGAGCCTCAGCATCCAAATGCTTTGACGGCTTAAAGCGAACCTCGAAATCACCCATCTGGTGCTTATAGACTAAAGTGGTTTGCTCGCCTTCGGTGATAAATTCACAATGCGGTGTCGGAAGACGATGTAGGCTGTCTTTAACGGCAGCATCCAACATCTCTAAGTATTTGTCTGGTTCCTTCTCTGCCATGAGGCCTCCCTGTGGCCTGTTCCCTGAAAAGGTTTCGGCTCGCATCGCTCAGGGATGTGCGATCTGTCCTCACGTCAGCGGTAGCTATCCACTAGCGCAAGTAAGCGAGCCGAAAGTTGTGGAAAGATTTTACATCAATGATAGAATGTGAGGAATGAAAGAAGCACGGCACAACCCTAACCCTAAAGGGAAGGCTGGTAAGCCTATCACGCTCGCGCCGATGAGTTTTGACGAAGCGGTGAGGAAGATGCTTTCGACAGAGCCGCCGAAGTCAGAGCCGAAGGCCGTCAAGCGGCGTAAAAAGCCCGCCAAACCTTAGCTTTAACCCCGCCTATCCGCGATCCATTACCATTCCGGCCTTTGGGTGTGTCAAAGGCATAATCCCGAATTATTTTCTGGCAATTTTTTGCGTTTTCGATTAGAATCCCCCGTTCCGCAGACACAGCTATTATTCGCTGGGTGAAGTTGGATTACTTTTAGGGCTGGGTTGCGTGAATTTTGCGAGAAATGTAACAGAAACGCATCTTAAACGAAGCGGCGGGCATCTAAAATACCGCATTCATAAGCTTGGAGAAGCCCGTCGGGATACGAGTCCAAACGAGAAGGAGTAGAAAGTAAAGTGACTTTCAATGTAACGTTGCCGCTGGAAGAGCGGCTCAAGGTTATTGACCACATCCAGGCCCGCCGTTATTCCAAACTGACGGGCGCGGCGCTCGACATCGCCACCGAAGGCATTCTGCGCCACTTGAAGGCGTGCGACCGTATGGACGTTAATCCTGACGTGGCCGCCGTCCGCGAAATCATTGACGACGCGTTGAACGGTCGCCGCGTCTTCGCCGAACCCGTCACCGTTGACGGGCGTTACGCTGCCTAAATTGATACCCCTAGCAATTTAAAGAGTCAGACGCTTCAATTGAGACAGACCGCCAACTTTACGAGTTGGCGGTCTGTCTGTTTTTAACCGGAGAAATTAAACAACTTTGGCAGGCCAACTACGGATGAGGAATGTCAGGGAGAATGTTTTGCCGCGAGGCCATACTGCATGATTGCGAGTTGGCTGATGGCGTCGGTGATTTCGCCGCTCAACGTCATGCGTAAGGCGTCGCCGAAGAGGACGCGGCGGACTTCGAGTTGCTCGGTTCCCTCCGGTCGGCGCTCGCCCTGCGTCAGTCCGGTCGCGACGTACCAAATGGCGAGTTCGTCTGAGACGGAATTTGACAGGTGGGCTTCTCCGAGTTTGCGCCAGTGCTTCGCGCGCAGGCCGGTCTCCTCTTCCAGTTCGCGCCGCGCCGCATCGAGCGGGTCTTCGCCTTCCCCGCAACCGCCCTCCGGTATCTCCCACGAATAGCGTTCGAGCGGGTAACGATATTGCCCCACCAGATAGATGAAGTCGTCCTCGACGGCGAGCACGCCGATAGCGACATTCTTAAAGTGGACGACGCCGTAAATGCCCCGCCCGCCGTCCGGTTGGATCACTGCATCTTCCCTGACGCTGATCCAACTGTTGTCGTAAATATGCCTCGTCGAAACTACCGTCCAAGGGTTCTTCGTCTCGTCAGCCATGCGCCTTCACTTTGCCGGATTGCGGTCGGATTTTTTTACTCGAATAAGATTATTGCGATGTGACGATCCCCGTGTCTCCCGTTGGGGCGGGAGGCGCGTCGCTCATGGCTTCATCCTTCAACGCGCCGTGGTCAATGAACGACGTCGCCGGGGCGGCAGGCGCGGTCGGTGGGCGGTCGGCGTGTCGCATCACGTCAAGCAGCGCGAGCGTGATCGCGAGCACGACGGGGCCTAGCACCAGACCGAGCACGCCGAAGACGTGCAGGCCGCCGAGCACAGAAAAGAAGATGAACAACTCGTGCAGCTTGGTTCTCTCGCCGACGAGTTTCGGTCGCAGGAAATTATCCACCGTGCCGATCACGAGTGCCCCCCACGCGACCAGTAGTGCGGCCTTCACCCAGTGTCCCGTGACGGCCAGAAAGATCGCCGCGGGAATCCAGACGACGAATGCGCCGGCCATCGGGATGAGCGAGAGGAACGTCATCACCACGCCCCAGACGAGCGCGGACGGAACTTTGAGGGCGAAGAAGGCTACCGCGCCGAGCGCGCCCTGAATCGCCGCGATGACCAACACCCCGTTGACGCTCGCGCTGATCACGTCTCTGGTGCGCTTGATGATCGCCTCGCTCTGCGCCCGCTCCAGCGGCAACACGTCGGGGAGCGCATCCACGATCTTCGCCCCGTCGCGGAAGAGGTAGTACATGGTGAAGATGATGAAGAAGATTTGCACGACGACGCCGAGCGCGCCGCCGACGAGTCCGAGCGTGCGCTGCGCGACCGTCCCGGCCACTTGTTGCAGACGCTCTTGAATGGATTGAGGATCACGCAGTTGCTCGACGTCAACGAAGTTTCCCAGCCACCCCACGACCCGCGCCAAAACTCGCCCCGCGCCTGAATTCGGATCGAGCATGGCGTTAAATTGATTTTGGAGT
This sequence comes from Pyrinomonadaceae bacterium, assembly GCA_030838445.1. Lineage (GTDB taxonomy): Bacteria > Acidobacteriota > Blastocatellia > Pyrinomonadales > Pyrinomonadaceae > JAIVJZ01. Next base: position 8,932 of record JAUZFQ010000265.1, on the reverse strand, counting down.
CCCTGCACCGCACCGGAAAATTCGCGCACAAGGGCGAGCGTGATGAGCGACAGCGGAATGAGGATGACGAAGATGACGAGCAGGCACGAGATCAACGCGCTCGTGGCCGGACGGTTGGTGCGCGCGACGAGGCGGCGGTGGACGGGGTAGAAAACTACGACGAGGACGGCCGCCCACGCCAGCACGTTGATAAAGGGCAGCAGCATCAACCAGCACAAATAGAGTCCCGCGGCGGTCGCCGCGAGCAGCGCGATCCAGCGCGGTTGTATCCTCGGTTCATTCATGCTCAATCTTGTTCTCCCGTCGTGTGGCAGACCCTAACACGCTGCGCGCGTTTAATTCTTCACGTTCATCTTCCTTTTGAGTTTCGCGGTTGACGACGACGGTCGGGCGCATGCTAACATCCGCGTCGTTAAAAGGCGCTCCCGTAGCTCAGTGGATAGAGCACTCGCCTTCTAAGTGAGTGGTCGCTGGTTCGAGTCCAGCCGGGAGTATTATTATTTTGCCGCGACTTTCTGTTTAGTTTTCCGTTCAAACTCGGAGATAACTTGAGGACTTGTCAGACGGCGACCGCTTCGGTAATATTGCTTCATTCATTAACGCTTCGTTATGTGGCGGCTATAGCTCAGTTGGTTAGAGCGCGAGATTGTGGTTCTTGAGGTCGAGGGTTCGAGACCCTCTAGCCGCCCTCACACTTCCCTTAGACACCTTAGACACAAATCAAAAACTAGTGAGTCGTTAGTCGGGCTGCTTCTCCACGGGGTAGCCCGCTTCGACGTAGGCCGAAGTGCCGCCCGTCACGTTGAAGAGACGGCGGAAGCCGCGACTTTCGAGCAGGCTAGCGGCGGCACTGGAACGATAGCCACCCGCGCAGATGACGGCGACGGAGAGCGCGGGGTCGAGCCAGTCGAGCGAGTTAGACTGCAACTCCGAGAGCGGCGCGAGTCGCGCGCGGGGGACGTGGCCGTTTTCGTATTCGCCGGAACGTCGCACGTCAACGATCTGCAACTCCGGTTCTTCCTGAATCATCCGGCGCAGTTCGGCAACGGCGACCTGCGAGACGGTGGACGTTGCGCGCCCGGCTTCGAGCCACGCGCCCATTCCGCCGCGCAAAAATCCTCTGACGTTTTCCAGCCCGACGCGCGCCAGCCTGAGCACCGCCTCCGCCGCCTTCGACTCGTCCTCCGTGACTAAAATCAACGGCGTCTCCGGCGCGATCAAACTGCCCGCCCAGGTGGCGAACTGACCGCCGAGACCGATGTTGAGAGAGCCGTGAATGTGCGCCTCGCCGTAGTCGGCCGCCGCGCGCACGTCGAGCACGAGCGCGCCCTGTAGCATGAGAGTCTCAACCGCGCCGGGCGTCAAAGGTTCGGGGCGCGGCAGGGCTTCGAGCGCGGGCGCGCCGGTGCGGTTGATTTCGGCGTCGCGCGAAAAATAGTTCGGCGCGGCGGGCAGCCCCGTCGTCATCATGCGGACGAACTCGTCCTTCGGCATGTCGGCCAGAGCGTAGTTGAACTTCCGTTGGCGGCCGATGGTGGATGAAGTTTCGTTCGAGATGTTGCGCCCGCACATCGAACCTGCGCCGTGCGCGGGGAAGACTTCCACGGCGTCGTCGAGCTTGAGCAGTTTGTCGTGGAGGCTTTCGTAGAGGGCGGCCGCCATCGTTTCGGCGGTGTGGCCGCGCGCGCCGGAGAGATCGGGACGGCCGACATCGCCGATGAAAAGCGTGTCGCCGGTCAAAACCTTTTGCGGCTCGTTGGAGACATCGCGGTCAGTCACCAGCACGCACATGCTTTCGGGCGTGTGGCCGGGCGTCTCCATGAATCGCAGTGTGACGCGCCCGACGTTGATCTCGTCGCCGTCACGGACGGCGCGGTGCGGGAAGGCGGCGTTCGCGTGTCGGCTGAAGATAATTTCCGCCCCCGTGCGCGCGGCGAGTTCGCAATGACCGCTGACGAAATCCGCGTGCAGGTGCGTCTCGACGACGTACTTAATCTTCAACCCCTGCGCCGCGCACTCGGCGATGTACTGCTCCACGTCGCGCTGCGGGTCAACTATGGCCGCTTCGCCTTCCGAGCCGATCATGTATGAAGCGTGTGCGAGACAGCCCAGGTAAAATTGTTTGAAGTACACCGGCCGACGCCTCCGAGACACTTGTGATGATTAGTTCGAGCCGCCCGCCGCACGGGCGCGAAAACTTTTAATGGTCGTTAACTTTTGGACGAGACGACAAGAGTGTTGCTTACCTGCGCGCCTCCCGCCCGCATTACTTACGCGTGTAGCCGGAAGGATGATTGACCTCCGTGTCGGTTTCAGCGGCGTCAATCTTGATGCGGTGGAAGCCTCTGTTCTCGTGCGTCGAGAGATAGGTCAGGGCGAACTGGCGCGAGAGCCGGTCGGCGAGTTGGCGCAGGAAGGGGTCGAAGCTGACGGGCGCGCCTGTGCCCTGAAAAAATGCTTTGCCGCCGGTCTCCTGCGTGAGACGCGCGAGTGAGCCTTGCGCGTTGCTGACGAGAGTCGTGTTGCCGCCCGACCCGACCGTCGGCGCGTAGATGCCGTAGATCGCCACGCTGCGACGCTGCGCTTCGCTGACGGCGCGTTCGAGGTCTGTGCTCTGGCCGGGCGAGGAACTGTCGAAGCCGCGTGAGAGATCGAGTCCGTCGGAGATGACGAGAACGGCGCGACGCGTGCCGAGCGGCACGCCGCCGTAACGCTTCAACGCGTCGTAAATCTGCACGTAAGGGTTGTAGGGCGCGGCGCTGGCCGAGCCGACGGGGACGCGCAGGGCTTTCGCGGCGCGTTCGAGATCAATCGTGAACTTCTGCCGCATCTGCAATGACCCGGCGCGCAGGTAGCCGACCTGTACGAGCGAGCCTTGCGGCAGGCGGCGGATGAAATTCGCGAGGCCGCTGATTTCTAAACCGATGGAAGAGATGAGGTCGTCTTGAATGAGCAGCGTCAGCGCGAGGGGCGCGCGGTCTGCCGCGCTGCGCGTCGAGAGTATCTCCTGACGTTCGCCGTCTTCGGTGACGACGAGATTGAGCGTCCGCACTTCCTCGCTGGAAGGTCGCTCGTCGCGCAGCCTGAGCGTCACCGGAATCGTCACCGGGCGCACGCCGCGCGGCGCTTCGGGTCGGCGCGCGCCGTTCCCGTCGCCCTTCTGCGCGCCCGCGCCAACGCGCGCGACGACGTGCGAGTTGGCGGCGCAGGCCAGCGCGAGCAGCAAGAGTAGCGTCAACCCCGGCGGCAGTCCTTTTTTCATCTTCTCTCCTGTGTGCCTTGTCGCTTTCCGCTTTGACGAGGCATTATATCGCTTGACCGTCTCGAAGCGAAGAACACTTTACATGAGCGATAAACGCAACCACCGTCTGACCGTCAAAGAGCGCACGACGCTCTTCTTTCTCCAATACGCGCCGTGGCTCGCCTTCCTCGTGATCGCGCTGCCCGCGCCGCTCTATTTCCTGTTGCGTTATTTCAACGCCGCGACGGGCGCGGAGGCGGGCGAGTTCATGCTGGTCGCCATGTCCACGCTCGCGGGCGGCGCGATCCTCGGCCTCATCGTGGTCGTGCTGATGTACCTCTACCGCCGACAGTGGGAGAAGAAGTTGCGCGACCGTCTGGCCGCCGACGGCGTGACGAGCGACGAGTTGCAGTGGTTCGAGGGCGAGTTGACGAAGCCCGAGCGGCGCACGTTGCGCGAGATCGAAGGGCGCAACCTGCTGCTGGCCGACGCCTACCGCGAGACGCTCGCCGCGCGCGTGACGGCGACACGCGTCGCCGCGAACGCCAAACGCGAAGCCCTCGCCGTCGAACGCCGGATGCAAAACACCTCGCGGCTGGAAGCGACGGGACGCGCCACGCTCGAACAGGATTTAAGGGGCGACCGCGAGCGGCTCACGCGGATCGAAGCGGAGGCCGACGAGCGGCGGGCGCAGGCCGAAGCGCGCCTCCTGATGATCGAAGCGGCGGCCGGGCGCGACGCCAGCGACGAAGAGACGCGCACCGCGCTCCGACGCCTCGAACTGGCCGAAGCGCAAGTTCCCTACCCGCTCGAAACCGCGCGGCTCGAACGCGAGGCGCGCGAACAGGTGGAGCAAGAGTTGCGCGCGCAGAAGCCACTCACCCTCGCCGACGCCAACGAGCCTCAGCGAGGACAGCAGGCTGGCGGTGAAAGCTAACGGGCATTTCAAATCTCCATGCCTTCGAGACGCCGCTCCAAATCCGCGAGTTGATAAACGCCGACGTCGAGACGCACGGCGTAGCCTTCGGCGACGAGGGCGCGGTTGCCGAGTCCCGCGTCCGGCCTTGAGAGGCCGGTAACTTTCGCCAGTTCGCCGCAGAGCGTCATGCCCGCCCCGTCGAGAAAGGCGCGCGCCACTTCGCGCAAGGCCACCTCGCGCTTCACACGCACTTTCAACTCCGCGCCGAAACGCGCCTCGGCCAGCGTCCAGATGTAGGTGAACCAAGGCTCGTACATCACGTCGCACGGAATCACTTTGAGCGTGCGCTGCAACTCGTCGAGCGCGCGCGTCAGCCGCACGCGCTCCGCCATCTCCGCCGCCCACCTCAAATCACACGACGCCATCTCCCACTCGCGCCGCAAAACTTTCAGCACCGCCCGCGCATCATCCGACAAGCGCGCGCCCTCTTCTCTGCGCGCCACGCCCCACAGCGCGTTCAGGTGCGGCACGAGTCGCGGCGCGACGAAAAGAGCGCGCGCCTTCGCCAGCTTCGCGTAGTAGACGCGACCGCGCCGCATGATCTCGTCTTTCAACAACCACGTCTGGCTGCTCTCCGGGTCTTTCTGCACGTTGCGCGGCATGTGCGCATCTCTACGCCCGCACACGCTCACATAGAGCGACGCGCCCGGCCGCCGTGCGTCCGTCATGGCCGCGCAGAAGCCCGCCCGCTCGATCAACTTCTCCGCCTCCAACGCCGTCTCCACGCGCCGCTCCGGCTCGCGTTGCCACATCCGGTCGCGGTACGTTTCGATCTCTTCCGGCAATTGCTTGAAGACCACAGCCTCTCCATCTCTCCGAAAATTGGAACTACTAACAACCCACTTGTTGGTGGCAGAGTCGCTCCCGCCGCGACCCCGCCTCGCTTTCAAAGTGACTGACCGAACCTCATCAAGCTGACCGGGAACTTTTCCGCGCCCTCAAGTCCCTGATAAAAAACCTACTTTTCGCGGCCTTTTCATCAATCTCAATCATCCGCTCGCTGTGGCACGGTCATTGCCAAACTGTTCCGCGGGCAGCGCTCCGATTGAAGCCGCAGGCCGTTCTTGAATTCTTACCCGAAACAATTTCCTCGTTCATGGTTGATAGAATGAAACTGATCAGACGCCACTCTCTTGTTCCAAGGCTCGCGGCCTTCGCGTTGCTCGCGACGCTCTGCGTTTGGTTCCTCCCCGGAAGCACAACGACGAGCGCGAGTTCAGCGCAAGGCGAGAAAGATAAAGTCGCCTCGGACTTGCGCGATAAAATCGGCAAGGCCAAAAACGGCGAGTACGTGAAAGTCATCCTCCAGCCGCGCGGCACTTGGAGCCAGTCGCTCGATTCCGACATCACCTATTATAACGGCAACACGTCGCGCAAGTTTGTTAACTTCGGCGCGCGCGCCGTTACTCTCCCCGCACCTGCCGTTCAAGCCCTCGCCAACCGCACCGACGTCGAATACATCTCCCTCGACCGCGAAGTGAAACAACTCGGACACCTGACGCTCACCTCCGGCGCGGACGCCGCGCTCGGCATGGGCGGCGCGACCACGTTCGACGGCTCGAACGTCGGCATCGTCGTGATTGATTCCGGCATTGACCCCGAACACATCGCCTTCACCGACAACACCAAAAATTCGCGCGTCGTCTACCAGCAAGACTTCACCGGCGAAAACCGCACCGACGATCCTTACGGCCACGGCTCGCACGTCGCCAACCTCGCCGCCGGCAACGGCGAAGTCTCTCACGAAGCCTATCGCGGCGTCGCGTCCAACGCGAAGATCATCAACCTGCGCGTGCTCAACTCACAGGGGCGCGGCACGACCTCGAATTTGCTGAACGCGCTCGACTGGGTTTTGGCTAACCGCGCCAACCCCACCTACAAGATCAAAGTCGTCAACATGAGTCTCGGCACGGCCGCCATAGATTCTTACCGCAACGACCCGCTCTGCATGGCGGCGCGTCGTCTGGTGGACGCCGGGATCGTCGTGGTCGCGGCGGCGGGCAACGAAGGCAAAGACAGCGCGGGGCGCAAGATTTACGGCCAGATTCACTCGCCCGGTAACGAGCCTTCGGTCATCACCGTCGGCGCATCCAACAGCTTCGGCACCGACTCGCGCGCCGACGACGTGATGGCCTCATACAGTTCGCGTGGCCCGACCCGTAGTTTCTGGACAGACGCCACCGGCATTAAGCACTACGACAACCTGATCAAACCCGACGTGGTTGCGCCCGGCAACAAACTCATCGCGGCGCAGTCGGCGGGCAACTGGCTGGTCGCCACTAACCCCTCGCTCGACGCGAACGTCAGCAATAACTCGACGAAGGAAGAGATGTATCTCTCCGGCACTTCGATGGCCGCGCCCGTCGTAGCCGGGGCGGCGGCCTTGTTGCTGCAAGCCAACCCCTCGCTCACGCCCAATCTCACCAAAGCGATCCTGATGTACACCGCGCAGCCGCTCGCCGGGTTCAACCATTTCGAGCAGGGCGCGGGGCAGATCAACCTCGACGGCGCGATGCGTCTCGCCAGGGCGATGCGCACGGACGTGTCAACGGCCTCTCTCCCCCTCGGCGCGCCGCTGCTGTGCAACGCCTGCGTCCTCCCCGTGCCGCAGACTACGATTGCGAATCATACCTTCCAGTGGTCGCAGGGCATCATCCTCGACCACGCCTACGCCACCGGCACTGATCTCGTCACCCGCTACCAGCGGATTTACAACCTCGGCGTGCTCGTCGGCGACGGCACTGTGGAAACGAACGGCGTGCTCGTTGGTGACGGCGTGCTCGTCGGCGACGGCGTGTTGGTCGGCGACAGCATTCTGACGAGTTCGGGCACTACCATCGGCGAGGGCACGTTCCTGTTCAGTTCGGGTGTGCTCGTCGGCGACGGCGTTTTGGTCGGCGATGGCGTCCTGGTGGGTGACGGAGTTTTGGTCGGCGACGGCGTACTCGTCGGCGACGGCGTGCTGGTGGGCGACCTCGCCGCGCAGGCCGCCAACGCAATGCTCAACGGCGATAACACGCCCTGCATGGCCGTGGTGAAAGACACTTCCCCGACGAACCTGACGGCCTCGGCCGCCTCGCGCACTCAAATCAACCTCGCGTGGGTTGATAATATGAGCAACGAGACGGGCTACAAGATCGAACGCTCGACCAACGGCACGACATTCACTGAGATCGCCACCGTCGGCGCGAACGTCAAGATCTACTCGAACACCAAGCTGGCCGCGAACACGCTCTACTACTACCGCGTGCGCGCTTACAGGAGCACGCTCAACACCACTTACTCCAACACGGCCAGCACGAAAACTCCCAAGTAAATTCGCAGCCGCGCGTCGTTCCGGCGGCGCGCGGATTAAACCGTGCGCGTCCAAGATTCACCCGCCGCCACTAATCCTGACTCTCCCGCCCGAAGCGCATCCCGTTTTAACTCCGCCGTCACGATGCAACTCTCAGGCAAACAACGTTTCGCTCGGCCGTTCATGGTCTTGATGATCGTGGTCGGCCTGTGCACCTTCCTGCTGGCGTTGCGCGATCTGCCCTACGCGAGCATTGACCTGAGATTCCTGCTGCTGGCCGCGATGACGCTCACCATCGGCTCGCGCGTCAGTATTCAAATCCCGCGCGTGTGCGGCCACATCTCCGTCTCCGACACGTTCATCTTCCTCACCATCCTTCTCTTCGGGAGCGACGCCAGCATCGTGCTGGCCGCGCTCGACGCCCTGCTGACCTCGCTCCGCATCAGCAAGAAGACCTCGACCCGCCTCTTTAACGCCGCGACCATGGCCTTCTCGACCTTCGCCACCGTCGAATGCGTGAACTACCTCTTCGGCGACATCGTGAAACTGACGGGTGCGCCCTACTCTCCACTCTTCTTTCTCGCCACGTGCGTCATGGCGCTCGTGCAGTATGTCGTCAACTCCGGCCTCGTCGCCATCGGCGGCGCGTTCAAGTTCAACGAGCCTTTGTGGGAATCGTGGCGCAAGAAATACCTCTGGACTTCCCTCACCTTCATCACGGGCGCTTCGGCCGCCGCCGTCCTCGCTAAGCTCATCGGCGTAGCGGGCTTCTACGCCTTCCTCGGCGCGCTCCCCTTCATCGGCGTCGTCTATTTCACCTACCTCACCTACTTGAAGAACATCGAGGCATCGGCCGCTCAGGCGGAACAGGCCGTGCGACACGTCGCCGAATTGTCTCACCACATCGCCGAACAGGAACGCCTGCGCCAGCAGTTTTCGCAACTCGAAAAACTCTCCGCGCTCGGCGAACTCGCCTCCGGCGTCGCGCACGACTTCAACAACACGCTCGCAGGCATACTCGGTCGCGCGCAGTTGATGCTTCGCACCGACGACCCGGAAAAACTCGCGCGCGGTCTTCGCATCATTATCACTACCGCGGAGGACGGCGCGAAGACCGTCAAGCGCATTCAAGATTTCGCGCGCCAGCGACGCGACCACGATTTCGCGCCCCTCGCCGTGGATCAACTCCTGTACGATGTCGGCGAGATGACGCGCCCGCGCTGGAAAGATCACGCCGAAGCCAACAACGTCTATATCCGCCTCAATCTGCAACTCAACACTAACTCGCTCGTGCGCGGCGACGAATCGGAGTTGCGCGAGGTGATGGTCAACATGGTCTTCAACGCCGTGGACGCGATGCCCGCCGGCGGCACGCTCACGCTCGCCACTCACGAAACCCCGGATCACCTCTACGTCA
>JAUZFQ010000259.1 GCA_030838445.1 Pyrinomonadaceae bacterium | reverse complement strand
CTTCGGTCTCTCTCGCACGCCGCTCGCCGCCTCGGCCGCCGGGGCGATCATCGCCTACCTGCGCGACACGCAGGCGACTTCGGCGGGACAACTGATGCGTCTGACGAGTTACCACACAGGCAACTTCATGTTGCTCGACGCGCAGACGCTCCGCAGTCTCGAAATCTTCGAGAACCACAGCGGCGCGCCGTCTCTGCTCTCGACGCTCGACCAGACGCGCACCGCGATGGGCGGCCGTCGCCTGCGACAATACTTGCGTCAACCCTTGCTCGACGTGTCCGAGATCATGCGCCGACACGATCAAGTGGCGTGGTTTACGGAGCACCCGAAGGCGCGCGCGGAACTGTTTGCCGCGCTCGAATTCGTGCACGACCTCGAACGCTTGTCGGGGCGTGCGCGCGCGGGCGTGGCGACGGCGCAGGAGGCGCTCGCGCTCGGCCAGAGTTTGGAGACGCTCCCACGCGTCCGCGCCGTCTTGCAGCAGGATCAAAAGAGGTTCGCCGCGCTCCTTGCCGCGCTCCCCGAGTGTACGGCCGCTGCGCGCGTCATCCGTGAAGCCGTCGCGGACGAGTTGCCGAAACGCTCGACGGAAGGGCGTGGCATCATTCGCGCGGGCTTCTCCGACGAACTCGACAAGCTGCGCGAGTTGTTGCGCAACGGCCGGACGTATCTCGCCGAGATGGAGCAGCGCGAACGCGCACGCAGCGGCATCAAGAGCCTCCGCGTCGGCTACAACAAGGTGTTCGGTCATTACATCGAAGTCACGCGCCCGAACCTGCACCTCGTCCCCGAAGGCTACACGCGCAAGCAGACGCTCGCGCAGGCCGAACGCTTCGTCACGCTCGAACTCAAAGAGCACGAGTCGCTCGTCGTGAACGCGCAGGAGCGGATCGCCGAACTTGAAACGAACATCTTCCGCCAAGTCTGCGCCGAGATCGGGCGCAACCGCGACGAGATACTCGCCGCCGCCGCGACAATCGCACACCTCGACGCGGTCGCCTCGTTCGCCGAAGTCGCCGCCGAGTGTAACTACGTCCGCCCCGTCATCTCCGAGACGCCCATCCTGCGCATCACGGCGGGTCGGCATCCCGTCATCGAACGCACGTTCGCCGCCGGGGCGTTCGTCGCCAATGACGTGAAACTCGGCGGCGAGAACGCGCCGGAGATCGCTCTGATCACGGGGCCGAACATGTCCGGCAAATCAACTTACCTGCGACAGACCGCGCTCATCGTCCTGATGGCGCAGGCGGGCAGTTTCGTCCCCGCCGCGCACGCCACCGTCGGACTCTGTGATCGCATCTTCACGCGCATCGGTTTGTACGACCGTCTGGGCAGCGGCGAGTCAACGTTTATGACCGAGATGGTGGAGACGGCGCAGATACTCCACCACGCCACCGAACGTTCGCTGATCCTCTTGGACGAACTCGGCCGCGGCACTTCGACCTATGATGGCCTCGCCGTCGCACGCGCCGTCGTCGAATACATCCACAACCACCCGCAGCTACGCGCGAAGACACTCTTCGCCACGCACTACCACGAACTGACCGCGCTCGCCGCCGTCCTCCCGCGCCTCGAAAATCTACACGTCGAGATCGCTGAGGAGGGGAGCGAGCTGGTCTTCCTCTACAAGATCAGTCCCGGCAGCGCGGAGAAGAGTTACGGCGTCTACGCGGCCAAACTCGCGGGGCTGCCGCGCCCCGTCGTCCGGCGCGCGCAAGAGTTGCTCGCCGAATACGAAGCGCAGGGCGGCGAGCGTCCTTTCAATGTCGAGGGGGCGGGCAAGTCGCCCGCAACGCTTCACGCGCGCGAACGCGAGGCCAGAGTCATACAGGCGTTGCTGCAACTCGACCCGGACGCGCTCGCGCCCGTCGAAGCCCTGATGAAACTCTTCGAGTTGCGCCGACTGGCCGAAGACGCCGACGACGAACCGGGCAAAGTGCGCGCGATACGCACGGCATAAGCAAGTGGCAAGTAGAAAAGTGAAGGGCGAAAGTGAAGGCGGAAACTCCGCTTAACTTTCGCCCTTCGCTTTTCTATTAACTGTGCGCTATGCCGGGTCGGTGTGGATTTGCACTTTGGAGCGTGGGATTTCGGCTTCGATGGCGCGCAGGACGCGGACGGAATTCGCGTGCGCCTGTTCCAGCGTTTGGTCGCGCTCAACTTCCAGGTGCAGGTCAATGAACTTCTGCGCGCCGGAGCGACGCGTGCGCAGATCGTGAAAGCCGAGCACGCCCTCGCCGCGAAAACGCCCGACGATCTCTGCGACCTGTTCGTCCACTTCCGGCGGCAGACGCCTGTCCATCAACACGTCCACCGACTCGCGCCCGACGCTGAGCGCGGACGACAGAATGTAGATCGAGATGACGATTGAGATGATCGGGTCAACGATAGTCCAGCCGGTGAAATAGATCAGGGCGAGCGCGATGAGCACGCCGCCGTTCGTCCACACGTCTGAGGCGAAGTGAACGGCGTCGGCGCTGAGTGCGGGCGAGTCTGTGAGTTGCGCCACGCGCCGCAGTCGAGCCACCAGCGCGAAGCTGACGAGGATGGCGACGATCATCGTCGCCACGCCGAGCGGTTCAGAGCCGGTCGGGTGCGGGTAGATCATGCGCGTGATCGCTTCGCGGATGAGGAACAGCCCGGAGAAGGTGATGACGGCCGCTTGAAAGAGTCCGGCGAGCGACTCGGCTTTGCCGTGGCCGTAAGCATGATCCTCGTCGGGCGGGCGCGAGGCGGCGCGCACGGCGAAGTAGTTGATTGACGACGCGAAGATGTCCATCGCCGAATCGAGGAGCGACGCCCAGACCGCAATCGAACCCGTCAGCCAGCCCGTCCCCGTCTTGATCAGGATGAGAAAGGCGGCGGCGAGAATCGAGAGCCGCGCCGCAGAGTTTTTCAGACGCGCCTCCGCGGCGTGGTCGTGCGTTGCAATCGTGTCTCGCGTGGTTGGGACTGACATCACTACTGCTTGCTTACCGGATAACTAAACGTCTGCCGCTCGCGGCCGCGTCGGTGGAGCGGGCATGCTAACAGATTCAGCGGCCGAGGGCTTCCGGCCGTTCGGAGACCTCCTCGATGGCGCGGCTGCGCGAGCGTATCGTGACGGTCGCCACGCCCGCGAAGATGAGCGCGGCGGCGAGCCACGTGCGCGAGTTCAAACGTTCGCCGAGGATGGCCGGTGCGACGGCGAAGGCGATGAGCGGTTGCAGGTAGATGTAGATGGCGACGACGCTCGGCGCGACGCGCCCCAACGCCCACGCGTTCAGATAGTAGGCCGCCACCGTGGGGACGAGGATGATGTACAGCACCGCGAACCAGACGCCCGCGGGCACGGCCGCGAACGAAAAGTTCGACAGGTGGTAGCCGCCGATGGGGAGCGTGGCGAGACTGCCGAAGATGAAAATCCACGTGATGACGGTCAGCGCGCCGTAGCGTTTGATCATGTCCTGCGAGATGGCGAGGTACGCGCCGTAGGCCATCGAGTTGAAGAGAAGGATGACGTTGCCGAGGTTCGACTCGCGCGTAAAGCTGGCCTCGGCCGGGTTGATGAGATACACGACGCCGCAGGCCGCGAGCAGCAGGCCGATGGCGACGCGCCACGAGATGCTCTCGTAGCCGAGCAGCACGCTGACGAGGAGTGTGAAGATCGGGATCGTCGTGCCGAGCAGCGTGGCGTTGATGACGGTCGAAAGTTGGAGGCCGTTGATGAAGAGGAATTGGTTGAGGACGACGCCGAGCAGGCTGTAGAGCGCGAGTCGCCAGTAGTCGCTCCGCCGTTCGATGCGCTTGCTCACGGTCACGCGGCGGATGAGGAGAAAGGCGAGTGTCGCGCCGACGATGCGGAGGGTGATGAGACCCGTCGGGGGCAACGCGCGCAGCGCGAGTTTCCCGATCACCGGCCATGTGCCGAAGAGGAGTTGGACGGCGACGAGCGCGCCGTGCGGTTTGAGACCCGTTGACTGTGCCGGCGCGTGTGTGGCGTTCATGTAAAGAGCGTTCGACCCCTTGAATAATCAACAGAGATTGATTGACCGACCCCTGACAACGAGTGCTCAGAGCATGAGCAGCAGCGGATTCTCCAACATCTTCTTGAAGGTTTGGAGGAACTTCGCGCCCGTCGCGCCGTCAACGATGCGGTGATCGCACGACATTGTGACGCGCATCAACTGGCGCACGACCACCTCGCCCTCGCGCACGACCGGCTTCGCGCTCATCGCGCCGACTGCCAGTATCGCCGCCTCCGGCGGGTTGATGATCGCCGTGAACTCGTCTATGCCGAACATGCCGAGGTTGCTGACGGAGAAAGTCGCGCCCATGTATTCGTCGGGCTGTAGCTTGCGCTCGCGCGCGCGCCCGGCCAGCTCGCGCACTTCGCGGCTGATCTGCCCGATGGATTTTTTGTCGGCCGCGCGCACGATAGGCGTGATGAGTCCCTCATCAATCGCCACGGCGACGCCGATGTCCGCGCGCTCGTAATAGCGTATGTGCTTATCCTGAAACGAGGCGTTGACCTGCGGGTGCTGGACGAGCGCGGCGGCCGCCACCTTGATGATGATGTCGTTGATGCTGACCTTGTTTTCCGTGTCGAGTGTGTTGAGCGTCGCGCGGAGTTCGGCCGTGCGATCCATCTCGATCTCAGTGGTCAGAAAGAAGTGCGGCACGGGGCCTGTGGACGAGGTGAGGCGGCGCGCAATGGTCGCACGCATGGTCGAGACCGGCTCGTCGCGGTAAGGCGAAGCTCCTTCGACCGAAGGCTGCTGCGTGGGTTGACGCTGCGGCGCGCGCGCTTCGACGGCGGGCGACGGAGTTTGTTCCGCTTGCGTGCGCGACTCCGGCGCGGCAGCTTGAGTTTGTTGCTGCCCGCTGGCGTTGCTCTTGGCGGCTTCGATGTCGCGTTTGACGATGCGCCCGCCGGGGCCGCTCCCGGTGATCGAGTTGATGTTGATGTTCGCCTCGGCCGCCATGCGCGCCGCGATGGGCGAGACGACGACGCGCCCGCCCGCCGCGCGCTGCCCGTTGCCGGAAGAGTCGCCCCCGCCTGTTGCGGCGGCGTTCGCCGTTTGCGTCGCGGCTTTTTCGTCAGACGCCTGCGCGCCGCCGGTCGAAGGCTGACCGCCGGTATCATTCTTGAGCGGTGCGCCCTCGATGGTGGCCTGCGTGCGCGCGCCTTCGACGACGACCCCGGCCAACTCACGTTGCGCGCCGTCCTGCCCGGCCTCGACGTTCTCCTCGATGTTTTGCTTGTTCGCCGCGGCGGCCTCGCCGGATTCGGCTTTGGCGACGAGCGCGGAGATATCTTCGTCGGCCTCGCCGATGATGGCGATCACCTGTCCGAGCGGCACGGTCGCCCCGGCCTGAACGAGAATCTTGCGCAGCACGCCCGTCGTTAAAGCCTGCGCCTCCATCGTCGCCTTGTCGGTATCGATCTCGGCGAGCGGTTCGCCGACGCTCACCTTGTCGCCCTCGTTCTTCAACCAACGCGCCAGTTGCCCCTCCTCCATCGTCGGAGAGAGTTTCGGCATGACTACCTGAGTTGCCATTTTATTAGTCCTTTGTCAGTCGTCAGTTGTGAGTTGTTCAAACAAGTCTTTAGTAGCTGGCGTGGCCGTCACGTGACAACGGACAACTGACCACGGACAACTGACAGCTTCTTACAAGTACAAAACTTCGCGCACGGCGGCGACGATTTTCGCCACGTCGGGCAGGGCGAGTTGCTCCAGGTTCTTGGCGTAGGGCATCGGGGCGTCCGCGCTGGAGATGCGCTTGACGGGCGCGTCCAGATAGTCGAAGGCGCGCTCCATGATCTGCGCGCTGATCTCCGCGCCGACGCCGCAGAAGGCGTGCGACTCTTCGACGATGACGACGCGGTTCGTCTTCTGCACCGAACGAATGATCGTGTCAATGTCGAGCGGCCGGATGGTGCGCGGGTCAACCACCTCGACGCTCACGCCTTCCTTCTCCAACTCCTCCGCCGCCTTCAACGCGAGCGGGACGGTCAGCGAGCGCGCGACGATGGTCGCGTCCTTGCCTTCGCGCTTGATGTCGGCGACGCCGAGCGGGATGGTGAAGTCGGGGTCGTCCGGCACTTCGCCCTTCATGCCGTACATGCGTTCCTGCTCCATGAAGATGACGGGATCGTCGTCGCGGATCGCGCTCTTGAGCAAGCCCTTCGCGTCGGCGGCGGTCGAAGGCATCACGACCTTGAGGCCGGGGAAGTGCGCGTACCAAGATTCGAGCGCCTGCGAGTGCTGCGAAGAGACCTGGTAGGCCGAGCCGTTCGGGCCGCGGAAGACGATGGGAATTTTGAACTGCCCGCCCGACATGTAGAGCATCTTGGCGGCCGAGTTGACGATCTGATCGGTGGCGAGGATCGAGAAGTTGAACGTCATAAACTCGATGACGGGGCGCAAGCCAACCATCGCCGCGCCGACGCCGAGACCGGCGAAGCCGAGTTCCGTGATCGGCGAATCAATCACGCGCTTCTCGCCGAACTCTTCCAGCAAGCCCTTCGAGACTTTGTACGCGCCCTGATAGGCGGCCACCTCTTCGCCGAGCAGAAAGACGTTCTCGTCGCGTTGCATCTCTTCGCTGAGCGCCTGATTCTAAGCCTCGCGAATCGTGATTACGGCCATTCAACCAACCTCCGGACTGAAACTAAACTTGACTTGCTCCCCGCCTTTAATACTTCTTCGTCGGCGGCTTGGCGGGATCATCCTCTAAAACGAAATTGTAGGTGATGACGCCCGTCACTTTCACCGGCTTACCCGACAACCGGGTCGGCTTGAAACGCGCCTGACGCGCCGCCTTCACGGCGGCCTGCTGCAACAGCGGATGCCCGCTAATCGCCCGCGCGCTGATCACGTAGCCCTCTTCGTCCACGGTGACTTGCACCACCACCGTGCCCTGCGCGCGTGCGGCCTGTGCAACCGGCGGGTAAGGCGGTTGTGGGTTGCTGCTCGCCTTGCCGTTGAGCACTCCGCCGACGCTGATCTTCGGGGCTGAGTCATTCGGCGTCGCGCCGTCGGCCGCACCCATCGGCCCGGCCGCCGACGACTCTCCGGCCACCGGCCATAGAGGTTGCGGGGCACTCGGCGACAGGGAGAAATCCTGCATGACCGTAACCATATCCGAATCAGAGCGCGCGCGTTTGGCGTCGAGGGTGAAAGAGGTGAAAAAGTTTCTCGCCAACAACTGAGACCCCCGCACGCCAAGCGTCATCAGTACGTAGTAACGCGTCGCGGTTTCATAGACCTGCGCCGTCCCCTCGTTACCTGCGGCGCGCACAACGTATTGCTTCGCGACCTCATTGTTGGAAACTACCTCGCTGTTGAAGGTCAACTCGTTATCAGTGGCGCGCGAGCTATGCTGGATGGCGTGGCGCAGACCGGCGGCAAAATCTTCGGGAGTTTTGAGTGCGGCGACCGCCTTTTTGTCAATTGACAGGACGGAGAAGAGGACGCCCCGGTGCGTCACCTCGTAGACCGGCGTCGTCATTTGCAACTCGTCCGAGAAGGGAATGACGCGCCTGACGCGCAGGGGCGGCTCCGGCATCAGGACGCTAAACGCCTCCTTCTCCGGTGTCAGCCGATGCCAGAGAACCGTGATCTCCTTCTGCTGCGCCGCGAGTGCGGTCGCCACCGACAAGGCAACGGAGATCATCGAAGTGAAGAATAGTCTTCTCATTGCCCGTAGCCCCGCGGCGGGTTGGCGTAAACGTTGGTGTACAGTTCTTCGGGCGCGGGCAGGGGACTCTCCTCGGCAAACTTGATGGAGTGTTCCACCTCGGCGCGCACACGGTCTTCGAGTTCTTTGATGGCGGCGTCGTCCATGACGCCCTTGTGCTTGAGACTGTCGGAGAAGAGTTTGACCGGATCGCGCTCCTGATGCTTTTCGATCTCGGCGCGCGTGCGATAGTTGCCGGGGTCGGGCATGGAGTGACCCATGACGCGATAGGTGCGTACCTCGATGAGCGTCGGGAGCGACTCGTCGCGCGCGCGTGCGACGGCGCGCGCGGTGGCCTCGCGCACGGCGAGCACGTCCATGCCGTCAACGAACTCGGAGGCCATGCCGTAAGCGTGCGCCTTCTGCGACACGTCTTGCAGAGACATCGCGCGCGCGAGCGACGTGCCCATGCCGTACTGGTTGTTTTCGCAGAAGTAGACGCAGGGAAGTTTCCAGAGTTGCGCCATGTTGAAGGACTCGTGCAGCGCGCCCTGATTGACGGCGGCCTCGCCGAAGAAGACGAGCGAGACTTGACCCGTGCCTTTGTACTTCGCGGCGAAGGCGACGCCCGTGGCGAGCGGTATCTGGCCGCCGACGATGCCGTGGCCGCCGAGGAAATGCGCGTCGCGGTCGAAGAGGTGCATCGAGCCGCCCTTGCCCGCCGAACAGCCGCCCGCCTTGCCGTAAAGTTCCGCCATCACCTCGTCGGCCGAAGTGCCGCGCGCGAGCGCGTGGCCGTGGTCGCGGTAACTCGTCATCACGTAGTCGTCATCGCGGATCGCCGAGAGCGCGCCGACGGCGACCGCCTCCTGCCCGATGTAGAGATGGCAGAAGCCGCCGATCTTGCCGAGCGTGTAAGCCTCCGCCGCCTTCTCCTCGAAACGACGGATGAGCACCATCTGGTAGAGAATTTTTTGCAGCGTCTCCTGGTCGAGTTCCTCGATCTGCTGGTGCTGGTGCTGCTGGCGTTGCGCGTGCTCCTCACGCAGTTCTTCGGGGTTGACGGTCTCCGTGCTTTCGGTTTCGGCGACACCGGCGGCGGCGGTTGCCTGACCGGCGGGTTGGTCACGCGGTTTCAACGGTTTCACTTTAAGTTCGCTCATGAAAGTATTCTCTCGGACTGTTTGGCCGGACGCGTGCGACGGCGTTAACGCGGAGGCTAAGGCGCGCCCCACGCGGCCGCCCGCCGACGCCCGACCCATGCCCACTGCTATGCGTTTGAAAGCAAAATGGGATTATACGCGAGATGCGCGCCGCTTCGCAAAAGCAACCTAAAACGGGGCGGGCGAGACGCAAAAAGGCGCACCCGAAAAGTAGTTTCAAGGTGCGCCGTGAATGCCCTCGGAGGGCTGTGTTTGGTCGTGAATGTTTGCGGCGTGTGCCCGCTTTATCTAGCGCGGGGTGCGCGCGCTTTACCTGAAAGAGTCTATCGAGAGCACGACGTTTTCCGCGGCCGACGCGGGGTTGAGCTTGCGCCCGTGTTTGTCCTGCTGCATGTTATGGCCTGCCTGCGAGAGCAGTTCTTCGGACGTTTCGCCGTCGCTCGGAAAACAGGCGATGCCGATGCTGATGCCGATTGAGGTCGTGCGCCCCGTGCGGATCGTGAACTCGTGCGACTCGACCGCCGCGCGGATGCGCTCGGCCACCATCTCGGCCACGTCGCCCGAAGCCATCGGCATGATGGCGACGAACTCGTCGCCCGCGTAGCGCGCCAGGATGTCCATCTGCCTAAACTGCTTCTTGATGATCGCGGCGACGCTCGCGAGCAGCCGGTCGCCGATGGCGTGCCCGTGCGTGTCGTTGATCCGTTTGAAGTCGTCCAAGTCCATGCTGAGCACGGAGAGCGGTTCGCGGTTGAGCCGCTGGCACTCGGCGATGCGCTGTTCGAGCGCGAGGTGGAACGAGCGCGCGTTGGGCAAATCCGTGAGCGTGTCGGTGAGCGCGCTCTCCTTGGTCTTCTCGAAGGTCATCGCGTTGTTGAGCGCGATGGAGGCGTGCTGCGAGACGGATTCGAGCAGCCGGACGTGTTCGGTCGAGTAAGAGGCGCGCGTCTTCGAGTAGACGGTGATCGCGCCGAACGCGCCGTCCTCGCGAATGAGCGGGGAGACCAGCACGCCGCGAATGCTGCTCGAAACTTCTTCGGGGAGGCCGACGAGATCGAGTTCCGGCGGCGTGTTGCACATCGAGCGCGCGTTGGCGATGACCCAACCGGAGATGCCCTCGCCGACCGTGATGCGGCGGCGCGCGAACGCGTCCGCGTGATCGCCTGAGGCGTGAACCGCGATGGCTTTGCCGGAACGGTCGTCAACGAGATAAATGATGCAGGTGTCGAACGGGACGATGGAGCGCAGCTTGCTGGAGACGAGCGTCACCGTGTCCTGCAAGTTGAGCGACGAGCCGATGGTCTGCGCGATCTCGTGCAGGGCGAAGACCTCGCGCTGCGCCTCGACGATGGAACGGAAGCCGGAGTCGCCGTCGGTCGTCGAGCCGAGGATGTCGGAGGCGAGACCGGCATCGGGTCGCGCACCATTGAGCGCGTCTTCTTCCGAGGCGACCTGCTCCTGTATGTCTTGCTCGGCGATGAGATTGTCGAAGTACTCGATGTTGCTGACGAACATGTCAACGACGCGCGGGTCGAATGAACTCTCCGCCATTTTACGCAACAGCGAGAGCGAGTCTTCGCGCTTCATGCCGACGCGGTACGGGCGGTCGCAGCGCGTGGCGTCGTAGAAATCAACCACGGAGATGATGCGCGCGACGAGCGGAATCTGTTCGGCGCGCAAGCCCTTCGGGTAGCCCGAACCGTCCCACTTCTCGTGGTGGAAACGCACGATGTCTTCGACCGGGTAAGGGAAGTTGACGCGCCGGATGATGTCGCCGCCGACTACAGTGTGAATCTTCATCTTGTCGAACTCGGCGGCGGTCAGTTTGCCGGGCTTGTTCAAGATGTATTCGGGCACGGCCAGTTTGCCCACGTCGTGCAGGAGCGCGCCGGCGCGCAGGGCGTGCAACTCTTCATCGCTGACGCCGAGGATGCGTCCCAACTCCATCGCGTAAATCTGAGTGCGGCGGACGTGGCCGTGAGTCGTCTGATCCTTCGCGTCAATGGCGATGGCGAGCGACTCGATGGTGTTCATGTGGAGGTCTGCGATCTCCTGTATGTGCCGGAGTTTCGCCTCCTCGCCGCGGCGGGTTTCGTCCACGCGCTTCTCGTCGAAGAGAAGCAGCAGGTAAACCAGCGAGACGATCATGACGCCGACGACGAGGAACGAGAAGCCGCTGCCGATGAAGGTCGAGTAGAAGAGAGCCGCCGCGGCCGCGCCCGCAAGCTGCGTCATCGAAGTCCAGAAGAGGCTCTCGCGCGAGAACTGCAACTTGGTCGTCCCGGCTTCGACGGCGGCGTAGAAGGACGACGCCAGCGTGTTCAGCGCGAACTGCACGATGGCGAGCGCGAAGAGCGGGAAGAGTAGTCTTTCGAGCGAGGCGTTCGACGCGCCCGTCGCGTCGGAGCGGCCGACGGTGAGGAGC
>JAUZFQ010000245.1 GCA_030838445.1 Pyrinomonadaceae bacterium | reverse complement strand
ATAGATGGATTGCAAGCTGGAAGCATTCTTCCTCAACCATCAGGCCGCAGAAATGCTGCCGAACAATTTACGCCATCTGCATCGTTGTCGGCTGAACGACCAGTTAACGCTGGTGCCTGTCACTCGCCGGCTTTACAAAGAAGTAGTGGCGACCTTCGGCGAGGCCAGGGACGACCCGTATGAGGATTCGTTGTTTACCCGCCTCCATCCGGCGTTGTCTCAGATGGCTATCAACATTTCGTCCGTCGCGCCGGTGCTCTACTTTGAAGTTGACGTAGCAAGCGGCATCGGGGAGCGATCAGCCATCGTCTGGCATAAGGGTGAAGCCGTCTTCGGCCCGGAATGGGGCGGCTCCCATACCACCAGGGCGTTCATACTCTTCCAGCAGTTGGAAGGCTTGCCCGCAGATCAGGAACTGGATATTTATCGGTATCGCTTCACCGAAGATTGGGTGCAGCATATCGAAAATGATAGCGATTAATAGTGAGCTACACTAACCCGCGCCTAACAACGGCATGCACCCGACGCCTCATCACGCTGCCTCTCATGTATCTTGAGCGGGTGCGCGGATGATGCAGGGCGTCAAACCCTGCATCCTTTTCCTGACAGTCTATTGACATTTTGGCCGTCGGAGGAATACCTTGCCGGGGTTCTACCCCTCGCCTAAGTCGCTCAATTCCCCAAAGTAAAAAAGGAGACATGCATGGCTATACAAGTGATCCTTCAACAGGCCGGCCCCGTGCCCCTCCAGGCCACCTTCGAAGCCCCCGGAGACGAACCCATGTACCTGGAGGTCAACGGGTCTGTCTGGAGCCAGTCCGCCAACGTGGTCGTCGGAATCGGTGTTAATGTGGACGAGCAGGAGGTGGGGCACGCGCTACTCTTCTCCAACGGAAACGCCACCCACCGGACTGTAGTGCCGACCTACATCCCCATTCAACTGGCCGAGGGGCAGCACACCCTGACGCTCTTCCCCGACACCACCGACACCGTGTCCGACTCCAACGACTTTTACACCGTAGTCATTCACTACTAGAAGTCTGCCGTAAAGGTCTGGGACGGGGGCGGGCACGCAGGCCGCCCCCGCTCTACTAACCTTATACATATCGCCGCCGAAGCCTAAACGTGCAGGCGCGCGTTAACGGCGACCTTTGAACCAACGCGGGTCTAACAACGTCATGCAACCCGACGCCCGCCACGTAGGCTCTCATCAAAGTTAAATGTAGGCGCGGGTGATGCCGTGCGTTAGGGCGCAACACTTCGGAGGCTTCATGTTGAGATTAATCGCTTTGGCAATAACCCTCTTGCTCCCTGAACGTCTCCCCAGCCTCATCGTCCTTATCGCCTTCTGGATTCCCCCGGCGGCGGCTGGCTGGGTGGCGGCAGCGTCCCTTCACCGAAGCACAAAGCGCGGGCACGCCATAGAGACCAACGCGGTGCTGGCGATTTTCGTTCTGGGCTACGCTGCGGCGAGGTTCCTCTTCAACCTCGGCCGCATGCCGCCGTACATCCCCGGAGCGACGACCGATCCGACGTTCGCGTCGCCGCAGGCCGTCGCGGGTCTCGCCGTAGTCACGGGTGTGTTGGTGTTGCCCGGCAGCGCGCTCGCCTGCGCTCTGGCGTTCCGCTGCCGTGAGCGGATGCTCAGACGCTCGTCCACTTCGCCTGCGTCAAGGATGCAGCCGCAGTGATCGCAGGGAGAGCGCGCGGCGTGATTTAGTTCTCCGTGCTGCGGCGTTGGCCTTCTCGATTCTGTGAGTCATCAATGAAAACCATTGCCTGCTTATTACTGCTAATCACGTTGTCGGGACAACCGGCCTATGCCAAAGGCAAGGTCAATCTCAAGAAGTATAGAAATACAAAGCTGGGCTATGAATTTCTGTACCCCCGGAAATATAAGTTAGCTGCTTGCGGCGGTGTGTTCCGCCCGCACCCATGCGTCGGCTTCGATGTCGTTACGGGGGATAACGAGCCGGAAGTCTACGTTGTTATGCTTCCGATGGGACTCGAACAGGCTCTAAGAGATGACGCGAACGTGCTCTTCGAGAAGGTCGGCGGGAAATGGATCAAGCATGGGCGGGGCGCAGATTCGCCCACCACACCAATTAGCAGGCGCGGTTGGAGAGGCTTGTATGCGGTTAGCGTCTGCGGCATATCGGATGAAATGGGATTTCATGCCGCAGGCGGAGATTGTCTGTCGGCAGTGATAAGCAAAGGTCGGAGAACGTTCCTCATCGAGAGTGATGGGACAGTCCCTCCACGTCAGATATTGAATACCATCGTCAGGACTTTCAGAATGAGATGAGTCTCCCCATTGGGAAGGCTAACAATGGCATGCACCCGACGCTCCGCCACTAACTCTCATGATAGTTGAATAGGGGCGCGGGTCATGCCGGGCGTTATGTTGCTTCTTTTTACGATTTTGCGGCGCACAACGAAACATAGAAACAAAAGCTGACTCTATGGATTTATAAAAAATGGAAGCATTATTGTCCGTTATTGAAATCACCGCGATCTTAGCTTTTGCTTATTCGGGAATGATTCATGCTCGCAAGAGCGGTTACGATTATGTCGGCGTTTTGACTATCGCTTTGGTGTCGGCATTCGGCGGCGGCACGCTGCGCGACGTGCTGCTCGGCAATCATCCTCTCTACTGGATAGCGCACTGGGAATTCCTAATATACGTATTACTGCTCTCGCCAATCGCGCTCTTTCTATTGCGATTCAACAAAGATTTTTCGAGCCGCCGATCTTTAATGCTGATTGACGCACTCGGCTTGGGCTTGTTTACTGCTTCCGGCGTAGGGATCGCATTGAGAATGAAAACGCCGATCTTGCCGGCCGCTTTCATTGGTGTCATTACGGCGACCTTCGGCGGCGTACTGCGCGACATCTTGTCCAATCAAAAGCCTCAACTCTTCCAACCGACCGAGCCGCTTTACGCGACCTGTGCTTTCGCCGGTGCGTGTATTTATATTTCAATGCTCCGGCTTGATTTTTTGCCCACGTTCGCCCTGGTGGTTTGCATCGCGGTAACTTTCCTGCTCCGCATTTCCGCTATCACCTTCAATTTGAGACTCCCGTTTTGATGCAACACAGAAAGAATGGACGGGCAGCCTAACAACGTCATGCAACCCGACCCGCATCGGCGCGGCTCTGACTGAACAGGATGCTTCCCAACTGCTCTGACGCGGCTTGCTGCATGGACGGTCAAACGTGCAGGTAAGTGTCTAGCGTTAGCGTGATGCCGGCATGCCCGTCAGTTGATGTCGAGCGGGGTGCGAGGGAACATCTCGTGAAACTGTGCGTATCAGATCTTAGTCAATGAAGGGTGAGATTCCCCGCATGCCAGCATCATACTCGGAAGGAGAAGAGAGTGAAGTCAAGATTATTAACTGCTACTGTTGCGCTCTGTGTGTGCTTCTCGGTCGTGTCCATTACAGGGGCGGCCGGCGCGTCTGCTTCGACCTCCGATTGGCCGCAGTGGCGAGGGCCGGAACGTAACGGGGCATCGCAGGAGCGCGGCCTCTTGAAACAATGGCCTGCCGGTGGGCCGAAACTGCTGTGGCAGGTGAACGACTTGGGCGACGGTTATTCGACGCCCGCGGTAGTCGGGACGCGAATCTATTTGATGAGCAACCGCGGGATGGAGAACGAGTTTGTGCAGGCTCTCTCCACGAAGGACGGGACGCCGGTCTGGACGACGCGCGTAGGGAACGTCGGCAACCCGAATCAGAACCCGCCTTACGCGAAGGCTCGATCAACTCCGACCGTTGACGGAAATTTCATCTACGCGCTCGGCTCGGACGGCGACCTCGCCTGCCTCGAAGCCAAGAGCGGCAAGATTCGCTGGCAGAAGAATATTCGTAAAGAGTTCGGCGGCCAGCCGGGCGAGTGGGCTTACGCAGAGTCGCCTTTGGTTGATGGCGACGTGGTGGTCGTGACGCCCGGCGGCGCGCAGGCCACGCTGGCCGCACTGAACAAAAAGACCGGCGCGGTGATCTGGAAATCGGCCGTGCCGGGCGGCGATGCGGCGGGTTATGCGTCGGCGGTGGTCATGCAGGGGGGCGGCCGGAGACAGTATGTGCAGTTGTTGAGCAAGGGCATGGTCGGAGTTGATGCGAAGACGGGCGAGTTTCTCTGGCGCAACAAGGAGGTGGCCAAAGGCCCGGCGCAATACTTCACCCCGGTCGCGCGCGGCGAATACGTGTACGGCGGCGCGCTCGGCGTCGGCGGCGTGCTCGTCAGGGTCAAGTCGGATGGCAACACGGTCGCCGCCGAGCAGGTCTATTTCACGCGCGGCCTTCCGAACGGCATCGGCGGCGCGGTGGTGTTCGGCGAACATATTTATGGGACGGAAGCCGGGAAAAAGTTGGTCGCGGCCGAGTTCGCTACGGGGAAGGTGAAGTGGCAGGCCGACACTATCGGCTGGTCGTCGGTCGCCTACGCCGACGGGAACTTATATCTGCACGGCATGAACGGGGAGGTGGCGTTGGCGGAGGCGACACCCGAAGGCTATCGCGAAAAGGGACGATTCACGCCGCCAGCGCCGCCGAAGAAGAAACAGGTAGGGCCGTTTGCGGAGGGGGCGTTTGCCTACCCGGTCATCGCCAACGGGAGGCTCTACATACGCGACCTCGGAACGTTGTGGGCTTACGACATCAAGGCCGGCCGTTAGACGCTGAGACAGGACGGAAGCGAAACTCGCCGCCGGTTCTGACAGCCGAATGTTGTAAATGAGAAGAGGGGCGACTCGAAAGTCGCCCCTCTTCTCATTTATAAGCGGTCAATACGTTACCGTTATTCGGCAACCTTAAAGCCCGTGCCGTTGATGACCTCGCGCAGTTTGGCCTCGGTCACTTTCTCATCATTGTAAGTAATCACGGCTTCGCCCTTCTCGGAGTTCACCTCGGCCGACTCCACACCGGCCGTGGCTTTCAGCGCTTTGGCGACGGAAGCCGAGCAGTGCGGGCACGTCATACCCTTGACGCGAATAGTCGTGGTCTTAGTGGCGGCGAAGGCCGTCGCTGCGCCGAGCGCGAGCAGCATCGCGCAAGTGAGCGCAAAGTTAGTTACTCTTCTGTACATCTGTTTTCTCTCCTTCTATGGGTTGTGGCCGTAGCAGTGGCTTGATTTGTTCGTCGAACTCTCCGGGAAGAAGAATCCCCACGATGACGCCGCGAAGCGTTCCTTCGCGGTCAATGATAACTGTGAGCGGCAACGTCGGATCAGGGGTGAAGCCGGCCTTCGTCTCGCGCGTGCCGAGGGCGACAGGGAAGTTGACCTTCAGCCCGCGCGTAAACTTTCGTACGCGCGCCAGTTCCTCCGGCGGATAGGTGATGCCGATGATTTGCAACCCTTCGCTGCCGTACTCCTTTTGGAGTTTGACGAGAGCGGGCATTTCCGCGCCGCACGGCGGACACCACGTCGCCCAAAAATTAAGGAGCACTACCTTCCCCCGGTAGTCGCTCAATCTCACGATCTTTCCCTCTATGCTCTTGAGCGTCAGAGGCGGCGCTTTCTTTTCCTGTCCGAAGATTTGAGTAGGGAATAAGGCGAGTAGCGCGGCAAGGAGAATCGTCCGTGTCATCGTTTAGTAAAGAGAGCGAAGCCCGACAAGTAAGTTAGCGCCGTTGACGCGCCTTGTTTCGACTGCGATTTAAAACAGCAAGGGTAATGCCAACGTCTCTCGCCGCCCCGGCGCGCGACTAAAGGCAATTCGCACAACGATGTAAGATTGGGGCGCGGGCGAGGCTGCCGCGCGGTCATTCATTATTATGGAGTTTCTTACGCTCGTTATACGAATTTCGGGATGGCAGCCATAACACTAGTCGTGGCGCGTGACCGGCGCGGGCTGTGCGATGCTTTAGTAATCATCGCGGCGGCGCGCGACCGTTCAGTGTAGCGCGGTTTTCTTGATGATGCCGCCCTGCACGTCTGAGAGCGGGTGCGTCAGGATGAACGCCGACGCGTCCACGTCCTGCGCGACGGTCTTGACCCGCCCGATCTCCAGACGCGTCACGACGCAGTAGAGAATGTCCTGCTCCGCGTTGCTCATACCGCCGCGACCTTTGTAGACCGTGACGCCGCGGTGCAGGTGGGCGATGATCGCATGCCTGATCTCTTCGCTGCGCTCGGAGATAATGATGATGGCCGTGTACTCTTCGATGCCGTGCAGCAGGAAGTCTATCGTCTTCGACGCAGCGACGTAAGTGAGAATCGAGTAGAGCGCGGATTCGATGCCGAGGAAGAAGGCGGCGGCCGCGAAGATGAAGACGTTGAGTATGAGGATCACGTCGCCGACGCGCAGCAGGTGGCTGCTCTTGCTGACGAGCAAGGCCGCGATCTCCGTGCCGTCGAGCACCGCGCCGCCGCGGATGGCGAGGCCGATGCCTGCGCCGATGAAGATGCCGCCGAAGACTGCGGTCAAGAGTTTGTCGGGCGTCACGTCCGGGTACTTGACGACCGCCAGACAGATTGACAGCCCCGCAATCGCCAGGGCGCTCTTTAAGGCGAACGCGCGGCCAATCTGCTTGTAGCCGAGCGCGATGAAGGGCAGGTTGATGATGAGGATCAGGATCGCGAGCGGCAGGCCGAGCACGTCGGAGAGCAACATGGAGATGCCCGTCACGCCGCCGTCAATGAAACGGCTCGACAGCAAAAACCCCTTCAGCCCCATCCCCGCCGAAAGAATCCCCAAAATTATTAACGCAGTGTTGCCGACTTCCCGGCCAAACTTTTTCATCGGGTTTCGCCTCAAGGCTTCGTCGTCGGCGTTTGCGCGCGGAGTTTTTTCGCGTCCTCAATCGCCCGGTTCATAAAGTCAACGCCCCTCGGAAACTCCTGCCCGTGCAGCGCAAACTCCTTCTCTGCCTCCGCGTCCTGACCTTTCAGGAGGAGCAGCAAACCTTTGTCCAGATGACTGATGAAGCCGCCTGCCGGAGCGTTGACCACGACTGTCAAATCCTCAATCGCCCCCTGCAAGTTGCCCTGCCTGATGCGGACGTTGCTGCGCAGTTTGTATGTCGTCAGATCATCTTTACCATTGATCTTCAACGCCTTCTCAAGATTGACCAAAGCGCGATCTAAATCATTCTTCTTCAAGTAGAGCCTGCCGAGCGTGGTGTAGCAGAGGCCGTGGTTCAGGCGTTGCTCATACTGCGCGGCCTGCTTGATCGCCTCTTCGCGCGTGCGCGCCTCCACGACGAATTGCTGGCTCTCCCTGTAGGCTTGCTTGCCGTCGCTATCTTTGCCCTCGCCTTTGACGAAGACGCTCTCACCTACGGCGGTCGGCGCGGGCGAGGCGGGCTGTTTCTTCGCGTCGCCGCGTCCTTCGTAGCGGTCGAGAAAATCCTCTAAGAGAACTATCGCCGCGTCAACGTCGCCCTTGCGTTCGAGCGCGACGGCCAGCGCGGTGTGCGCCCCGGCCATCAACGGCTTCGCGGCGATCACGAAGCGAAAATCGGCGAGCGCGCCGTCCACATCTCCCATGCGCTGTTTGATGTCGGCGCGCTGTAAATATACTTTTTCGGTCTTCAAGCCGTTGGCAATCGCCGCGTCGAAATCTTCGAGCGCGCCCGCGTAATCGCGTTTCAACCCGCGCACCTGCGCGCGTTGTTCGTAAAGGGTGGCGTTGTGCGGGAGGAGTTTGATCGCCTCCGTAAAATCCGCGAGTGAGCCGTCGAGGTCGCCGTTGCCCAGCCGCAGGCGCGCGCGCATGGGGTAGGTCTCTTGCAAATCTTTGCGTTCCGCAATCGCCTGATCGAGCACGGCGATTGCGCCCGCGCGGTCGCCGCCAGCCAACTTTTCGGCCGCCCGCCGCGCGTGTTCGCTCCCGTTCAACTGCGCGCCGAGCGACGCGACCAGTCCGGTTAACAGGAGACACGCGGACAGTAAGATTTTTTTCATAGACAACTCCGGCAACTAAATGTTCGCTTCGCCGTTCGGGGTAGAGACGGGGCGATTGTAGCTTGGGGCGTCGCCCGCGCAAACGTGCGCGCGGAGTGAGACCGGAACTTGAGCGCACGCGTCAAACTCCACGCCCGTTTCAATCGCGCCCCGCTGCATCGAGCGCGAGGGCGTAGAGGCGGTTGCCCTGCGAGGTGTACAGGAGGCCGGTCTCTTCGGCGGTGGTGAAACGCGGGTCGGGTCGTTCGAGTCGCAGTTCGCGCTCGGTGCGCCCGTTGTCGAGATTGACGCCCGCGAGTCCGCTGCCGCCCGCGGTCTTCAAGTTCGTGTAGTAATACATCCACTGGCCGCGCAGGGCGGCGAGGCGTTCGCGCCGCCAGAGGAAACGGGAGAGGCGCGCGAGTTGGCTCGCGGGGTCGAGGCGGTCGAGGAGTCGTTCGTCCACGTCGCGCGCGGAGGGTCGCGGCAGATCGGAGATGTTCGCGCGCGGCACGCTCGGCAGACGGAAGTTCGCGGCCTCTCGCGCGCGCGAAGCGATGCCGTAGGGCGTGAAGCGACGCGTCACTTCCTGCCGCGCCGCACCCGCCGCAAGCGAGGTGAGACTCGGCAGAGTGTTGCGTGCGGAGAGTCCAGACCAGCGGAGCGCACTCGCGGCGCGTGAGGCCGTGCGGACGCCGCCGAAGACGGTCGAGGCCGTGCCGCCGTAGCGGAAGTAGAGCGAGGCGGCGCGCGCGGCAATCGCGCCGACCGTGCGCAGGATGCCGCGCCCCGGCGGCGTGTGACGCGTGCGCCACAACTCTCGGCCGTCGCGCGCGTCGAAGGCTGCGATCTCGTTGCGCCCGCCGACGACCGCCGCGCCGCGCGCGTTCAAGACGACGAAGGCCGCGCGCTCGATCCGGTGCGAGATTTTCGCGCGACGTTTGCCCGTCGCCGCGTCGATCCAGATGAGGTCGTCGCGGTCGGCGATGAGGATGGTTGAGGCGTCGGGCAGCGCGAGGTTGGTTATCCCACGGTCCGCGCCCTTGTAACGCCATCGCACCTTGCCCGTCGCCGTGTCAATCGCGCTCACGCCGTAGGGGCCGCGCTCGGTCGTCTCGCCGTCTTTGAGGCGCGTGAACTGGCCGCCCGTGCGCACGTACAGCGTCGAGCCTTCGCCCGCGAGTAAAATTTCGGGCGCGAGGCCGACATCTTTCGCCTCCCACGCCACCTCGAAATCGGCGCGCGAGACGGCGCGCACGCGGCCTCGACCGGAAGTGTAAATGTAGCGTTCGTCGAAGACCGGATCGGCTTCGGTCAACGCGAGTCCTTCTTCGTTGACGCGAAACCGCTCGCGCTCGCGGCTCTTGCCCGTCGGCGCGTCGAACGACGTGACGCCCTCGTAGAAAAGGTAGAGGCGGCCGTCGGCAAAGAGCGGCGGGTGGTAGTTGTCGAGCGTGAAATTCGTCTCCACGTCCGCGCCGTCTTCGCCCCACGCCGCGGGCATCAACTCCACCTCGCCCGTCTCGTGCTCCCACAACTCGTCACCGTCCGCGAGGTTGAAGACGTGCGTCACCGGGTGCTTCTTCAAATTGTCGCCCGACTTGCCGCGCGCGCCGCGCACGACGACGACGGCGAGTTGCTGTGCCTGTGTGTCCACGGCCATCTGCATGACGCTGCCGCGCACGCGGTCGCTCTGCCAGAGACGGTCGCCCGTCAGAATGTCGGTCGCTTCGAGACGCGTCTTGCCGTCGTTTTCGAGCGTCAGGAGCAAGACGTCCGTGCCGGGCACGGGCGCGATGTCAGTCTCGTCGAGCCGCACGTTCTTGCGCCGCCACAGAATGTCGCCGCGCTCGCCGTCCACCGCGTAGAGCGACGCTTGCGTGCCGACGAGCACGACGCCCAACTCCGTCAACTGGTAAAAGCGCACGTCGCCGTCGAAGCGCGCAGACCAACCCGGCGCGGCGGCTTTCGTCACGGCCGCAAAGCCGCCGACCGTCGCCGCCGCCACGGCGAGACACGAGACGACGAGCAGCCGGGACAGCGCGCGCCGGAAGGAACAAAGTCTATATGGCATCATCGAAAACTCCCTGAGCGGTCGAACCGGAAAGTCCGCACGTTGCCAGTCTATTGCCAGTCTATAACCGCCACGCGCGGATGCAAAACGGCTGTGGCGGGCGCGCGGGCGCATGCGGGATTTACATATTTTCGCCGGACGGGTATAAATTAAGTGGCGAACGAATTGATAACCAACGCAACTGAACTTACTCCCCCGAACTCTCCACCCATCCGGTAATGGCGGTGTGCCGTCTCCCCAGCGGCGAGGCGCGCCGTGTGTTCACCGGCAGCTAAGATGCTGTGAACGGGCGCGTGGGCGCGGGGGTTTTTGCCACGAACCGAAAATTCCTCTCCGGCACGAGCGAACATATTTTTTGGAAGGACGCGATGCGAAACAACCAGGCAACTCCAGACACACTCGACACCAAGCTGCTCCTGAAATCCCTGATGGCCTTCAAGAAGGGCGACTTCTCCCAGCGCCTCCCGACCGAATGGACGGGCGAGGCCGGCAAGATCGCCGACACCTTGAACGACATCATGGAACTGAACGACCAGACCGTTAAAGAACTCGAACGCGTCAGTCGCGTCGTCGGCCGCGACGGCAAGATCACGCAGCGCGCCACGCTGGCCGGGGCGCACGGCTCCTGGGTCGAAGTGGTGGAATCGGTCAACATGCTGATTGACGACATGGCACGCCCCACCAACGAGATCACGCGCGTCATCGGCGCGGTCGCCAACGGCGATCTCTCGCAGCGCATGGCGCTCGACGTGGAAGGCCGCCCGCTCAAGGGCGAGTTCCTCCGCTCCGTCAAGATCGTCAACTCGATGGTGGATCAACTCGGCTCGTTCGCATCGGAAGTAACGCGCGTGGCGCGCGAAGTGGGCACCGAGGGCAAGCTCGGCGGCGAGGCGAAAGTGAAAGGCGTCGCGGGCACGTGGAAAGACCTCACCGACAGCGTGAACTCGATGGCCGGAAACCTCACCGCGCAGGTGCGCAACATCGCGGACGTGACCACTGCCGTAGCCAACGGCGACCTCTCGAAGAAGATCACGGTGGACGTGCGGGGCGAGATTCTGGAGTTGAAAGACACCATCAACACGATGGT
>JAUZFQ010000134.1 GCA_030838445.1 Pyrinomonadaceae bacterium | reverse complement strand
CGGCCGTCACCTTCTTGCGCCCCTCGATGCGCGCGTACTCGAAGGCGTACTTGGCGATGCGCGTCGAAGCCTTCTCCGTGATGATCTTGATGCTCTCGACGACGCCGGGCACGACGACGTGCTCGATCCCCGAATAGAGGTCTTCCGTGTTCTCGCGCACGACCACAAGATCGAGTTCCGGGTAGCGCGAGGGCACGTTCGGCAGGGCACGCACGGGGCGCAGGTTGGCGTAGAGATCGAGCGCCTTACGCAGTCCGACGTTGACCGAGGTGAAGCCCTTGCCGACTGGCGTCGTGATCGGCCCTTTGAGCGCGACCTTGTTGCGCTGGATGGATTCGAGGAGGTCTGCGGGCAGCGTCTCGCCGAACTTTTCGAGCGCCTGCGCGCCCGCGTAGTGCGTCTCCCAAGCGACCTCGACGCCCGCCGCTTCGATGATCCGCACGACCGCCGCCGCTACTTCCGGCCCGATGCCGTCGCCGGGAATGAGTGTGATAGTATGCTTCATAGTCAGTTGTCCGTGGTCAGTTGTCCGTGGTCAGTTGTTCTCCGTTTCTTTGCAGGTGACTAGCACAGATTATTCCGCAACCACATCACCGACAAACAACGGACGACTGGCGACCGACAACTGACGTTTTTTATTTTGTCGCATCATACCAGCAACTCTAATTCAATGCGAAACGTGGGCGAGTTACCGGAGAGCGCGGACGTGGTGGTCGTGGGCGGCGGCGTGATCGGGTTGGCCGTGGCGCGCGAACTGGCGCGCGGCGGCGCGGAGGTGTTGTTGGTGGAGCGCGGCGAGGCGGGCGCAGAGTCGTCCTGGGCGGCCGCCGGCATGCTCGCGCCGCAGGTGGAGGCCGACGCCGCCGACGAGTTTTTCCGGCGGGCCGCGGGCAGCCCCGACGCCTACCCCGACTTCGCGCGCGAACTCGAAGAAGAGTCGGGCATCTCAGTCGAACTCGATCAAACGGGCACGCTCTATCTCGCCTTCGACGAAGCGGACGAGGCGGAGTGCGCGCGACGCTTCCGCTGGCAGACGCGTGCCGGGCTGCCGGTCGAACGCCTGACGGCCAGTGAAGTGCGCGCGCTTGAGCCGCGCGTGTCGGCGCGCGTGCGCTCGGCCTTGAGATTTCCGCTCGACGGGCAAGTGGAGAATCGCCTGCTCGTCGCCGCGCTTGTGAAGGCTTGCGCGCGGCGCGGCGTGCGGATCGTGACGCGGACGGAAGTCGGCGCGATCAAAGTCGAAGCGGGGCGCGCGACGGGCATTGAGACGGCACGCGGCACGACGCACGCGTCGTCTGTCGTCGTCGCGTGCGGCGCGTGGTCTTCGCGTCTACGTCTCGACACGTCCCACGCGCACGGCGGCGGTAGTACTAATCGCGTCGAGAGTAGTTGTAATGGTGTTGACGTTGATGCGCCCGCGCGACCGCACATCGAACCCGTGCGCGGGCAGATACTCTGTTTCGCACACGCCGCTTCGTCGCCGCAGTCGCCGATTGTCCGCCACGTCGTCTACAGCCCGCGCGGCTATCTCGTCCCGCGCCGCGACGGCCGCCTGCTCGCGGGCACGACGACCGAACACGTTGGCTTCGACAAGTCTCTGACCGGCGAGGGGCGCGAAACGATCTTGACGCACGCGCGCGAGATCGCGCCCGACGTTGACGCGCTCGTCCTGTCGGACGCGTGGGCGGGCTTGCGACCGCGCGGCGCGGACGCGTGGCCGGTGCTCGGCGCGCTCGCGGACGTGCCCAATTTGTTTTACGCCACCGGCCACTACCGCAACGGCATCCTGCTCGCGCCGTTGACGGGCGCGCTCGTCGCCGCGATGATCTTGCAGCGCGGCGCGACCTCTCCCCTGCTTGAAGCCTTCACGCCCGAACGTTTTCGCCGCGCCTCCTCCTGCGCGGTCTGATGAACTACAGAGATGAGCTTTACAAACATGTCTAAGAACTCGCTCGCACTACTAATGATCGCCCTCGCCGCGTTCTGCTGTCCCGCTCCGACTTTCGCGCAGAACGCATCCGTCGTGTCGCCTGTTTCAACTAACGGCGCGGCGAGCGTCGCGGCGTTGTACGCGGAGGCCGAGGGCTACGCGCGGAAGAAGTACGAGGCGTTCGAGCGCGAGGGCACGGGCTACGATCCGAAGCTGGTCGAACAGGTCGAGCGCGAGCAGCGCGCACTCGCCGCGCGTTACGCGGCGGAAGTCGCGGCGCGCGGATCGCTGGGGGCGCAAGAAGTTTTTTTCCTCGGTCAACTGTACAACGTGGCCGACGACGGCGAGCGCGCGTCTGCGACCATGTTCAAATTTCTCGCGGAGCATTCGCCGTCCGCGAGCGACCGTGAGAAGCAGACCGCGCGTTACGTGATCGCGTTGCAGACGGCGAAGAAGGGCGCGCTCGCCGAAGCTGAAACCGCGCTCGCAGAGTATTTGAAAGTTGCCGCGCCCGCCGCGCACGAGCAGCGTTATCGCTTGGAGAGCGCGCTGGCGACGAGTTATCGCGCGCGGAAGCAACCGCAGCAGGCCATCGAGCACGCGCGCGCGGCGCTCGCGGCGGCGCGCGCGTTGCACGCCGCCGAGCCTCTCGACGCGGCCACGCGCGACGCCGTGTTTTACCGCACGCTCTCCTTCATCCACGACGCCGCGCTCGACTTGAAGCAGACGGGCGAGGCCATCGCCGCCTTGCAGGAACTCCGACGCTTGAGCGTCAGTTTCCCCTCGGCCGATCTCTACCGGCGCGCGACCATCCTGCTCGGCCGCATCGTGCCGCCCGTGGCTTACGTCTCACGGCCTGACGATCCTCTGTTCAGCGCGGGCGCGCGGCTCGCGCCGGAGATCGCTGTGAAAGACTGGATCGAACAGAAGCCCGCGACGCTCGCCTCTCTGCGCGGGCGCGTCGTGCTGCTCGACTTCTGGGCGTTGTGGTGTACGCCGTGCCACGCCGCGCTGCCGCACATCGCCGAGTGGCAGGAGAAATATGAGAAGCGCGGATTAAGCGTCGTCGCGCTCACGGAATATCGCAACACGGTGAACGGCCGCCGCGTGCGGACGCCGCAGGAGGTCAGGGAGTTGCGCAACTTCAAACGCGGCGCGCGCCTGCCCTTCGGCTTCGCCGTCGCCGACACGACTGCGACCGCCGACGCCTACGGCGTGACGACGATCCCGGTCGCCGTCTTGATTGACCGGCGCGGCGTCGTGCGCTTCCTCAACGTCGGCGCGCACGACACGGACATCGAAGAACTCCACCAGATGATCGTGCGTCTGCTGGACGAGAAAGACGGCGGCGAATGACAAGTGACAAGTGACGAGTGACGGGCGGCGATTGATGTGTGATGAATGACAAGCGATGGTCGGCGTGTGACAAGGTGTTGAGTGACGAGCGTTGGGTGACGGTTGGCGAGTGAAGAAGTTATGAAAAGATTTTTTGTTCCGGCGTGCGCGGTCTGTTTCGGCGTCGCGCTGTTGTTGACGGCGGCGGCGGACAGTTTCGCGCAGACGGGCGCGGCGCGTGGGAGCGAGCCGAAGGTGGAGGCGATGCCGAAACCCGCCGTCACCGCCGTGTCGCCAACTCCGACGCCTACTGTCGTTGCGGCGTCGCCGTCTCCGACGCCGCCCGTCGAGGCGGCCGCGCTCTACGCGGACGCGTCGAAATACGTCGAGCGGAAGTTCGAGGAGTTCAAACAGAAGCGCGTGCCGTTCAGCCGCGCGCTGGCGTCGGAAACTTTTCAGCAGCAGCGCGACCTCGCCGCGCGCCACGCCGCTGCGCTCTCCGCGCGCGGCAACCTCGCGGGCGCTGATCACTACTACCTCGGCCTGCTCTACAACCTCGCGGGCAAATCCGCCGAATCAATCGAGCCGCTGCGCCGCTTCCTCGCCGCCCCGGCGTCCGGCGCGAAGGACACGAGGGAGCAGTGGCAAAACGCGCGCCTCATCCTCGGCACGGAGGCGGCCACGCTCAAACGCTTCGACGAGGCCGAAGCCGTGCTCGCCGATTACGCGCGCGGCGAACCCGCGACGCCGCAAGGTCTCTTCAAACTTCACCACGCGCTCGCGCGCGCCTACTCGGCCGACAAGAAATTCGAGCGCAGCGCGACGCACGCGCGCACGGCGTTCAAGGTGGCGAAGGAGTCGCCGCCCGTGGCGGGCGAAGAGTCAGACCGCGCGCGCATCATCGGCGCGGCGGCCGAGTTTCTCGCAGACGTGCAGGTCGAGTTGAAGCAGGAGTCGGAGGCCGCGCAGACGATGCAGGAGTTGCTGCGCCTCGGCCTCTCGCTGCCGTCGGCGCAACTCTTCGCGGGCGCGGCGCGCTGGCTGGAGATGTTCGAGCGGGGGGAACTTATCGAGCGCGTGCTCAACGAGCCGCCCGCCGCCAACGCGACCGCGCCGGAGATCAACATCGCCGACTGGATCGATCACAAGCCCGTTAAACTGTCCGACCTGCGCGGGCGCGTCGTGCTGCTCGACTTCTGGGCGACGTGGTGCGGCCCGTGCCGCTACACGATGCCGAAGTTGAAGACGCTCCACGAGCGTTTCAAAAAAGACGGGCTGACCGTCATCGGCCTCACGCAGTACTTCGGTCGCGCCGGGAGCACGGCCGTAACGCCCGCGGAAGAGTTGCGGTTCCTGCGCTCCTACAAGGAAGAGTTGAAGTTGCCCTACGCCTTCGCCGTCGCCGCGGACGAAGACAACGACGTGCGCTACGGCGTGCGCTCGATCCCGACGGCCTTCGTGCTCGACCGGCGCGGGCGCGTCCGTTACATCGCCGTCGGCGCGGCCGACGCCAGCCACGAAGAACTATCGAACATCATCAAGCGGCTTCTTGCCGAACAGCCGTAACAGCGGCGGGCGAATGAATAATGGGAACTGGTCAATGGTGAATGGTAAATGGTGAATGGAGAAAGACTGTTCTTATCCATTCACCATTTACCATTCACCATTGACCAGTTTCATCCGTTTACCATTCCCCATTTACCCGTCTCTTATTGTAAGCTGACCTGAGTTATGGAAGGCACTAATCTCAGTTTTTCGCTCATCATCGCGTTCGTCGGGGGCTTGGCCTCGTTCCTTAGCCCGTGCGTGCTGCCGCTCGTGCCGGGTTACATCTCGCTCATCTCCGGCGTCAGCATTGACCATTTGAAGGAAGGGCATCAGGCGCGCACGCACGCACGACGCGCCGTGATGTTGAACTCGCTCGCGTTCAACGCGGGGCTGTCGCTGATCTTCGTCGCGCTCGGCGCGGCCGCAGGGTTCGTCGGCTCGGCCATCACGTCGAACCCTTGGGTGCGCGTCATCGGCGGCCTGATCATCATCGCGTTCGGGTTGCAGTTGATGGGCGTCCTGAAGATCGGCGCGCTCTATCGCGACACGCGCAAGTTCTCCGACGAGAAGCCGCGCGGCATGCTCGGCTCGTTCACGCTGGGGCTGGCGTTTGCCGCGGGTTGGACGCCGTGCATCGGCCCGATCCTCGGCGGCATCCTCGGCCTCGCCGCCACGAGCGGCGGCTGGCAAAGCGGCCTCGTCCTCTCGGCCTTCTACGCCGCCGGGCTGGCCGTGCCGTTCCTGCTGACGGGTCTCGGCATCAATAAATTTTTGAGTTTCTACACGCGCTTCCGACGTCACCTGCACAAGGTCGAAGTGGTCTCCGGCGTTCTCCTGATCGTGATCGGCCTGCTCGTCGCCACGAACAACGTGACGCGACTCGCCAGTTACGCCTCCGTCCTCCCGAACCCCGAGACGTGGGTCAACTCCTGGGCGAAGCGGAGCAACACAGCGACGGGCGGGACGGCGACGACGGCGGCGAAGCCCGCGAGTTCTTACGCCGTCGCGCCCGACACGGAGATGAAGACGCTCGAAGGCGCGCCGTTCCGCGTCTCAAGTTTGCGCGGGCGCGTCGTCGTCGTGAACTTCTGGGCGACGTGGTGTCTGCCCTGCCGCGCAGAGATTCCAGACTTCAACCGGATGCAGAAAGATTACGAGGCGCGCGGCTTCGCGGTCGTCGGCGTCTCGTCGCACGACACGCCGGAGATGATCCGCGACTTCCAGAGCGTCGTCCGACAGGAGTACACGCTGTTGACGAGCGGCGACGACGCGCCCGCACAGTTTCAGACGGGGCCGGGTCGCCCTGCCACCTTTATCCTCGACCGCGAGGGGCGCATCCGTGAACGCTTCATCGGCGAACGCGACCGCGCCGCCTTCGACGCGGTGGTGCTACCGCTCTTAGACGAAACGATTGCGCAGAATAAGTGACATGGCAAAAAAAGAATCTCAAGTAAAGCCAAGTTCTGCTTCCGCAGAAAAAGGAATTACAAAAATAACTGTCGCTGGCTATAAATCTATTAGCCAAGAGCAGAGCATTGAGATTCGACCACTCACCATCCTCGCGGGCGCAAATAGTTCGGGCAAGTCCAGCATGATGCAACCGCTTCTGTTGCTCAAACAGACGCTTGAGGCCACCTACGACCCCGGCGCGCTCTTGCTGAACGGCCCAAACGTTAGATTCACATCCGTGGAGCAAATTTTATCTAGAGCAGGTAAGGGAAAACGTGGTGACATTTTTTCTGTAGGTATCGGATGTGACGATAACGTTTCTTTTTTAGCTTCTTTTAGCAAGCCGCCCAATAATGCTTTAGAAGTTGAACGAGCATTTTATGTAAACGGTAAAGATAGATTAAATCTTCGGATAGGAATGCCTCATGATGAAATTTTCTCTAAGGTACTCCCACCAGATTTAAAGAAGAGGTCTAAACCCCTTGATGAGTTAGATGAGGATAGTTTGCAGTGGGTAATTAATCGCAACAGATGTTTTCTTGAGCTAGCGTTAATACCAATAAACGAGGAAAGTGAATTCACCAAACAGATAACCAGTATGATCAAGGGAAGACCGTTTCTTTCACTGATTTATGAATCGCCCGTTGAAAATCTGACATCTTATATCCGTGATGTAATTCATTTGCCCGGTCTGAGGGGAAACCCTGAACGAACATATCCTGTGAGTGCCGTTGGCTCGACCTTTCCGGGAACATTTGAAAACTATGTTGCTAGCATCATTGCGAAATGGCAAACCGACAGGACTAGCAATATTCTTGAGCGGTTAAGTGAGGATCTGCGTGAGCTAGGATTGACTTGGATGGTAGTGGCTAAACCTGTTAATGACACACAAGTGGAGTTACAGGTGGGACGATTGCCGCAACCTTCAAAGGCGGGCAAGAGTGACATGGTGAGTATCGCCGACGTGGGCGTGGGGGTGTCACAGACTTTGCCGGTGTTGGTTGCCCTTCATGCCGCTAAGCCGGGGCAACTGGTTTACATTGAGCAGCCGGAAATTCACCTGCACCCGCGCGCGCAAACCGCGATGGCACAGATTCTAGCTAATGCTGCCAAGCGCGGCGTGCGGGTTGTGGTCGAGACGCATAGCTCGTTGCTAATTCTCGCTATTCAAACACTAGTCGCAGAGGGAGAAATGTCGCCGGACTTGATCAAGCTTCATTGGTTTGAGAGGCGTAACGGGCGCACGGAGATTACGAGCAGGGACTTGGATGAAACGGGCGCGTTTGGGGATTGGCCGGAGGATTTCGCTGATGTCGCGTTGGAGGCGCAGAGCCGGTATCTTGATGCGGCGGAGTCGCGGATGAGGTCGAAGCGGCGTGCCAGCTAAAGCTGCGCGGCGACTCGTCATTGATGCTTCGGTGGCCGGGGCTGCCGGAGGGAAGACCGCCACTGCGCCGACATCAACCAACTGCCGTGATTTTCTCCGCGTTGTGAGAGAAGAACATTACGTTGTGGTCATGTCGGCGCAACTGAGCCGCGAGTGGGATGATCATAAGTCGTTATTCGCACGCACTTGGCTGACGGCGATGACGACGAGGCGTGCTGTTATCTTCCTTGACATCGAAACCAGCAATAAATTGCGGCGTGAGATCGAACGCGTAGTTGCGCCCAGTGCGAAACAACTTAAGGCGATGCGGAAGGATTACCATTTGCTTGAAGCCGCAATGGCGACGGATGAGAATGTCATTTCCCTTGATGAGATCGTCAGAGGGTTATTTGATGTGGCAGCGCTAAGTGTGGTGGCCCTCAAAAATATCGTCTGGGTCAATCCAGACAAGGCAGTGGAAAAGCCGATAGAGTGGTTGGAGAAGAATGCCAAACCTGAAAGAAAGCGGATGCTTGGCTTCAGAGCGAAAAAGCGGTAATCCGTACCCGGCGATTACGCGTAGGAAAACAAAAGTAGTTGGGTTCAACATTCTTTAGAAAGTCTCTTCTCGTAACGTAGCAATAGGAGTAAGAAGTACCATGCGAAAAATTCTGAGTCTCGTGCTCTCCGTTATCTTCGCGCTCTCCGCGTTTGCCGCGCCCGCCGCCGCTCCGAGCGACGGGCACGAGTACGCGCCGATTCAGGAGAAGAAGATCAATTACAAGGACTGGACGTTCAAAAAGTTGGCGACGGGCGAGCCGGTGAATTTGCGCGAGTGGGCGAAGGGGAAGAAGCTCGTGCTCGTCGTCTATCTCGCGCCGTGGTGCAACAACTGGAAGCTGGAAGCCCCGGTAGTTGATCGCCTCTACGCCAAGTACAAGGCGCAC
Source organism: Pyrinomonadaceae bacterium (assembly GCA_030838445.1). GTDB lineage: Bacteria > Acidobacteriota > Blastocatellia > Pyrinomonadales > Pyrinomonadaceae > JAIVJZ01. The sequence continues at coordinate 13,739 of JAUZFQ010000134.1, read as the reverse complement.
GGCTTCGACGTGATCGGCGTGAGCAATTACGGGACGCCGCGCGATCAAGAGATTCACTTCAAGGACAAGACGCCGCCCTACACCGTGGTCGTCGAGTCGGACACGCGCGAGGCGCGCGACCAGACGACGCACTACGCCTATCGCCAACTGACGGGCGACGCGCGCAAGTGGGGATCGCCCTACAACATCTTCCTCACGCCGTCGAAGCTCAAGCACGACGGCGACGTGCTGACGGAGAAGGCGTTCATCACGAACGGCGAACTCATCGAAGACGAGGCCGACGAGTTCATCCGCAAGCGACTCGGTTTGAAGGAAGAGAAGGACGAGAAGAAGGATAAGGACGGCGCGAAAGTGGCGTCGCAAACTTAAGCGCGCGGGCTAAAGACGCACGGGCGCGCTAAAAGATTCGCCGCCGAGGCGAGCTAAGAGATTCACTGCGGAGGCGCGGCCGATATCATTCACCGCACAGGCGCGGAGCAAAGCCGCAGCGGGGCAGAGAGGAAAGCAAAAGGCGATTTCAAATCTCGAATTTGAGATCGCCTTTTGCTTTCCTCTCTGCCCCCTTCTGCGTTTGCTGTGCGCCTGTGCGGTGAATGTTTTAGTTGACTCTCACGAAAACGTCGCTGCGGCTCGTCACGCCGTCGGCGGTGCGTAGGACGACGGAGGGCGTGCCCGTCGTGTTGGCGGGCAGGCGCAGGTTGATCTGATCGAGGCCGGGGAAGTCGCCGCTCGCGCCCGCGTATTCGACCGTCACATTGATGCCGCCGACGGTGGCGTTGACGGGCGTCGCACGCCGGAAGCCCGTGCCGAAGAGCGCGACGACGGAAGGTTGATTGTCGAAGCGCGCGGGGAACGGACTGCGCGTGTAGCGCAGCCCCGACGCGAGCAGGGCGATGGCCTCGCCCGCGCCCGTGCCGTTCATGGTGAACAGTCCGGGGTTCGCGTTGGCAATCGTCACGTCTTCCGCCGCGATGATGCGGCCGTCCACGGAGACGACGACGGAGCGCGCGCCCGTGCCGACAAAATCGGGGACGTAGATGTTGATTCGATCATCTGCGAACGAATGGACGGGCACGCTCGTGCCTTCAATCGTCACGCGCACGCCGCGCCGCACGGCTTCGGCCGCCGACGCGCCGCGCCGCCCTTCGGTGAGTCGCGCGCCGAGGATCGTGCCGAGGCCGTCGCGCGTCGCGTTGCCGCGCGAGGATGCGCTGTTCGTGAGCGAGAGCGTGGCGACGGGTTGGAGCGTCGCGTCAGTGCCGAAGGCGAGGCCGGTGAGCGCTTGCGAAGTGGGGTTGTCGGCCGACGCGTAGAGCGCGCCGTCGCGCAGCACGCCGTTCAGGGCGGGGTCGGGGAAGGCGTCAACGAGCGGCGTGCCGCCGTTGCCCCCGTCGCTCGCGCGGTCGCTTGCGCCCAATGCGTCTTCGACGACGTAGACCGTGCCTTCACGATCAACCGCGAGGCCGTGCAGGATCAAATTGTCGTCGAGCGAGAGACCTTCGACGACGACTTCCTCCGTGTCGGCGAAGCCGTTCGCGTTCGTGTCGTAGAGCGCGAGCATGACGGCGTTGTTGCCGGTGGAGTGGGAGAAGACGACGCCGCGCGAGTTGGCGGCGATGTCGAGCGGCGCGTCGTTGGAGAACCGGTAGGAGTAGTAGGGCGCGGGGTCGAGCGTGTCGGGCGTGCCGTCGCGGTCGTGGTCGCGTGCGACGCGCAGTTCGTTCGAGTCGAAGTCGGCGATCAAGAGTTCGCCCGTGGGCAGGAGTGCGAGGGCGTTGGCGTTGTTGAGTTGGCCGCTGCCGGGGGCGACGAGGACGCGCGAGTTTTCGATGCCGCCGAAGATGTTGAAGGTGATGAGGACGACGCCCGCCGTCGGTTCGTTGGCGGGGTCTTGGGGGTCGCTGTAGTTGTAGTAGCCGCTCGAAGAGACGACGACGAACTCGCGACCTGTGCGCGACACACCCGCGACGACGGAGGCGGCCGAAGGCAGTCCGAACTCGCGGAAGAGATCGTGCGTGGGCGAGGCGAAACTGCTGCACGCGCCGTCGCGCTGGAAGTCGCGGTTTGCGTCGTAGCCGAGCGAGAGCACGCCGATGGAGCGGTCGTCCGAAGGGTTGAACGTGCCGCGCTCGTCAATCGCCGAATAGACTTGATAGCGCGTGCCTGAGTGGCCGACGGCCACGTCGAACGCGCCGCCGCAGGTGTCGAAGGTGGCGCGTTCGTCGGCTTCGAGATCGAAGTCCGCGTCGGCGAATTGTTCGAGCGAACCGGCGGACGAGGTGGTGCTCAGTTGCGACGTGTGGAGGATGCGGCCGGGCGACGTGCCCGGACGGATGCGCGCGTTGATGGCGGCGCGTGCTTCGGCCTCGCCGCCGTCGGCGTTTGTTGACGTGTCGGAGATGTTCGTTGACTCGGCGGCAGGTGCGTTCTTTGACGCGGCGGAGGTGTTCATTGACGCGGTTGTGGCAGCGGGACGCAACGCGGTGACTGCGGCCGGGCGTCGCCCCTCGCGCGCGTTGCCGGATGCGCCGCGCGATTTCGCGCGCGGCCGTGTTGAGAGCGCGGAGAGTTCGACGCGTTGCGGCGTGTGCCCGCCGGGGCGCGTGGCGACGGCAGTTTTCGTGTCGCGCGTCTTGGCGGCGAGAGCGCGGCCGATGTCCGGGCGGAAGTTTTTCGCGGGCGTAGTTTGCGCGCTCGTCAACGTCATCAACGCGGCGTAGAGATACGCGCCGAGCGTGAGCGCGATGATGAGCACGACGAAGCGCAGTCCGAGGCGCAGTCCGGGGCGTGCGTAAGACATGGGGCGTTCCTTTCCTTGGCTCGTGTGAACGAAGCGCGCGGCGGGGCGAGAAGGCTGTCGCGTCGTTCGGGGAGAAGGGACGTAGGTTCAGCGTGCGCGCGCCAGTTAAGGACGCGCCGCGCGGTTTGTCGGAATGTTAATGGAAGGGAGAGAGGTTTGTTTGCCGCGCGCGGCGTGAGATGTGAATCTCAACGGCCGCGCGCGCAGTTTTAGTTAAGCGGACGCAAACTTAACGCGGGTCGTCGGGTCGCCCCTTGTTCTGCGTCGGGCGGGAGGGCGACGATTCGCGCGGCGGGTCGGCGCGACGCTCCTCGCGTGGAGGAGGCGCGGAACGTTCCTCGCGCGGGGGCGGGGCAGAGCGTTCTTCGCGCGGGGCTGAACGCTCCTCGCGCGGCGCGGAACGTTCGGGACGCGGCTCAGACCTCTCCTCGCGTTGCGTCTTGCGCTCCTCGCGCACTTCGGGACGCGGCCGGTAAACTTCCGGCGCGGGACGCTCGCGCTCGACCGGCTTGACGCGCTCCTCGCGCGGCGGACGCGCGGGGCGATAGTCGGGCGACGACACGTTGTTGTCATCGGGACGTTCGGCGGGCTTCACTTTGCGTTCGGGACGCCCGCTGTTGTCGGTGACGTTGGGGCGCGGCCGCAAGGTGTCCGTGCCGGAGTCAATCGAGCGTTCGGGACGCTTCATGGCGGGGACGCCCGTGCCGTCGTTGCCGACGCTGCTGTTGCCCGCGCCGTCGCGCGTGTCGGCGGGGATGCGGATGGGACGCGCGGGTCGCGTCACCGCGCCCGTGCCGCGCTCGCCACTCTCTCCGACGGTGCGGCCGTTGCCGCGTTCGCCCGTGCCGTCGCCGATGCGCGTGTTGCCGCCGCCGACGATTGAGTCGGCAGGCTTCTCGATCTTGCGCGGCTCGCGGTTGTTGTAGATGCGACCGCGACGCAGTTCGTCATCGAGCGCGCGGCCGGGTTGGCGCTTGGCCGCGCCCGTCCGGCGTTCGACCAGCGCGGCCGGGTCGCCCGGATTGCGTATGACGAGCGCGCCGCCCTTCGTGCGGTCGCGTCCGAACGGAGTTTGACTGTTGCCCGCACCGTTGCCGCCGACCGTCACGAGGTCGTTCTTGTCGGGGCGAATCGGCAGCGTGCCGCGCACCGGGTCGGCCGTGATGGCGCGCAGGGCGAGTTCCTTCGTCGCGGGCGTCGCGCGCCGTCCCTTGCCGAACTCGCGCGCGGGCATCGTCGTCACGCCGCGCTGGTAGATCGGGTTGACGCGGTTGCGGTCATGGTCGCGATCACGGTCGCGGTGGCGACGATAGTAGTTCGAGTGCGGGTCGCGCTGGTGATAGCCGAGCGGATACCAGCAGACGTTATCGTAGCCGCCGCCGAAACTGACGAAGGCGACGAGCGCGGGTCGCCACCAACTGCGATTGCGGTAGTAGGCGTAGCCGCGCGGTGCCCAGCCCCAGTAGTTGTTGATGTAGACCCAGCGGCCGTAGTGATAAGGTGCCCAGCCCCACGGCTCGTCTCCCACCCACGTCCAGCCGTAAGGCGACACCCAACGCCAACTGCCGTAACGGTATGGTGCCCAGTCGCCGTAGTTGTTGATGACCGTGACGTGCGGACGCCACACGTAGCCGTACTCGCTCGTGTTGACCCAATCGCCGTAGACGTCGAGTTCTTCCGCGCCCCAGACGTGGTTGTCGTAGTAGCGGTCGCGGCCATCCTGGCGCAGGCGCGTGGCGAGGTAGCTTTCGCGCTCGCCAACCCACGAATCCCAGTTGTCGGAGTTGCGCGCGGCGGAGAGTTCCCAGTCGCCGTCTTCCGTGCCGGAATTGTTGTAGACGAGTTCGGCGCTGCGTCCGTCGCGCAGGGTGAAGCCGGAAGTTTCGGAGTAGAGACGCGCGCGCCCGCCGTCGCGCACCGTGGCGCGGACGTTGCCGTTGGCCGCCACGTCGAGGCGGTACGAGCCTTTCTGCTCGGCGGCCATCGTCGTCTTCGGCGCGTCAATCTCGAAATACTCGTGGTCTTTGTCGAAGCGCGCGAGGCGGAGCGTGGCCGTGCCTTCGGGCAGGCTGAGCGCGACGCCTTCCTCGCGCAGCGTCACGATGTCGAGCGTGGCGTATTCGCCGAGGCGCACGAAGTTGCGCGCGTCAATTTGAATTTCGAGCCGCGAGTTCGCGCCCGTGGCGAGGCGGTCGCCTTCGACGAGCGGGAGGTTCAGAGTGGCCTTCTCCCATTCCTTATCGCCCGCGCGGCGCACGCTCACGTCGCCGCTAAGCAAACTGATGCGCACGACGCGCGCCGACTCTTCATAACCGGCGTCGTCGATTTCTTCGTCGAAGGGGGCGGCGAAGAGTTGTGTGGGAGCGGTGAGCAGGGCGAACAGGAGAGCGAGGACGGCGAGTGTCAGGGACGATTTTGTGTAGCGCATGGCGCTGACTCCTTTTTGGAAACTGGACGGGACAAGAGAGACGTTCCCTCAACCTGATAGACGCACGCGACGCAGGGAGCGTTACACTTCAACTTCACGCGGGCGTGACCGGAGAGAAAAGCTGTGCGAGGGCTTCTTCAACCTTGGTAGCAGTGCGCCGCAGCAAAGCGCGTGCCCGCGTCTACATGAATTGGGACGGGCGAGTATATCACGGCGTTTTCCCGGCAAGTACGACGCCCCTGCGTCAACCGTCAACCGAGATAGTGCAGCCACAGCACTATTTGGTATGCCCCGCCGCGCCGGTTACGTTGCCGTCTCCGCCGCGCATGGGTATGCTTAGAAGCGAGAGATTATTGACCCGGCCTCAGGTGAAAGGTGTCTCTATGTCGTCGCTGCCAAACTACTATCTCAGCCCGGAAGAATATTTGTCGCTCGAACGCGGCGCGGAATTCAAGAGCGAGTACGTTGACGGCGTGATGTATGCGATGGCGGGCGGCAGCGAGCGTCATAATCTGATTGCGGCCAACGTCATTATTACGATTGGCATGCAGCTTAGAGACCGCCCCTGTCGAGTTTATCCGAGCGACTTGAAAGTGCGCGTGCCGAATTCCAAGCGGTTTTTCTACCCGGACGTTTCGATAGTTTGTGGCGAAATTCAATTCCCTGACGACGAGCAGGACGTGGTTCTGAATCCGGTCGTCATCGTAGAGGTTTTGTCCGACAGCACGGCGGCCTTCGACCGCGGGAGAAAGTTTCAGTCTTACCAGCAGATCGAATCCTTGCGGGAATACCTGCTGGTGTCACAGGACGAATTTGTGGTCGAACATTTTCTCAGGCAGGATGACGGCCACTGGCTTTACACGAAGGCCGACGGGCTGGACGAGGCCATCGCCCTCCCGACCGTGGAATGCCGGCTGGCGCTGGCAGACGTCTACAGCAAGGTGACGTAACGAGCCGCTAGACAGAACTATTATTTAGTGCCGCCGCACGGCGTTATTATTTTTAGTCGCAAAATTTTTTCAGCCGCATTTTTACAGGGGTTTGTCCGGTTTCGGCGGCGTCAGGGCGTTCCACCTCAAGTTTTCCTCAAGTCTGTTTTTTATATTGGCGACAGTTCGACGGACGCTTGCGGCCGTTGGAAGGTTTTGCGAGGAAAGAGGTGCGAGGGCGCGTCTCAACTGCTCCGGTGGACACCAAGGCTCGGGTCATCGCGGGGCGGATCGGGCGCGCGCGGCAACTCAGGTGAGAGGCCGTCATCATTGCGCGTCAGCAAAGGGGCATGACGGTTTTCGCGCTTCTTCGCAAATGTTGGCCGCCGACGTTGGGGGACGTTGGCGGCCAACTTTTTTGCCCGCGTCACGCGCGGCGATTGACAGACCGTTTGATCAAACTATATTCATACACTATGAAAGTTCCGCAGTTTAAATTGCTCGGCTTCAAGCGACCGCGCGAAGTGGCTGTGCCCGCGCTCGGCAAGTTGGAGCGCGAGGTGATGGACGAGGCGTGGCGGCGCGGGCAGGTGAGCGTGCGCGAGGTGCACGAACACTTCGACGGGCGCGTCGCCTACACCACGCTGATGACGACGCTCGACCGCCTCTACAAGAAGCGTCTGCTCGACCGCACCAAGAGCGGGCGCGCGTTTCTCTACGAGCCGCGCGTGTCGGCGGCGGAGTTGGAGCAGGGCATCGCCGAAGACGTGATTGACGCGCTCTTAGGCGGCGCGGCCGAGCCGGTGCTGGCCTGCATCGTGGACGCCGTCGGCGAACGTGACCGCGAACTGTTGGACGAACTCGAACGCCTCGTACGCGAAAAGCGGAAAGAACTGCGGCGCGCTTGAGCGTCGCGGCGGAGAGGATGGCAGGATGTACAACTTGCTCGGATTGTGCCTCGCGCTGGCCGCACTACTCTCGCTGAACTTGCTGGCGACGCTCGTCAGCATCGCCCTGTGGCGCGCGCTCGCGCCCGTGCTCGCGCGACGCTCGGCCGCGATGCAGGCGCAAGTCTTGCTCTACCTGCGCCTCCTGCCGTTCGCCTGCGCGCTCATCTTCGTCTGCGGCTTCCTCGTCCCCGCTTACCTCCACCACGAACCACACGCGACCGAAGAGGTCGTGAGTTTGAAACTCGCGCTCTTTGCCGCGTGCTGCTTCGCCGGACTCGCGCTCGCCGTGGGGCGCGGCCTGCGTTCCCTCGTCGCCACGCGCCGTCTCGTCGCCGACTGGCTCAGGCACGCCGAACCCGTCTCGCTCGCGGGCGTGAGCGTGCCGGTTTACCGGCTAGAGCATCGCTTCCCGGTGATCGCCGTCGTCGGCGTCATGCGCCCGCGCCTCTTCATCGCCACGCACCTGTTCGACGAGTTGAACGCGCCGGAGTTGCGCGCGGCGATCTTGCACGAGCACGGACACCTCGCGGCGCACGACAACTTGAAGCGCGCCGCCTTGCGCGCCTGCCGCGACGTGTTGATGCTCGTGCCCGCGGGGCGCACGCTCGACCACGCGTGGGGCGAACAGACCGAGGCGGCGGCCGACGAACACGCGGCGCACGCGGGCGGCGCGGCGCTCGCGCTCGATCTGGCCTCCGCGCTCGTCAAGATCGCGCGGCTCGTCCCCGCGAACGCTTCGCCGCGTCTGCCCGCGGGCGCGTTCCTCGTCGGCGAACAGGGCGACGGCATCATCGCTTGGCGCGTGCGTCGCCTCGCGCGGCTGGCGACGGCGACGACCAACGAACTCGCGCCGCGCCGCGCTCTCAACGCCGCACTCAATTATGCGCTCGCGTGCGCGCTCGTCGCCGCCCTGCTCACCTCGGTCATGGCCTCCTTCAGCCAGCCGGATTTTCTCGCCCCCCTGCACGGCGCGCTCGAACGCGTCGTCGCCGCCCTCGAATAGACGACTCCCTAACTCAAGTCCACGGCGGCGAACGACTACGAAAGCTGGTAGTAGTTCGCGCCCGGCGATACTCTCGCGGTTTACCGACGCAACCGGCGTTACTCACTAACTACTACTACGCGCGTTTCGGAGAACTGCGGAGCGACCTCTGCGCCCGCGTCAACGTCACTTAAAATTTGCGGATTCGGATCGAGGTAGTACCTTTTATGAAACACGGACGGCTTAAGAGACTGTCATCCATCGCGGCGTGCGCCGTCGCGTTCTGTCTCTCGTTGACTTTCACCGCGGCGACGGCACGCGCGCAAGGCGCGGACGGGCGCGGCAGTATTTCCGGCACCGTTCGCGACTCTTCCGGCGCGGTCGTCGTGAACACAGAGGTGTCGCTCGTCAACGCGCAACAGGCCGTGTTGCGCGATACGAAGACGGACACGGAAGGCCGCTTCCAGTTCACAGACGTTCCCGTCGGCTCTTACGCGGTCACGATCTCCCGCCCCGATTTCGGCCGCCGGCGCGAGGCGGTGCAGGTGACGGAGGGAAGCACGGCGGAGTTGAACTTGGTGTTGCAGCCGAGTCTGGTCAACGAGCAGGTGACGGTGACGGCCGAGGCCGGGCAGGTCTCCGACGCGCGCAACACCGCGCAGCCGGTCAACCTCATCAGGGAAGAGGACATCATCGAGCGTGGGGTGGAAGTCGTCGCGCAGGTGGTGGACGAGGAGCAGGGCGTCACCTTGCAGCGCACCAGCCCCAGCTTGAGCGCCGTCTTCGTGCGCGGGTTGACGGGAAGAAACGTCGCCGTCTATGTGGACGGCGTGCGCTACACGACGAGCGCGCAACGCGGCGGCGTCGGCACGTTCTTCAGCCTGATCGAACCTTCGAGCCTTGAGACGGTCGAAATTCTGCGCGGGCCGAACAGTTCGCAGTACGGCTCGGACGTGCTCGGCGGCGTCGTCAACTTCATCTCGCGCGCCCCCGTCTACGGCAGCGACCGAGAGTGGCACGGCAACGTGAACACCTTCTACACGTCGCCGACCAACGGCTTCGGCGGGAACACCCTCTTGAGCTACGGCACGCGTCGCTACGGCGTGCTCTTTAACCTGAACGCGCGCCGCATCAACCGGCTGCGCCCCGGTCAAGGATTGGACACGCACGCGGCCGTGACGCGCTTCCTCGGCATCCCTTCGGACATTCTGGGGGAACGTTTGCCGGACACGGCCTTCACGCAGTACGGCGGCTTGCTGCGCACCAGCTTCAACCTCGACGACACGACGCAGGTGCTCTTCAGCTACGCGCGCAACCAGCAGGACGGCGGGCGACGCTACGATCAGTTGGCGGGCGGCGACGGCAATCTCATCGCCGACCTGCGCAACCTGATGTCCGATCTCTTCTACGCGCGCCTCGTCAAACAGAAACTCGGCTTCTTCGACAACGCGCAGTTCACCTTCTCCTACAACGGGCAGCGCGAAGAGCGCATCAACCAGGGCGGTCAGGGCAACCCGGTCGGCGCGATCACCAACCAGCGCGAGCGCACGAACGTTTTAGGCTTCAACTTCCACGTTGATAAGCGCGTCGGCGAATACAACACGCTCACCGCCGGGGCGGACGTGTACCGCGATAAGATCAGCGCGCCTGCCTTCACGACCGACCCTGTGACGCGTGCGGTCGTCGCTTCGCGCCCGCGCATCCCGAACGGCGCGCGCTATCTCTCCTACGGCTTCTTCGTGCAGGACGTGTTGACGGCCATCCCCGACCGGCTGCGCCTGAGCGGCGCATTGCGCTACAGCGTCGCCTCTTACAAGTCGCGCGCCGCGAACGCGCCGGTGGTGGGCGGCCTCCCGCTGTTCCCCGACGACAGCGCCCGCTTCGACGCCCTTTCGGGGCGCATCGGCGCGGTCTTGAACGTCGGCGGCGGCTTCGACATCGCAGGGAAATACACGCGCGGTTTTCGTGCCCCGAACACGACCGACCTCGGCATCATCGGTCTCGTCGGCACGGGCTTTGAAGTTGACGCGGCCACTGCCGCAACGCTCGGCGGCTTTATCGGGACGACGGCCGGAGCGGACGCAGTATCGAGCGGCATCCCCATCACGACTCGCCTCGGCCCCGAAAAAAGCGACAGCTTCGACCTCAGCTTCCGCTACACACACGCGCGCTTCCGCGCCGAGTTGACGGGCTTCACGAATAAAGTCTCCGACGTCTATTTCGATCAGGCGCTCATCCTGCCGCCGGGGGCGGTGGGGCGATTTTTGGGGAGCGACCAGATCGTCAGGCAGACCGCCAACGGCCTCGTCTTCGTCGCCGCCGCCACGAACCCCGTGCTCGTCCGCGTCAACTACGACGACGCGCGCTTCAACGGCGTCGAGTTCGACACCGACGCGCGCCTCGGCCGCGACTTTACAGCCCGCGGCAACTTCACCTACATCCGCGCCCACAGTCTGCTCAACGGCCTGCCCCCGAACGTCGAGGGCGGCATCCCGCCCGCCACCGGGTTCGTCTCCCTGCGTTACCAGCCGGGCAATTCGACGCGCTTCTACGTCGAGGGTTATTCGACTCTCGTCGCACGGCAGAACCGCCTGTCATCGCTCGACCTGTCCGACCGCCGCACGGGTGCGCCCCGCTCGCGCGCTTCAATCCAGAACTTCTTTCGTCGCGGCGCGTGCGTGCGCGGCGTGACGACGCCGGGCGCGTCCGGTTGCGGCTCGGCCGGAGGCATTCTGATCTCGACGGGCGAGACGCTCTTGCAGGTGCAGAACCGACTGCTGCCCATCGGGGCGACCATCAACGGCGTGACCGTCGTCAACAACGACACGAACGTCCCGCTCTACCCGTACCTTCCCGGTTACGGGCTGGTCGGCGTGCGCGGCGCATTCCGCTTCGACGAGCACTCCGAGGTCTTCTTCGATTTCGAGAACATCGCGGACAAGCAGTATCGCGGCATCAGTTGGGGCATTGACGGCGCAGGCCGCGGCGTGACGCTGCGCTACCGTTACAAATTTTAACCGTGCGCGTCGTCGGCACGACGGCGCGTTAACCGAATCGCGTTCCTTAAAAGTTCGCCGCCTGTGATCTCCGCGCGCCTAAGCGCGGCGAGCGGCAACGGCAGCAAGAGCCGGGAAGCCCGCACGCGGCGTCGTATCTCTAACCAAAGATGCGACGCCGCGTGCGGGGCTTCGCGCGTCTCGTCTCCGCCGCGCAAAAAAAAATCCCGCCGAGTTTCCGCAGAAAAAGCCCGTTTTCCGCCTTTTTTTCGCCGCTTCGCCGTCCTCAAGTATTCCTCAAGAATTTCTCAAGTCGCCTGCCTATCCTGTAACCGTTCACAAGTAGCTTTGTCAGTCCGTTGACGGACACCGGGAACGCCCGACGCGACGCACCGCCCCTGAGAGAAACTGACGCCACCACGACCGAAGGAGAGAGACCATGATTCGCCCACTGCCCACACGATTCACCGCCCCTAATTTTTTTCGCCTGCTAATACTATCGGCCTTCGTAGTTGTGGCGGCCGCCGCCCTGTTCACGAGCGGCGGCCGTGCCGCCTCGCCCTCCGGCGGCACGGTGACGACAGCCAACACTTCGTCGAACCCCTTGCGCTACACGGCGGGGCCGTTCAACGTCCCGAACGCGACGGGCTTCGCGGGCGCGCTCCAATGCACGCAGGCCACGCCCTGCGACGACTACGCTCTCGACGTTGACGTGCCCGCGGGTCTCCTCGATACGCATCAGGTACGCATCGCCATGTCTTGGCCGAACGCCACGGCCGACTTCGACTATCGCGTCTACCAGCGCAACGCCGACGGCACGGCGGGCGCGGAAGTGCTCTCGGTGGGCAGTTCGGCCAACATGGAAGTCGGCGTGTTGCCCGCCGTCAAACGTTCCTATGTCGTCCGCGTGATCCCGTTCGCGCCGCTTGGGCAGAGCGTCGCGATGGCGATCACGATTGAGTCGAAGGCGGGGCGGTTCAACGCGGGCACGGGCACGTCGCCGCGCTACGCCAACTACCAGCCCACGGGCGGCCTCGGCGCGGACGCGGCCGAGCCGACGCTCGGCGTCAACTGGAACACGGGCAAGGTCATGTTCATCGCCGGTCTCCAAACCCTGCGCGTCACCTTCAACGACGCCGCCACGCCCGCGACCGCGACGTGGGAAGACAAGAGCTACCTTCTGACCTCGCTCCAGACGCTCGACCCGATCCTCTACACCGATAACCGCACGGGGCGCACCATCGTCTCTCAACTCGCGGGCACGAACAGTCTCTCGGCTTTGACCGACGACGACGGCGAGTCGTGGCTTCCGAACGAAGGCGGCCCGCTCACTTCCGGCGTGGATCACCAGACCATCGGCGGCGGCCCTTACCACGCGCCGCTCAACGGCGGCACGGCCGTCTACCCGAACGCCGTCTACTACTGCTCGCAGGATTTGGTCACGGCCTTCTGCGCGCGCTCCGACGACGGCGGCCTGACCTACGGCCCGACCATCCCCATGCAGATTTTGACTTGCGGCGGCATCCACGGCCACGTGCAGGTCGCGCCCGACGGCACGGTCTACGTCCCGCATCGCCAGTGCAACTCGAATCAGGCCGTCGTGGTCTCCGAAGACAACGGCATCACTTGGGCGATCCGCACCGTGGCCGACACCGACTCGACCACTTCCACCTACGACAGCATCCCCGGCAACTGGGATCCGGCCGTCGGCGTCGGCAGCGGCGGCACGGTCTACTTCGGCTACGAGAACGGCGACGGCACGCCGCACATCGCCGTCTCGCACGACCGCGGGCAGACGTGGGTTGACGACCAGAACGTCGGCCTCGCCTACGGCATCCGCAACTCGGCTTTCCCGACCGTCATCGCGGGCGACGACGACCGCGCGGCCTTCGCCTTCCACGGCTCGACCGACGCCGACAACACCGACGCGGGCGTCTGGCATCTCTACGTCGCCACCACCTACGACGGCGGCAAGACTTGGAACGTGGTCAACGCCACGCCGCACGATCCGGTTCAGCGCGGCTCGATCTGCACAGAGGGTTTCGGCGTGGACGCCTGTGCCAAGGGCGACCGCAACATGCTCGACTTCATGGACATTCAGGTGGACAAACAGGGGCGCGTCCTCGTCGGCTACGCCGATGGCTGCGTCGGCTGCACCACGCCCTCCGGCTCGCGCTCGAAGCTCGCGACCATCGCGCGCCAGACCTGCGGCCGCCGCCTCTTCAAACAATTCGACCCGGCGACCGACGACTGCGCCGCGACCCCGACCCCGACGCCCACGCCGTCCGCGACACCGACGCCGAGCGCGACGCCGACGCCCACGCCGACCGACGATGCGCGCTGCGTCGTCCCCGGCCTCGGCGTCATCTCGGACGCGGCGGGCGACCAGACGGGCGCGCCGAACGCCAACGCGTCGCAGGACATCAAGTCGGTCTCCATCGCCGAGCAGTACCCGGCGTCGGGCGGTCAACTCGTCTTCACGATCAAGGTCGGGGATTTGACCTCGACCGTCACGCCGAACGCCTCTTGGCGCGTCGCCTTCAACGCGACGCACGCCGACAACTCGTTCACCACTTACTTCGTGAGCGTCGCCAACAACTCGAACTCTAACCCGACGGGCGTCTCATACAACTACGGCTTCGTGGACACGACGC
>JAUZFQ010000132.1 GCA_030838445.1 Pyrinomonadaceae bacterium | reverse complement strand
CCCGAAATCCGCAATCCTGAGAAAGAGCCATGCAAAAACTAGCTGAAATTTGCGTCCGCCGCCCGGTCTTCGCCACCGTCATCATTCTGCTGCTGACCGTCATCGGCGGCTTCTCGTTCTTCACGCTCGGCGTTGACCGCTTCCCGAAGATTGATATTCCGACCGTCTCGGTTTCAACCTCTAACCCCGGAGCCGCGCCGCAGGAGATCGAGACCGAGATCACGGACATCATCGAGGGCGTCGTCAACACCGTCCCCGGCATTGACGAGATGCGTTCCAGTTCCGCGCAGGGTCGCTCGAACGTCACGATCAACTTCAACCTTGAGAAAAACCCGGACCTCGCCACGCAAGAGGTGCGCGACAAGGTGAGCACGATCATCAACCGCCTGCCGGAGACGGCCGACCCGCCCGTCGTCCGCAAGTCCGACCCCGACTCGCAGCCCGTGCTCGTCTACGCCATCAGCGCGCCGCGCTCGTCCATCGAACTGACCGACCTCGTGCAGAAGGAGATTCAGGAGCGCATCGAGTCGGCCGACGGCGTGGGCGAAGTGGTTGTCTTCGGCGGTCGCCAGCGCGAGATCAAGGTCTACATCGAACCGGATCGCCTGCGCGCCTACAATTTGTCGGTGACGGAAGTGTCGAACGCCCTCCGCGCGCAAAACTTGGAACTGCCCGGCGGGCGACTCGACGAAGGCGCACGCACCGTCACCTTACGCACGCTCTCGAAGGTGGCGAAGGTCGAAGACTTCAACCACATCGTCGTCGCGACGCGGAACAACTACCCGGTCAAGATCAGCGACGTCGGGCGCGTCGAAGACAGCGGCGTTGATCCTTCGTCGGCGGCGTCTCTGAACGGCGTGCCGTCCGTCTCGCTCGGCATCCGCAAGCAGTCGGGCGCGAACACCATCGCCGTCATCAACGGCGTCAAGCAGCGCATGGCGGAGATCACGCCGCTCCTGCCGAAAGACTTGAACGTCGTCGTCACGCGCGACCAGTCGGAGTTTATCGAAACCAGCTTGCACGCGATTGAAGAACACTTGATCGTCGGCGGCCTGCTCGCCGCGCTCATCGTCTTCCTCTTCCTGTGGAACTTCCGCTCGACGATCATCGCCGCGCTCGCCATCCCGACCTCGATCATCTCGGCCTTCGCCATCATCGCCGCGCTCGGCTACTCGCTCAACCAGATGACGATGCTCGCGCTGACGCTGATGGTCGGCATCGTGATCGACGACGCCATCGTCGTCCTCGAAAACATCTACCGCTTCGTCGAAGAGAAGGGGATGCACCCGTTTCAGGCGGCGATTGAAGGCACGCGCGAGATCGGTCTGGCCGTTATGGCGACGACGCTCTCGCTGCTCGCCGTCTTCATCCCCGTCGGCTTCATGACCGGCATCGTCGGCCGCTTCATGTCCTCGTTCGGACTCACCTCGGCCGCCGCCATCGCCGTCTCGCTCATCGTCTCGTTCACGCTGACGCCGATGCTCGCCGCGCGCTGGATCAAGCCGCCGAAAGAGTCGGTCACGCCCGAAGGTGTCCCGAGCGGGGCGGGCGCGGCGGGAGGCGGTGGCGACTCGGACGACCATAACAAACACGCGACGCCGCTTGAAGACGCCGCTGAAGCGAATGAAGCGAAGGCGCACACGTCGTCGAAGGGCGGGCGTTTCTACCGGCCGATTGATCGCTCGTACATGTGGATGCTGCGCTGGTCAATGGCGCACCGCTGGATCGTCGTCGTGCTGTGCGTCGTGGTCGTGGCCTCGATCTGGCCGCTCTACAAATACGTCGGCTACAACTTCCTGCCGGACGAAGACGAGTCGGCCTTTCAGGTCTCTTTGCGCGCGCCGCAGGGGACGAGTCTCGCGGCCACGCAGTCTGTCTTGGAGCGCATCGCGCGCGACGTGCGCGAACAGATTCCGGGCGTCAAGAACACGCTCGTCAACGCGGGCGGCTTCGGCGGCGGCGGGTCGCCGAATCAGGGTTCGGTGCAGGTCAGTCTCACGCCCGTCAAGGAGCGCGAGTTGTCGCAGACCGATCTGATCCAGCGCACGCGCGAGATGATCCGCAAGCGGAAGTATCCGAAGGAGTACGTCATCGGCGCGTCGGGCGGTTCGTCCATCGGCGCGGCCATCGGCGGCGGCGGGCGCGGCGGCTCGTCGCTCGGTCTCTACATCTCCGGCCCCGACATCAAGATGTTGGACGAGTACTCGAACAAGCTCGTCGAGCGCATCAAGAAGGACGAGAACTTCCGCGACGCCGACCGCTCGCTGCAACTGAGCAGCCCGGAACTGCGCATCATCATTGACCGCCAGCGCGCCGCAGACCTCGGCGTGCGCGCGGGCGACGTGGCGCAGGCTTTGAACACGCTCGCCGCCGGGGCGCGCGTCACCACCTACAGCGAAGGCTCGGATCAGTACGACGTGGTGGTGCGCGCGGGCGAAGAGTTCCGGCGCACGCGCGAGAATTTGAGCAACTTCACCGTCGCGTCGTCGAACGGCGGCACGGTGGGCTTGGAGAAACTCGTCAGACTCGAAGAGGGCGAGAGTCCCGCTTCGATTGACCGCCTGAACCGGCAGCGGCAGGTGACGATCTCTGCGAGCCTTGCGCCGAACGGCTCGGAGGCCGACGGGCTGGTCGCCGTCCAGCGTTACGCGCAGGAGTTGAACATGGAGGCCGGGTATCGCACGGGCGTCACGGGTCAGTCGAAAGAGTTGGGGCACGCGAACCAATCGTTCATGCTAGCCTTCCTGCTCTCGTTCGTCTTCATGTACCTGATCCTCGCGGCGCAGTTCGAGTCGTTCATCCATCCGGTGACGATCCTCTTGACGCTGCCGCTCTCGATCCCGTTCGCGCTGCTGTCAACTTTGATCGCGGGGCAACGTCTGAACATCTTCTCGGCGCTCGGCATCCTCTTGCTGTTCGGCATCGTCAAGAAGAACGCGATTCTCCAGATTGACCACACGAACGAACTGCGCTCGCACGGCATGGAACGCTACAGCGCGATCCTGCAAGCCAACCGCGACCGCCTGCGCCCGATCTTGATGACGACCATCGCGCTCGTCGCGGGCATGATCCCGCTCATCGTCGGCAGCGGCGCGGGCGCGGCGACAAACCGCTCCATCGGCGTGCTCGTCGTCGGCGGGCAGAGCATGTGCCTGCTCCTGACGCTCCTCGCCGTGCCGGTCTTCTACTCGCTGTTCGAGGACGCGAAAGAGTCGCGCGTGTGGAGCTACGCCGGGTCGCGCTTCAATAACTTCAAGGGGGGCGCGGGTCGTCGTCTCTCCGACGCTTACGCGGGTGTGACCGCAACGTTCAAGCGCCGCCCGAAGGCCGCCACCGCTACGGCGGCGACGGCGCGGCCGAAGGTAGCGCGACCGCTCACGCGACAGGCCGCAAAGGATGGTTATGCAGACAATGTTTCAGGTGATTAAGAGTTTCGTTCAGAGACTACTCCGCGTCTTGACCTTTGCGCCTTTGCGCCTTTGCGTGAGACTTCTGTTTTCCAGAGAAGCTAACTCGCGCAAAGGCGCAAAGGCGCAAAGGTGGGCGGCGTTGTTCGTCGCGGCGTTGATGCTGTGCGCGCCGCTGTCGGTGTTCGCGCAGAATCAAACTCAGCAGCAGCCGCCTTCGTCTACGCCGCAGCAAGCGCCGCCCGCGGGCACGACGACGCAGCAGCGGAGACCCGGCGCGCTCCCGCCCGCACCGTCCGAACTCCCGCCCAACTCTTCGTCCGCGCCCATTCGCCCCGACAACGAGGCGCAGCAGAGCACGCAGCCGCAGACGGGCGTCGAGCAAGAGCGGCAGGGGACGACGCCGAACACTCAGGGGCCGCGCCCGCCTTCGCCGCAAGTGCCGAACGCCTCGCAGCAGGGCGCGCCCGCGAGCGGGCAGCCGCAGACCGCGACGCCCGCCGGGACGAACGCGCCTGCCGGACAGACTCCCGCGGGCGGCGCGAACCCTGCGACCGGCGTCGGCCAAACGCCGGGGCAGAACGTCGGCGTGTCGGGCGGCATCGCGCCCGCCGAGTTGCCTAGTGACCCGCCGCCGGTCGCGCCGAATTTTGAAGCGACCTCGCGCCCGCTGCCCTCGGCCGAGCGCGTCGGCGTGGACGTCTCCGAGCAGTTGCCGCTCTCGCTCAACGAGGCCATCGCGCTCGCCTTGCAGAACAACAACGACATTGACGGCTCGCGCATCAACGTCGAGATCGCCGAGTTCAACTTGAACGCGGCGCGCGGCGTCTACGACCCGCTCTTCTCGTCCGAGAACTATTACGAGTCGCGCACGACGCCGACGAGTTCGACCATTAGCGGCGGGCAGAACGGCTCGGTCACGCAGAAGGATTTGACGGGCGCGATGCGCCTCGGCGGCTTCGCGCCGTTTGCGGGCGGCAACTATCAACTCGACTTCTCCTCGACGCGTCTCTTGACCACCAACCAGAACGCCACGCTCAACCCGCAGTTTCCGACGGCCTTCACCTTCACCTACGCGCAGCCGCTCCTGCGCGGCCTGCGCTTCGACAACAACCGCCGCACCATCGAGATCGCGAAGAAGAATCTGAGTTTAACCGACGCGCAGTTTCGCCAGCGCGCCATCGAAGTGATCTCGCAGGTCGAACAGTCGTACTGGGATTTAGTTTTCTCGCTCCGCAACTTGCAGGTGCAGATTGACGCCGTGAAGCAGGCGCGCGTGCAGGTGGAGAGCAACCAGCGGCTCGTCGCGCAGGGCGTGCTCGCGCCGATTGACATCGTGGCCGCCAACACGCAGGTGACCACTTTCGAGCAGAACGTCTACACCGCGCAGGAGGCCGTGACGCGCGCCGAGAACACGCTCAAGACTTTGATCCTCGCCGAGCGCACCGCCGCGCTCTGGTCGCGCCCGCTCACGCCCGTCACGCCCGTCAGCCTCGACGCGCCGCGCGTCCCTTTGGAGCAGGCCGTCAAAGCGGCGATTGATAACCGGCCGGAACTCGCGCAGCTACAGTCGAGCGCGGAGATCAACCAGATCGACACGCGCTTTTACCGCGACCAGTCGAAGCCGCAAGTTGACTTGGTCGGCACTTACACTTCGGTCGGCCTCGCCGGGACGGCCGTCACGCCGGGGACGAGCGCGAACACGACCGCGAATACATTATTGCGCGAGCGCGTCAACCAACTCTCCACGCTCGCCGGTCTCGTGCCGTTAGACACGCCCACGACCACGACGGGCAGCAACGTCAACCCGAACCTCATCGGCGGTTACAACACGTCGCTCTTAAATCTACTGTCCAACGACTACCCGACCTATCGCGTCGGCGTGCGCGTCGAACTCCCTTTCCGCAACCGCACGGCGCAGGCCAACCTCGGCCGCTCGCTCGCGGAGGGGCGGCGCATCACCAACCAGCGCGCGCAGGCCGAGCAGTTGATCGAGGCCGACGTGCGCAACGCCACGCAGGCGTTGCGTTCGGCCGAAGCGCGGCTCGCCTCGGCCGCCGCCACGCGCGCGTCGGCCGAGCAGCAGTTCGAGAGCGAGCAGCGACAGTTCCGCGCGGGCACGACGACCGTCTTCCTCGTCCTGCAACGCCAGAACGAACTACTCGCCGCGCGTGGGCGCGAACTGCAAGCGCAGACCGATCTCAACAAGGCCATCGCCGAATTCCAGCGCGCCACCGGCAACACGCTCGGCGCGAACAACGTGATGGTGCGCGGCACGCGCGAACTCGAACTGCGCCCGCAAGCCACCGCCGATTTCGACACGTCGGTCGTCTTGCCCGCCGCGTTGAAGGCGAACGCCGGAAGCAAAACGACGAGTAACCCGATCACAGCGGCCGGAGGCGGCGCGTCGTCGCCTGCAACAACGGCAGCGACGGCGGCAACGCCTGAGTCCAGATCGAATGAGAAATAAACTCACGCAGTCGTTTCTATCGAATGAAAAATAAATTTCCGCAGTCGTCTCCCCGGAGGGCGCGAAAGTTCGGCGTCGCGCTTCACGCGTGCGCGCTCGTTGCGCTGGCCGTGTTGGCGTCGGCGTGTGCGGGCGGGAAGGACGACGCGGGGCGCGGCCTCATCATCGTGAACGCGCCGGTGGCGGGCGAGGTGCGGCGCGTGCTCGTGCGCGAGGGGATGGTGGTGAACGCGGGCACGCCGTTGGTCGAGATCGTCGTCCGCACGGAGGCGCGCGGCGTGCCGCAGGCGACGAAGACGGAAGACCCGCTGGCGCGCGCGGGAAGAAATATAGACGCGGCGCAGGCGCGCATCGAGGCGGCGCGTGCCGAGACGGTGCGCGCCGAAGTCGAGGTGCAACGTTTGACGCCGCTCGTCGCCGCGGGCGACGCTCAGCAAGCGCAACTCGACGGCGCACGCGCCGAGTACGAACGCGCGCAACGTCGCTTGCAGGAAGCGCAGGGCGCGGCACAAGATGCGCAATCCGGCCTCGTCGCCGCGCGCCGCCAGCCGCAAACTAACGCGCCCGCGCCCGTCGCTCCGGCCGAACAGATCGTGGCGGCCGAGGCCACGTCCGCCGGGACGGTCAGCGTCGTCAGCGCGCGTGTCGGCGACCGCGTGACGGCCGGGCAGCCGCTCGCGACGCTCCGCGCGGCACAGTAGCCGTAGAGGTTGTGGCGTCGAGTTGGCGTGCGATTAAAAGTTCGAGTTTGAGTCAGAGTGCGAGTCACAGAGCGAGTTCGGTTTCGAGTTCGAGTCCAATGGTTGCCGAAGTCTCCAAAGTCTCCAACATCGGCCCGCGCGAACAGCGCAAGCGGCGTCTGCTCGGCATCGTGGCCTTGACGGTGGGGGTGGCGGCGGCGTTCCTGCTCGTGGTGTACGATGCGCCGCGCGCTCTGCGCGCTCTCGTCTTCTTCCCCGTCTGGATCGCGGGCTTGGGGCTGTTGCAGGCGCGCGAGCGAACCTGCATCGCGCTCGCGGCGCGCGGCGTGTGCAACCTCGACGCGGGCGAAGAGAGACTCGAAGACGAACAACTCGTCGCGCACTTGCGCGGCACGGCGCGCCGGATAAATCGCCGCGCGCTGACGACCGCCGTCGCCATCACGCTTCTCACGCTGGCCTTCCCGCGCGTCTGAATTGACGCCCCGGCCGGGCTTCGCCGGAGGCACGCTGCGGCTGTCGCGCCGCCCTCCGAAATCAACTTTCAAACGTCGCCCGTCGTCACGTCACGCCCGACGCTCATTTGACTTTTGAGTCCGTGTTAGTGCTATTTTCATAGCCCTTCACCCGTCAACGAGAAACAAGGCGTGAGAAACAAGGCGCGGGGCGCGAGCCAGTAAATCGGCGTTTCGCGGCATCTAAACGGTGACGGCAAAGGGAATTTAAGGACAAGTTGAAGGTTCAATAGGGACATCTACAGGCGTGCAGAGTGCGACGCCCCGGTCAGTCGAAGGGAACGGAATGACGAAGAATTTAGTGATAGTCGAGTCGCCCGCGAAGGCCAAGACCATCGGGAAATATCTCGGCGCGGACTACCGCGTGATGGCCTCGCTCGGCCACATCAAAGATTTACCGTCGAAGGGACTCGGCGTGGACGTGGAGAACAATTTCGCCACCTCCTACGAGGTGATCCCCGACACGAAGAAGCGCAACAACAAGAAGACCGTCTCCGAGTTGAAGAAGGCCGCGAAGGAAGCGGACGCCATCTATCTCGCGGCCGACCCCGACCGCGAAGGCGAAGCGATCTGCCAGCACCTCGCTGAAGAGATCGTGCCGAAGCGGCCGAAGAAACCTTCCTACCGCGTGATGTTCAACGAGATCACGAAGCGCGCGGTGCAGGAGGCGTTCAAAGACCCGAAGCAGATTGACGAGAACTTAGTTGACGCCCAACAGGCCAGACGCGTGCTCGACCGCCTCGTCGGCTACAAAGTCTCGCCGCTCCTGTGCCGCACGGTCGGCGGCAGGTTGAGCGCGGGGCGCGTGCAGTCGGTCGCACTCCGCATGGTCGTTGAGCGCGAACGCGAAATCGAGAAGTTCATCAAGACGGAATACTGGACGGTGACGGCGAACCTCGCGGCCAACTTGCCGCCCGCGTTCGACGCGCGCCTCATCCGCGTCGGCGATTTGACGGTGAAGACCGGCGCGTTCGATCAGGACGTGAAGAAGACGGAGATTCTGATCGGGACTGAGGCGCAGGCCGCAGAGATCGTGACGGAGGCCGGAGGCGAGAACTATCGCGTCGCCGACGTGACGACGAAGGAGCGCAAGCGCAACCCCGTGCCGCCCTTCATCACGTCGAAGCTGCAACAGGAGTCGGCGCGCAAGCTCGGCTTCGCGGTGAAGAAGACGATGATGGTCGCGCAGAAACTCTACGAGGGCGTGGAGATCGGCGCGGAGGGCGCGGTCGGCCTCATCACCTACATGCGCACGGACTCGACGCGCGTCTCCGAGACGGCGCTTGGCGAGGTGCGCGATTTCGTCGGCACGCAGTACGGCGAGCAATACCTGCCGGAGAAGGCGATTCATTACCGCTCGAAGAAGGACGCGCAGGACGCGCACGAGGCCATTCGCCCGTCCGACGTGTCGCGCACGCCCGACTCGATGGCGAAGTATTTGAGCAGCGAAGAGTTGAAACTGTACCGCTTGATCTGGCAGCGGTTCGTGGCGTCGCAGATGATGCCCGCCGTCTTCGACCAGACGACGATTGACATCGAGGCGGGTCGCTTCATGTTCCGCGCGAGCGGGTCGGTCTTGAAGTTCGACGGCTTCCTGCGCGTCTACGAGGAAGGCCGCGACGAGAAGTCGGAAGAGGACGAAGAGGCGACGCGCAAGCTGCCGCGCGTCGAGCAGGGCGAGGCGTTGACCTTGAACACAATCCTTCCCGAACAGCATTTCACCGAGCCGCCGCCGCGCTACTCGGAGGCGACGCTCGTCAAGGCGCTCGAAGAGAAGGGCATCGGGCGGCCTTCGACCTACGCCGCCATCATGACGACCATCCTCGACCGCGAGTATGTCGAAAAGCACGAAGGACGTTTTCACCCGACGGGCTTAGGCACGACCGTCAACGACCTGCTCGTGAAAGGCTTCGGCGATCTCTTCAACGAGTCGTACACGGCGCGGATGGAGGAGGAACTCGACGAGATCGAGGAAGGGAAAATGAAGTGGACGGACGCCCTTCATGAGTTTTACGGGAAGTTCGCGCGCGACGTAGAGTCTGCGAAGATCATGTTCAAGGAGGAGAAGGTCAAGGCCATCCCGACCGACGAGATCTGCGAGAACTGCGGCGCGGGCATGGTCATCAAGTTCGGTCGCTTCGGCCAGTTCCTCGCCTGCTCGAACTACCCCGAATGTCGCACGACGCGCGAGATCGCGAAACCGTCGAGCGACGGCGACGCCGCGACGGGCGCGACCGCCAAGGCGAGCGGCGACGGCGCGGCGGAAGGCGAAGAGGCGGAGGTTTGCGAGTTGTGCGGCAAGCCGATGGCCTTGAAGCGCGGACGCTTCGGGCAGTTCCTCGGCTGCACGGGTTATCCCGACTGCCGCAACATCCGCAAGATTGATCGCAAGGGCGTGGTGGCCGCCGCGCCCGTGCCGCTCGACGAGACGTGCCCGGTGGACGGCGCGCACCTCGTCCGGCGTCAGGGTCGCTTCGGCGAGTTTGTGTCCTGCTCAAACTACCCGACGTGCAAGTTCATCAAGCGCGAGACGACCGGCATCGCGTGCCCGCGCGCAGGATGCAAGGGCGAGATCGTGGTGAAGAAGTCGAAGCGCGGCAAAGTCTTCTACGGCTGCTCGGAGTATCCGAAGTGCGACGCGGTCTACTGGGACAAGCCCGTCAGCGAGCCGTGCCCCGAATGCCGCGCGCCGTTCCTGTTGGAGAAGACGACGAAGAAGGGCACGACGCGCTCGTGCGCCAACGAGGATTGCGGCTACAAGAGCGAAGCGCTCCCGGCCGTGCCGCCGACGACCGACCCGGCGACGGGCGGTCGCGGTTCGCGCCTCGCGCGGTAAGAGACGCGAACGTGTTGTGAGTCTCGCAGGTGGAGGACGGGTCGAAAAGGCTCGTCCTCCTTTTTATTTGCGACCGCCAGCTTTTTATTTGCGGCTGACGGCTTTTTATTTGTGGCCGCTAGCCGCGCTGAAACTTTCGCGCCCGCGTTGGAGTATAATCACTTCCTTTGAAGGGTAGTGCCGCTCGCCTGCTCGCAGGTTTAAAATTTCAGTCAACAACTTGAGGAGTCCATTTTATGTTACGACGCAAGATCGCAGTCGCCTTGCTGCTGGCCTGTTCGCTGCTGGCGAACAGCCTGCCCGCCGCAGTGGCGCAGCAACCGGCGGCCGCGCCCGCCGCCGCTCAGACGCCCGACCCGAACGACCCCATCGCGCGCATCAAGGACGAGGGCATGAACCGCTCGCAGGTGATGCAAACCCTGAGCTATCTCTCCGACGTGATCGGGCCGCGCCTCACCAACTCGCCCGGCATGAAGCGCGCCAACGAGTGGTCGCGCGACCAGATGGCGAAGTGGGGCATGCAGAACGCGAAGCTCGAAGCGTGGGGGCCGTTCGGCCGCGGCTGGACGTTGAAGCGTTTCTCGGCCGAGGTCACAGAGCCGCTGACCATCCCGCTCATCGCCTATCCGAAGGCGTGGTCGCCGGGGACGAACGGCGCGCTCAACGCCGAGGTCGTCTACCTGGACGCGAACGACGCGGCGGGCTTGGAGAAGTATCGCGGGAAACTCAAAGGGGCGATTGTGATGATGGCTCCCATCCGCAAAATTGATGCGCACTTCGACTCGCTCGGCACGCGCCTGACCGAGAAAGATTTGCTCACGCTCGCCAACGCGCCCGACCCTGCGTCGGCTCCGCCGCGCCCGCAGTTTCAACCGACGCCGGAGTTCATCGCGCAGTTCATCTTGAACTTGCGAAAGACGAAGTTCATCGCCGACGAAGGCGCGGCCATGATCTTAGAGCCGGGACGCGGCGACGGCGGCACGCTCTTCGTGCAGAGCGCGACTGTGCCCCCGGCTTCGATCCCTGAAACGATTGACCCGAACGCCTTGCAGGCGTTCTTCCGTCGCGGCGTCTCTCCCTACGACAAAGCCGCGCCCGCGTTCCCGCCGCAGGTCGTCGTCTCCGGCGAGCACTACAACCGCATGCTCCGCATGATTCAGGCGGGCGAGAAGGTGCGCGTCAACGCCAACCTCGAAGTGCAGTTTCAGGATCAGGACATGATGGGCTACAACACCATCGCCGAGATTCCGGGCGGTGATCTGAAAGACGAAGTGGTGATGCTCGGCGGTCACCTCGACTCTTGGCACGGCGGCACGGGCGCGACCGACAACGCCGCCGGATGCGCCGTCGCGATGGAGGCCGCGCGCATCCTGACGGCCTTGAACTTCAAGCCGCGTCGCACCATCCGCGTCGCCTTGTGGAGCGGCGAGGAGCAGGGCTTGCTCGGCTCGCGCGCTTACGTCAAAGAACACTTCGGCGAGATCGTCCAGCCGACGCCCGCCGCCGGGGGCGCGCCTGCCACGCCTGCCGCGCGCGGTCGCCTCGTCACCAAACCGGACTATGACAAGTTCGCCGGTTACTTCAACCTCGACAACGGGACGGGCAAAATTCGCGGCGTCTACCTGCAAGGCAACGAGGCCGTCCGCCCGCTCTTCCGCACGTGGCTCACGCCCTTCCGCGAGTTGGGCGCGCAGACGCTCTCCATCTCCAACACGGGCGGCACAGACCACCTCGCCTTTGACGCTATCGGCCTGCCCGGCTTCCAGTTCATACAGGACGAAGTGGAGTACGACACGCGCACGCACCACTCTAATCAGGATGTCTTCGACCGCATTCAGGCCGACGACATGAAACAGGCCGCGACCATCATGGCCGCCTTCGTCTATCAGGCCGCCATGCGCGACGAGAAACTCCCGCGCAAACCCGCGCCGCCGAGGTAAGAGAGAAGGGGCAAAGGGTAAGGGGGAAGTGGTAAAGGTAAAAACCGGAAGCGGGGCGCAGCACCGAATAGCTGCGCCCCGCTTTTTTCTTCCCTTTCCCCCTTACCCCTTACCCTTTAACCGTTCTTACTTCTTCACCGTCACAAACTCCATCAGATAGCGGCGCAACTTGTCGCGGTTAATTTTGCGGTATTCGGCGTAGTCGTGCGCGATGCCTTCGTCGGCGCGTGCGAAGAGGATGTAGGCTTCGAGCAACCCTGCGTTGTTGAGTTTGATGAGGTTGGCGAGCGACTCGTCGAGCGTCTTCACTTTGCCCGATTGCAACTCTTTGGCGGCCGCTTCGGCCACGGCGCGCAGGGCTTCGGCCTCTTCCCGCAGGCTGTGGCGATAGGTCGCCTCCGCGGGAAACTCTTTGGCGAAGCGTCCCTTGCTCCAGGCCGTGCGGGTCGCTTCGTACAGTTGCCAGTTCAGCGCGCCGCCGCTCCCCGCTGACGGATCACCGGCGACGCCGAGGTTGGTCTTGTTGCCCTTCGCCTCGTTCGGCGACTCGATGTGCGGGTGGGCGAGTTCCACGCCGTTGGCCTGCCCCCACTGGATCAGCCCCACCCACGCGCTCCGGTTATACGGCTCGCCGATGATCGCCTCGACGGCCTTCGCGCGCGACTCGGCCATCTTGCCCTGCTTCAAGAGTGCGTCGCTCCAATAACGGTAGGCCGTCTCACGTTCGGGATCAATCGAGATGGTGCGCGCGTACCACTCGGCCGCCTTCGTCCAGTTCTGCTGTAGGAAATAGACGTCGGCGATGTAGAGCGCGGCCTCGTAGAGTTTGGGTTCGAGTTCCAGCGCGTGTTCGTAGGCGGCGACGGCCTTGTCCAACTGGCGACTGGCGAAAAACGACTCGCCCTCCTGCATCACCTTGTTGACTTCGGCGCGGGTCGAGAACGTGTCGTCGTTGCCGCCGTCGGGCGGCATCTTGTCCACCAAAGACTGCGCCACTTCGACGTTGTAACCGAGTTCCACCTGCCGCAAAAAGATCGCGCGGGCGCGGAAGCGTGCGGCCTTGCGCGCGGCCGGATCGGCGAGCGTGTGCGACTGCGTGATGAGCGCGAAGGCCAGATGTTGCAGCACCGCCCCGTCGGCCGGGTTCGCCGCGGCCGCCTGTTCCAGAAGCGGCAACGCTTCGAGGTGTTTGCCTTCGCTGTACAGTTGGAGCGCGCGGGTGCGTGCGGCAGTCGCCGCACCGTCGCCGCTGGGCTTCGACTGCGCGACCAGACGCGCGGGTTGAAAGATCAGCAGGAGACAGAAGAGGCCGCCGCCGCAACACACGGCGATGCGCGAGAGAAATGAACGGGCGCGGGCGACGCTTCGGGCAGCATTCATGTGTGGATCGTTCCTTCGTCGAGACTAATATTCAGTTGATGGATGCGACGGGGGAGTGTGCACGAAGTCTAAGGTCAGTCGTTGACGGGTGTCAAAAGAAGGCGTGCGCGTGGGCGCGTCTTAGAAGACAGGCGCGCCCACGCGTCTTCAGTTGATCCCGGCGGTTGCGCCGTCGGCCAGACGCGCCCAACCTTCGGGCGTGTGGACGAAGTTTTCGGTGGAGGCCGTCGCAAAGGCGGCGCGGTCGGGTTGCCACGCGAGACGTTTGATCTCGATGTAAGGGTGATCGACGCGGATGACGTTGAACGAGTTGACTTCACCGCGCACGCGCGTCGAGGTGGCCGTGCCCGCTTGCACGACGAGCGCCGAGTAGCCGCTGATCTTGTAACGCTTGGCCGTGTGCCCCGTGTGGCCGACGTGGAGGTGGCCGGAGAGCAGCACGTCCGCGCCGCACGTCGCCAGCGTCTCCATCGCCATCTGCGCGCGTCCCACGAGGTCGGCCTCGCGCTCGTGGCCTTCGGGAATGTCGAAGGGGTGATGAGTGACGATGAACTTCGTCACCTCATCACTGTAGGGGCAGAGCCGCTCGCGGATGCGCGCGACCTGCTGTTCGTTGACGCGGCCGTCCTTGATGGTCAGCGAGCGCGCCGTGTTGATGCCGAGCACGGCGATCTCGGCGTCGGCGTAGAACGGTTCGAGGTCGTCCGTGATGTAGCGGCGATACTTGTCGAGCGGTTCGAGGAAACGCTGAAAGACGTTGTAGAGCGGCACGTCGTGATTGCCGGGCACGATGATCTGCGGGTGCGGCAACTCGTCCAAAAACTCGCGCGCCTCCTGAAACTGTTCCGTGCGCGCGCGCTGCGTCAGATCGCCCGACACGACCACCACGTCCGGCGCGATCTCCGCCACCGTCGCGGAGAGCGGCTCGACGATAGCCTGATCAATGCGCCCGAAATGCAGATCGGAGAGATGTACGATGGTTTTCATAAGACAGTGACAAGTGACGAGTGACAAGCAAGAAAAAGTCAAAAGCGTGGCCGTCGTTCATAAGTTTCATGCTGGTGATGATTGACAAGTGACAAGTGACAAGCCGGAACAAGTTCTTTGATTTAACTTGTCACCTGTCGCTCGTCACTTGTCACTGTCTTCGGAACAATGACCCGCAGCGCGCCGGGTCGGACGGCGTAGTGGAGCGGCGAGCGCATGACTGTGACTTCGCCGTCCGTGGCGACGCGCAGGCGCGTCCGTCGCGTCTCGATCCAGACCTCTTTGGTGCAGAGCGCGTCGAAGTCTTTCGACTCGCGCAGTCGGCCGAAGAGCGCGCTCACGGCGAGGCGCACGAGACCCCAGCGCCCGATGTCGCGCGTCAGATGCAAACTCAGATGACCCGCGTCGAGGCACGAGCGCGCGCCGAGGTTGAAAGTGTCCATCTGGTATTCGTTGTTGCCGATGAAGACGAAGGGCGTGCGGCGTCGAAACTCTTGCCCGTCCGTGCTGAGGCGCACGCCGAAGAGCGGGTAGCGGCGGAAGACTTCGAGCGTTGCCCACATGGCGGCGAACCACTTGCCGCGACCGAGCCGCTCCTGCTGCCGCTCGCGATGGCGGACGATTGACGGGTAGAGGCCGAGACTCGAATTGTTGATGAAGACGCGCCCGTTGACTTCGCCCACGTCAACGCGCGCGGCCTCGCCTTCTAAGAGGTTGCGCGCC
This sequence comes from Pyrinomonadaceae bacterium, assembly GCA_030838445.1. Lineage (GTDB taxonomy): Bacteria > Acidobacteriota > Blastocatellia > Pyrinomonadales > Pyrinomonadaceae > JAIVJZ01. Next base: position 5,206 of record JAUZFQ010000132.1, on the reverse strand, counting down.
GCGCCTTCGAGGTCGAGCGGGATGTTCAAATCTTTGGCGAAGTGGTTGAGCGTGCCGAGCGGGAGCACGCCGAGCGTCTTCTCCGTGCCGACGAGTTCGGAGGCGACCGCGTTGACCGTCCCGTCGCCGCCGCCTGCGACGACGATTTGCACGCCGTCGTCCGCGGCGGCGCGGCGCGCGAGTTCCACGATCTTCTCGCCGCTCTCCGCGAGCGAGACGTGCGCGTCCATTCGCCCGTCGGCCGCGAAAATCTCTTCGAGTGTTGCGCGCGCCGCTTCCTGATCGCCGCTCCCGGCCGACGCGTTCAAGATGATCTCGACGCGCGCGGGCGCGACAGACGACGCTGAGAGCGTCGCCTCCGGCACGGCGTCCGGGCTGACGGTCAACTGTGCTGCCGGTTCAAGCGTCATCGTTTTCTCGAACGACGAAGTGGGAACGTTGAACGCAAAGCAACCTGCTTTTAGTTTATCGTTCCCGCTTCGACGTTTCTTTCGTCTGAATGGACAGAACCGCCGTTTGAATAAAAGGACGGGCGAGCCACTCGCGCCGCTCGCCCGTCCTTACTTAACCTGCTCGCCCGACGCGTCTCTCAACTCCACGCCGAACTCTGACGAGCATTCGAGAGTGAAGCATCTTGAGACTCGCCCTCGCGCTTCCCACACACGACTCGACTAGACCGCGCCTGCGGGTTTCGTCTCTTCGCCGGTCGCCGCGTTGGCAGAGGCCGCCTGATGTTCCAGCTTGCTCCGCTGCGCGACTTCGCGTTGCGTCGAGAGGTCAATGCCGATCAGGTCTTTGAGCTTGCCGAGCAGCGCGGGCAGCACGACGGCCTGCGCCGTCTTGGAAAGCTCCTCGACGAAGCGATTGCCGAGCGTCGCCGCCTCGGCCTGCAAACGGTCGTAAGCCGGAGTCTCTTTGAAACGGTCGAAGAGGCCGGGCTTGTCCGGCTCGCTCGACGCGGGCGCGGTCACCTCGTAGCCGCTGCTGTAAGACGGGCGCGGCTCTGCGGCGGCGGAAGACTGTTCCTCGTAGCCGCTGCGACTTGCGGAAGCCGTCGCCGGTTGCGGTTGCGTGTAGGCCGTCGAGCCGTACGCGCCGCCGAGGATGGCCTGCGGGGCAAAGCCGCGCTCGGTCGGGGTGCGGACATGGCTCTCGTCCAAGTCGAAATCGCTGCCCTCGGACTCGTAGTAACGCTCGTTCAGTTCCGAGTCGCCGCCACCGAATGCGCCGCCGACGCTGTAGCCGACGAGAAGGCCGACGCCGAGCGCGGCCACCGAAAACTCGACGGGGCGACGGCGATACTGCTCGCGCCAGTCGAGCGATTGCGAGATGGTTTCCCTGACGTTCTGGTATTGAGTGGTCACCGTGTCCTTGATCTCCGAGACGGTTTGCGTGATTGATTCGCGCGCCTCGTCCATGCGACGCTGAAGGTCTGCCTTGGTCAGTTCGTCGTCGGCGGTCTCTGTCTCAGGCGCGCGCGCGGTGCCTAAAGTTCTTTCTTCAGCCATTGTTTATCCTTTCTAAATTCCTCGATGGTTCTCTCCGGCGCGGGGTTGATCGCAGCCAGACGATTCTTCATAACGACGACGAGAATAGCGCCGATGACGAGATACAACACGCCCGTCACGACGAAGCCGAGCGCGTAACTGATCGGCGGGGTGAAAGAGTAGAAGAAGAGCCGCGCCATGAAGAACGCGACGGCCACGTTCAAGAGCGCGAAGCCGATGGCGGCCAGCGCGCCGCCCACCGCGATCATCGCGATCTTGCTGCCGTAAGCCGCAGCCTCTTCCTTGAGTTCAACCTTCGCCAGCCCGATCTTGGCGTCAACGAGTGTCATCACGTTGTCGCCGAGCCTGCCGAGCATGGCGGGCAGCCCTTCGATGTCCAATGCTTGCGCGTTCTGCGCCGACTGGGCGGGCGCGGCGGCCGTCGCACGCCTCTCTAGTTCAGCCATCTCTTAACCCCTCCTCGTTGCCGAAGTAACAGAATGAGGGTTTCGAGTTTCAGGTGTGTGGCTGAAATGTGCTTTTAATCTGTAACCTGAAACTCGAAACCCCGAAACCGACTTAACGACGGTTTGAACTCTTGAGGAGCAACCCGATCAGGAAGCCCGCCGCCGCCGAGATCAAGAGAGCCTGTCCCGGCTTCTCGCGCGCGTAGTTCTTCGCGTCTTCGGCCACCTGTTTGTAGTCCACGTTCTGCAAGTCCTTGAGCTTGTCGCCCGCCACGGAGATTTTGTCGCTCACGTAGTCTTTGGCCGTGGTCGCCGCTTCGGTGATCTTCTGGCCGTACTCCTGCGCCGTGCCCGCGAGACCTTCCTTCGCCGGGGCTGTGCCCGTACCGCCGCCCGCGCCGCCCGTCGTCGAGAGAGCGCCGCCACCCGCGCTGCTGCCGCCGCCTGTGCCGCCGCCGGTCGTCGCCGTGTTGCGCGTCGTGCCTTCGTCGGTTCTGCCCGACCCGGCCGAGAGGCCGCTGCCGCCCGCGCCCGCCGTCGTGCCTGTGTTGCCGCCCTTGTTTTGGGGATCGTTGTTTCCGGTGTTTTGTGACATGTCCGTTATCTCCTTAGCTTTCGATTGATAGTCGCTCTTTAAATTACTGCGTGCGCGCTGATTCGGTAACGCCCGCCTATCCGTTGCCTTTCCGGTGTCGAGCGAGCAAACAACGTGCCGACGAACCCGAAAACCGGCGGCGACGCCTTAAAGACGCCCTGACACACCAGTCCCGCGAGGTTCTACGGCGCGAGGGTTGCGCTCACTTTGTTGTGAAAAGGTACGCGGCATTATAGCGCGAAGGTCTAGAACAATACAGGCGCGCGGCAAATTTCGCGCCCCCGAAATTTCCTGCAACCTGCTTGACACGACCCGCGTACTTTGGTAAGTAAGTACTTACTTTTAATGGAGACGGGGACGCGAAAGGCAGCGAGCGAATGACTCGAACGTTAGAGACGAAGGGTGCGCGCGGGAGTAGCGGCGGCGGCGGAGATGCCGTGACGCAGGTCACGCCCACGGGCGGGGCGACGGCGGCCGTGACACACGCTCACGGCGGCGGGCGGATGGCCGGTGAGGATCGCCGCAAGCAGATTTTGCTGGTGGCGATGCGCCTCTTTTCGCAGCGCGGCTTTCGCGGCACGACCACCAAAGAGATCGCGCAAGCGGCGGGCGTCTCCGAGGCGATGGTCTTCCGCCACTACGCCAACAAGGAAGAACTCTACTCCGCGATCATTGACCACAAGGCGTGCGCCGACAACTTCCAACGCCCTTGCGACATCGTGCCCGACGCGCTCGCGCGCAGGGACGACCGCGCCGTCTTCACAGGTCTCGCGCTCGCCATGATGCGCCACCACGAACACGACACGGAGTTCCTGCGCCTCCTGACCCACTCGGCGCTCGAAGGGCACGAACTCGCCAACATGTTCTGGGATCGCAACGTGCGCGGCATGTACGACTTCCTCGGCTCATACATCCGCGACCGCCAGCGCGAGGGTGCGATGCGCGACATTGACCCGACCATCGTCGTGCGCGGCTTCCTCGGCATGGTCATCCACCACTCGCTCAATAACCTGCTCTGGGACACGCGCCGCCTTCTGCTCGACATCACCAACGAGCGCGCCGCCGAAGAGTTCACGGAGATACTGCTCAGGGGCATCGCCGCCAGCAGCCCCGCCGCGTCGAACGCGCCGCGCGCGGGCGATAAAACGAAGCAGGGCGCGCCCCTGTCGCGCGGCAAAAAGAAGAAGTAAGCGGCGAGAAGAAATTAAGCGACGCGGCAGTCAGTTTAACTACAACGAAAATTTTCGCGGAGTCGAGACTCAAGACATCTCTAAGGCTCGCGGCAACAGTTAAAGGAAGAGTCGGCGGTTTATGAATAGTCAGTTTGTCCCGAAAGTGGAAGCAGTTGATATGACCTCTGGAAACAAATTCACACTCCCCGCTATAGCCTTGCTCGTCGCGGCCTTGAGCCTCGCGGCGGCCGGGTGCGGCAGATCGGCCGAGTCGAAAAACAAACAGGCGGCCGCAGCAGCAGCGAACGCGACGCCCGAAGTCGTGCAGGTGACGACCGCCGCCGCCATCATGCGTGAACTCCCGCGCTACACGGAAGCGACGGGCAGCCTCGGCGCAGACGAGCAGACGGACGTTGCGTCGAACGTGTCGGGGCGCGTCGTGGCCGTCGGCGTTGACCTCGGCAGCTACGTCCAGCGCGGCGCGGTGATCGTGCGTCTCGACGACGCGGACGCGCGCCTGCGTCTCACGCAGTTGCAGGCGCAAGCGCAGCAGGCGCAGTCGGCCGTGAGGCAGGCGGAGGCGCGCATCGGACTCAGGCCGGGGCAGGCGTTCGACGTGAACCGCGTGGCCGAAGTCGGCGCGGCGCGCGTCGCGCTCGAACTGGCGGACAAGCAGTTGCGCCGCTTCGAGCGGCTCATCGAATCGGGCGACGTGTCGCGCGCCTCCTACGATCAGCAGCGGGCGCAGCGCGATCAGTTGCAGCAGCAGTTGGAGGCGGCATTACAGGCGGCGCGGCAGAACTACGCAGGCATTGCCACGGCGCGCGGTGCGGCCAACGCCGCCGAGGCGCAGGTGGCGCAGGCGCGCAAGGCTATCGCCGATGTCGTCATCCACGCACCGATCAGCGGCTACGTCGCGGATCGTCCGGCCGACGTGGGCGAGTACGTGACGCCCGCCTCGAAGGTGGCGACCATCGTGCGCACGAACCCCTTGCGCCTGCGCATAGACATCCCCGAACAACTCATCAGTTCGATCACGCCGGGGCAGAGCGTCTCAGTCGTGACGAGCGCGTACGCGGATCGCGCGTTCGCCGGTCGCATCGCGCGCATCTCGCCGAACGTGACGGCCGCCTCGCGCACGCTGACCGTCGAGGCGCAGGTTGAAAACGGCGAGGGGCTGTTGAAGCCCGGCCAGTTCGCCACGGTGCGTATCTCGCAACCGGCCGGTGCGCCCGCCGTGCTCATCCCGGCGCGCGCCGTGCGAACGGAGCAGGATGTGAGCCGCGTCTACGTCATCAAAGACGGGCGCGTCCAGGAGCGCGTCGTGCAACTCGGACAGAGCGAGGGCGACCTCGTCGAGGTCAAAAACGGCATCGCCGCGGACGAACTCGTCGCCACCTCCAACGTCGAAGTTTTGAAGGACGGCGCGGCCGTCAGGCAGTAAACCGATTGCGGATTTCGGAATGCGGATTGCGGATTACAAAG
>JAUZFQ010000223.1 GCA_030838445.1 Pyrinomonadaceae bacterium | reverse complement strand
ACCGCGCCGTCATTACATTCCCGCGTTGCGAATTGATGCGACCGCCGACGGGCGGACGTTCGCGCGGCTCGCGCTCAAACGCGCGCGGCCTGTTGCCGGCGGACGTGGTAGGTGGGGAACGTGCCGTACTTCTTGGCGAGGGGCGTCTGGCCGACGTAGTCGCAGGTGAAATCTGCGACGCGCTGTGCGGCGGCGAGCGCGGCGAAGGCTTGGCTGGCGTAGACCTGTCCGGGCGGCGTGATGGGTTCGAGGCGTGCGGCGCGGCTGACGTGCGTGCCGATGAAGTTGTCTTTCTCCGTGACCGGATCGGTGCAGCCGTAGACCGGCCCGGCGTGGAGCGCGATGCGTAGATTGAGGTCGGCGGGCAGGCCGCGCTGTGTCCAGTCGGTCGCGTTCAAGAGGTCGCTCAGGTCGAGTGCGAAACGTCCTGCGGCCTGCACGTCCGCGAAGACAAGATAGAGGCCGTCGCCCCAGGTGTTCTTGAGCAGCGGCGCGGGTTGGAAGCGCGCGACGAGCGAGCCGACCGCGCCGAGGAAGTCCTGTACGAAGACCGGAATCTGCGCCTCTGTGAGCTTGCTGAAATGAACCGCGTCGGCAAAGAGCAGCGCGGCCATGCGCGCGTTGAAGCCGCGCGCCGCGTCCGCCGGAACTTCGCGCGCGAGACTTGCGCCCATTGACGAGTCACTCGCACGCGGGCTGACGATGCCGCCGAGATCGATTAACTCGACGCGCGCGCGCGTCCACGCGTCCGTTTCATTATCACGCGTCCACGCGCCCGCCTCTTTAGTCAACGCGTCCGCGTCTTGAACGGGCGACGCGTCGGGGGCGGGTCGCCCTTCGGCGTCGCGCGTTTGGGGCTTGAGCAGGACGAGTTCGGTGTCGAGTTGCTTGGCGCGGATCAAGGCGAGGCCGTGCAGCAACAGCCGGGAGTATTCGTCGGACATGCCGCCCACGGTCATGTTCTGCTCGGACGCTTCGACAAAGGAGGTGACGCGGCGCAGGAGTGATTTGTAACGTGCGGCTCGCCCCGCCTGCGTCTCATCGCCGCCGCCGTGGTCGTCGTCGCCATCGTCGCTGCCGTTGTCGTCGTCGCCGGTCTTGAACAACTCGTTCACCCCGCAGGGCAAGACGGCGTGCGCCTCGCCGCCCGCTGCGAGCATCGCTTCGAGAAACGGCGCGTCGTAGGGCGTGGGCATGGTCGTGTAGCCGACGCCCGCGCCCAGTTCCTCCAGACGCTCGTAGATAACTTGCCGCGCGGCGGCTTCCGTTTCGGCAGGCACTTGCCACTCCGGTTCGTTTGTCTGCGTCGCGTCGCTCGCGTCGAAGACGACGACTTTCGGCACGGGCAGGAGGCGTTCGACGAACGCGGGGTCGCCGTCGAGATATTGAATGATGAGCCGCGCGTTGCGACGCGTGGAGGTCAGTTCGCCGAGTTGTCTGCGCCCGTCCGTCAAAGCCTCTTCGTAGCGGCGCGCGGCCTCGTCCCAGTCCTCCGAAACGAGCGCGGCCTCGCCGAGCGTCGCCAGCGCCCAGTAACGATCACCGCCCGTCTCTGCGACGCGCCGCAACTCTGCGAGACACAACGCGCGCACCTCCGCGGCCAGCGCGCGCGCGTCGTCGCGCCGCCCCGACAGCAGTGCGAGCGTGGCGGCGTTGATGCCCGTCCAGTAGCCGCCGCTCAGGCGGTAAGCCTCTTCGTAAAACTTGTACGACTGCTGCAACTGCCGCTCGCGCTCTGCCGGGTCGCCCTCCTGTTGCCAGAGGTCTTTGTGCGTGCGCGCGAGCATGCCGACGGTCTCTTCGTCGCGCTGCTCTTCGTCGTAGAGCGTGCGCAGCAGCGTGTTGGCGCGTTCGGTCGCGCCGAGGCGCGTGAGGGCGAGCGCCTGTAGTTGACGCAGGCGCAGATCGTCCGGCCAAGGGTTCAATCCTTCGGACACCACGTCGTAGGCGAGGAGTAACTCGCCGAGCTTCAACAGGCGCGCGCCGAGCAGGCGATAGACTTCCGGGCTGCTCGCCCAGCGCGAGGGGTCATGCGCCTGCCAGATGGCGAGCAGGTCGCCGAGGGCGAGCGCGCCGGGTTGTTTGAGGCTTTCCGAGACCGCGTTCACATCACTCGCGACGGCGTTCGTCTGTTCGCGGCGGCGTGGCGGCTCGATGGTGTAGCCGAGCGAGACGATGGTCTTGAGCGTTTCGAGCGCGGTGTTGCGGTCGTACTGCTTCTCGACTTCGGGCAACTCTTCGTAGGCGACGAGGCCGGGGTGTTCGAGGCGTTCGTCGTCGCGCTGCGTGCCGTAGTGCCAACGCTCGGCGAGGCGTTGCCGCGCCCAGATTTCGTGCGTGTTCTTCGCCAGCAGTTCCGTCAGTTCGAGCACGTCTTCCGAGAGCGTGATCTTCGACGTGTCAATGGGGCGTGGTTTGTAGTCCACAAACTTCTCCTTCAAACGTTACTCGCAAACGTTACTCGCAAACGTTACTCGCAAACGTTGCTCGCATACGCTATGGCAGTCGTTACACGCAAACGTTCCGGCGCGACGACTTCATGCGTGCGGCGTGTGCGCGCTTTACAGCGGCTTGACGGCCGTCAAGCCGTGGAGCGTCTCGGCCGGGATGAAAGTCCAGTCGGCGGTCGCGCGCCGCACGGCCTCCTCGCCGAGATCGACGACCATGTAGCCGAGCGCGCGGCGGATGCGGACGCGTTCTTCCGGCGCGACCACGTTCTGTTCAGACCAGCGCAGCCAACGCTCTGCGCCCTCAATCGCCCACGGATGCCAGAGGAAGCCGACGCCCTCTTTGCCCGTGTACTCGCGCCGCTCGTGGTCTATGCAGATGGCGGAAAACTCCGCGCGGCCGATGGGGAAAGTGAAGTCGCGCTCGGTCATGCGCGCGAGGTGGCGCGGCATGTTTCGCAGAATGGCGGGCGGCACTTGAAAGCCCGTCTCCTCCTGCGCGCGCAACAGCAGCGCGTAGATTTGCAACGTCAGCCCGTCGAACGTCTCATACGCGCCCTCGCCCGTGCCGTGCCAGCCGGGCGGCGTGGTCGTCTCGTCGAAGTCGTCAACCAACCACTGCGCGGTGCGCTCCAACAACTCGTCGCGGCGACCCGCACTGCCCTCCCACGGCAACTGCGCGTGGCGCATTTCGAGCAGCGTCAGGAGGGCGAGCGTCGTCGTATAGGGGTTGGCCGCGTCGGGGTCTTGCTGTCGCGGGAACATGTTCCAGCCGCCGTTGTCGCGCGGGCGGTAGAGTCGCAAGACGTCCTGCGTGTAGGCGAGGTGTGCGAGCATGCGTTCGCGCTCGGCGACGTCGAGCAGGCCGGGGCGTGCGAGCGCGGCGGCGAGCGCGGCGGTCGTCCAGAGCGCGGGTTCGGCCAGCGTGTCGGTGTCGCCCTGATGCGAAGTCCAACCGTACTTCACGCCGTCGCGCTCCACGGCCACGCCGGGCGCAAAGGGCATTTCCAGATAAGGCAGAAGCGTGCGGAGTTCTTCGTGCGACGCTTCGGGCATGCGGAACATGGCAAAGAGCGACTGCGAGTGACTCCACGTTTCGATGTTCAACTTCGCGCTCGGTTTGAGCGTCGCCTTGATCCAGCGCAGGTCGCCCTCCGTGGTGCGGCCTGCGGCGAGCGCGTCGAAGAGACGACGGCGCAAGGTGACGGCGGCGCGGCTGATCTCCGGCATCTCTCTGGCGGGTCTGAGCACGGACGAGTCGTGGCGGTCAAAGAAGTCGCGCACCGCGCCGCCACCGGGCACGGCGAACCCCTTATCGGCCATCGCGACGTAGACGAACAGGAGCAGCACGAGCGACCCGAAGACGCCCGCCGCGAGCCGCAGGCGTTGTTGCCGCACGCGACGATGCTCGCGCTGCTTCAACTCGTCGAAGCCGACGCCGAGCACGCCCGCCAGCAGTTTGAGTTTGGAGTTCTCGCGCCCGTCCTTGCCCTTGCGCGCGTCGGCGGCGATGGGTTCGGTACGCACGTCCGTCAGTTGGCCGTCCGCGCCGACGCGGAAACGCAGCGCGGGCGGGAAGCACTCCGGCAGGCCGAGCGCGGGGCGGTCGGTCGCGTTCGGCTCGCCGTCAACGATCAGGCACAGCACGCGATCCTCGCGCCCCATAGACTTGTAGAGTTTGATCTCCTCGTTGACCCAGTGCGACGAGGCCGAGCGCGGCGAGCAGATCACGATCAGGTTGCGCGACAGGCGCAGGGCGTCCGTCAGGTTGCTGCCGAGGTCGAACGCGCCCGGCAACTCTTCGCGGTCGCGGAAGACGGGGAAGATGCGTCGCGGCACTGCGCCGAACGCGTTCTTGCGCCCGACGAGGCGACGCGGCACGCGGTAAGTCTCCAACTCTTTGTGCAACCACTGCGCCCACTGCTCGTCGCTGTGGCTGTAGCTGATGAAAGCCCAATACTTGTAATCGGAGTTTGCGGTGGCGGCGTGCGTTGTGGTTGTGGGCGCAGGCTTCGGGTCGCCTGTTTGTTCGACACTGGGGGGCATTAACTTCTCCGCTAAGATTCGTGCTGGCTGACAGGTCGCTTGCTCGTGCGGCGATCACTCGCCGTGACGGACGCGCCAGACATTCTAAAACAAAGCCCGGTAGATTGGGACACAGAATGTTAACGGCTTGCGATTCCAAACGTCCCTGACGGGACTTTCTCATACAGTCTCGTGCGAATCATTCCGCGCCCGCGTCCGACCAGAGACGCTTGCGGAACTTGGCGTCCGTCCAGAAGTTGCGCAGGAGTTCGATGCGCGGGTTGGGTAGTGGATCGTCTGTGGTCGCGTGCGGGAGGATGACGCTCACCACGTCGTAACGGTAGGGCGCGCCGTTAAGTCCGAAGGTGCGGCGGTAGACGCGCGCGGCGCGAGTGATCTGTCTCTGCTTGCGACGGTCAACGTTCTGTTCGGGCGCGGCGAACCAATCGGAGGCGCGCGTTTTGACTTCGACGAAACAGAGCACGTCGCCCTCGTAGGCGACGAGATCGATCTCGGCTCTGACTATCGCGCCGCGCAAATTTCTCCCCACCGGCAACTCGAAGTTTGCCGCGACGAGCGCGTAGCCCGCGCGTTCGAGAAACGCGGCGGCCAACGCCTCGCCGCGCCGTCCGAGCGCGACGTGCGGGGCGACGGCGGGCGCGGGTTTCTCGTCACGCACCGTCGCGGATTCTTCGTCGTGCGCGGGCGCGAAAGTCTCGGCGGGCGCGTCCGCGCCGGTCTGGTGAAAGATGCGTAGAATGCTGTCGTGCAGTTTCATCGTAAGGCGTCCACGGGAGCGCGCGGGCGATTTGCGTCCGAGGCGCGCGGGGCGCGGCTTTGACGCGGCGCGGAAGTATAGCGCATCATCTGTGGCTATGAGTACAAGTGAAGGTATCGGGAGCGACGCGAAAGCGCGCACAACGAAGGGGCGTGTCGTCCTGCCGCTCGTGACCATCGTCGGGCGGCCGAACGTGGGGAAGTCAACTCTCTTTAATCGGATGGTCGGCGAGCGGCGTTCCATCGTCGGCGACGAGCCGGGCATCACGCGCGACCGCATCTACGGCGAGGCCGAGTGGGCGGGACGCCGCTTCAAGGTGGTGGACACGGGCGGCATCGTGCCGGACGACGAGGCCATCATCCCTTTGAACATTTTGAAGCAGGCCGAGACGGCGATTCAAGATGCCGTGGCGCTCGTCTGGGTGGTGGACGCGCGCGCCGGGATGACGCCGCTCGACGAGGAACTCGCGCGCCTCCTGCGCTCGACGGGCAAGCCCGTGCTCGTCGCGGCCAACAAGACGGACGCCGTGCGTTTCGAGGCCGACGCGGGCGAGTTTTACCGCTTCGGCTTCGAGGGCGTCTACCCGCTCGCGGCCGAACACGGCGACGGCGTGGGCGATCTCTTGGACGCGCTCGTCGCGCGTTTCGACATCGCCGCCGCTCCGCTTGAAGATGCGGACAAGGACGCGCCGCGCGAAATACGCCTCGCCATCATCGGGCGGCCGAACGTCGGCAAGTCGTCGCTCCTGAACCGCCTGCTCGGAGAGGAGCGCGTCATCGTCTCGCCCCTCGCAGGCACGACGCGCGATGCCGTTGACACCGTGCTCGAATGGCCGCTCGAAGATGATGACGACGAAGCGACGGCGACGGATGTTAACGTGATGACGTTGATGGATGGCGACACATCACCGACGGACGCGCGCGAGGTGGAAGATGCAGGAGTCGGCACTCCAACTCTCGAATCTGAAATTTCAAATATGGAGTCTGACATTTCAGATATGGAATCTGAAACTTCAAATTTGAAATCAGCAGAGTCCGCAAGTTCCGATTTGAAATCGGCGGAGTCCGCGCCGAAGCGCGTGCAGCAGTTTCGCCTGATTGACACGGCGGGGATCAGGCGCAAGGGCAAGACGGGCGAGATGGCCGAGAAGTTGTCGGTCGTGATGGCGCGGCGCAGTCTGGAACGCGCGGACGTGGCGGTCGTCGTCGTGGACGCCATCGAGGGCGTGACCGCGCTCGACGCGCACATCGCGGGCTACGCGCTCGAAGCGGGCTGCTCGATCATCATCGCCGTCAACAAGTGGGACGCGCTCTTAAATAAGGAAACGGGCACGCCCTTCGAGTTCGAGCGCAACCTGCGCGACAAGATGAAATTCTTAGACTGGGCACCGGTCGTCACGATCTCCGCTTTGACCGGCCAGCGCGTCGAACGCCTCCTGCCGCTCGCCATCCGTGCGAACAAAGCGCGCAACAACCGCGTCTCCACCTCGCAACTCAACGACTTCTTCGAGCGCGCCATTGACGCGCCGCGCGCGCCCTCGGCCGTCGCACCCGTCAAGGGCGGCCGCTCGCGCCTGCGCGTGCAGTACGTGACGCAGGTCGGCGTGCGCCCGCCCACCTTCATCGTCTTCACGGCGGGCGGCCTCAGCGGCAAAAACTCCGGCCTCCACTTCTCCTACGAACGTTACTTGCAAAACCGCCTGCGCGAAGAGTTCGACTTCTTCGCCACGCCCCTCCGCCTCGTCGAACGCCACAAGCGCGAGAAGGGCGGCGGGCGCGGTAAAGGCGGGCGATCTAAATAGTGTGTAGTATCTGACGTTAGTAAAAAAGTCATAAGGAGACGAACAACATGGCGGATCAGAAAGACAAGGCGCAAGAGAAAAAGAGGCAGGAGGGAACTGCCGGAAGCGATCAGGGCAACGAGCAGGGGAGCGGCCACGGTGAGAGCGGCGGCAACATGGGCGCGGGGAGGTCGGGCAAGGAAGGCATGGGCAGCGAGAAGCCGAGCGACGAAGCGGGGATGGGCAGCCAGCAACCCGGCGGCTCGCAACAATAGTTCAGTTTGTGCGTGCGCGATGAGTGCGGGCGAAATTAGCGATGAGTAAAAACGCGCTCAACTGGCAGGTCGTTGCGCGCGAGGGCGAGGCGCGGGCGGGGCTGTTGCAGACGCGGCGCGCGCTCGTCGAGACGCCCGTCTTCATGCCCGTCGGCACGGCGGGGACGGTGAAGGGGATGCGCTTCGAGTCTTTGGAGTCGCCGGAACTCGACGCGCGCATCATCCTCGGCAACACTTATCACCTGTGGCTGCGACCGGGCGCGGAAGTGATCCGCGCGTGCGGCGGGTTGCATCGCTTCACGAGTTGGGAGCGCGCGCTGTTGACGGATTCGGGCGGCTTTCAGGTATGGAGTCTCGGCGCGCTCAGGAAGTTGAAAGAGGAGGGCGTCGAGTTTCGTTCGCACGTTGACGGCAGCGCGCGCTTTTTGTCGCCGGAAGTTTCGATGGAGGTGCAGGCCGCGCTCGGCTCGGAGATCGTGATGGCCTTCGACGAGTGTGCGCCGGGCGAGGCGTCGCACGAGGAGGCGCGCGTCTCTCTGGAACTGACGGCGCGCTGGGCGGCGCGCTCGCGCCGACGCTTCGACGAGTTGCAGCGCGAGGCGAGCGAGCAGGGCGACGCGGGGCGCACGCCGGAACATCACCCGTCGGTCAACGGCGAACAGGCTCTGTTCGGCATCGTGCAGGGCGCGGCGCACGCAGACCTCAGGCGCGAGAGCCTCGCGCGCACCGTCGAGGTCGGGTTCGACGGCTACGCCATCGGCGGCTTGAGCGTGGGCGAAGAGAAGCCCGTGATGTACGACACCATCGAGATGCTCGCGCCGCTGATGCCCGCCGACCGACCGCGCTATTTGATGGGCGTCGGCACGCCGGAGGACTTGCTCGAAGCCGTGGCGCGCGGCGTGGACATGTTCGACTGCGTGCTGCCCACACGCAACGCACGCACCGGGCAAGCCTTCACCGCGCGCGGCAAACTCAACATCAAGAACGCGCGCTGGACGACCGACACGCGCCCGCTCGACGACTTGTGCGCCTGCTCCGTCTGCCGCCGCCATTCGCGCGCCTACCTGCGCCACCTCTACACGACGGGCGAGATGCTCGGCGGCATGTTACTGACGCACCACAACCTCGCGTTCTTCCTTGACACGATGCGGCGCGTCAGGCAAGCTATCCGGTCTGGTGATTTCACGCGATTTCGGCGAGAGTTTTTAGAGCGTTACCGCTCCGGTGTCGAGTGAGTTTTCTCGTTTGAGTTGTTCAGAATACTAATATTCCGAATAATTCCGACGGCCGCGACGACACCGTGAGCCGCGCCGCGCTCACGGCGTCAAATCTCGTCCGGCGCACATTCGCCTTGCACAAATTTACAACCGTTCAAACCGAAAGTAGACTCGGAACTTAAGCCCGGAACTTAACCCCAGAACTTAACCTATGTCACTCGCCTTCATCCTGCAATCGGCCTTAGGGCCGGTGATCCAGATTCTCCCGTTCCTGCTGATCTTCGCGGTCTTCTACTTCCTGATCATCCTGCCGCAGCGCAAGCGGCAGCAGCAACTACAGGCCACCATCTCCGCCCTCAAGGCGGGCGACAAGATCATCACCACGGGCGGCATCATCGCCAAAATCGCGGAGGTGCGTGAGACGTCGCTCCTCGTCCGCACGGCCGACAAGTCCATACTGGAAATTTCGCGCGCGGCCGTCGCCGGGATGCACGGCGAAGAAGAGAAGAAGTCCTAAAGTTTCATCCGGCGCGCCGCGGCAACGAGAGCAGGCGCGCCCTCTATTTTGTTATGAAGAAGAATATCCTACGACGCGTCATCATCATCGCCATCGTCACCATCGCGTGCCTCTACATCGTGCTCGGCCCGCGCCGCCACGACGCCGCGGGCAACCTGCAATGGCCGAAGGGCAGCGATTTCACCTACGCGGGCATCAAGCGCACGCTCTCCGAAAACATCCGCCTCGGCCTCGACCTGAAAGGCGGCTCGCACCTCGTCATGCAGGTGCAGACCGAGACGTACCTCAAGAAGTTGACGGAAAACCTTGCGCCCGCCGTCGAAGCTGCCGCGAAGGCCGGCGGTTACAACGTGCAGGGCGTGACGACGAACGCCGGTGGAGGCAACTATCAAGTCGTCTTGACGGCGGCCGACAACTCGAAGTTGAACGAGATACGCGACGAAGTGCGGAAGAAAGTTGACCTGTCCTTCTGGACGCCCTCCGTCAGCGGCAACACCGTGACGTGGACGCTGCCCCTGAGCGCGCAACGCACGTTGAGCGATCAGGCCGTGGATCAGGCGTACCGCATCGTGGACAGCCGCATCAACGCTGTGGGCGTGGCCGAGCCGACCTTGCAGCGGCACGGCGGCCAAGGCTCGAACCAGATTCTCTTGCAGATGCCGGGCATCCAAGACCCGGATCGCATCAAGAAGTTGATCGCGGGCGAGTCGCGTCTGGAACTGATGAAGGTCGTCGGCCCGTCGAACCCGCAGCCGATGCAGACCTACCCGACCGAAGAGGCCGCGAAGGCTTCGCTCGGCGGCCAAGTCCCGCCGAACCGGCGCGTGCTGCCCTACAGCGAGCGCGACGAGCCGACGGCCGCCGGTCAGGCCGCGGCCACGCCCGACCCGAACAAGCCGAAGCAGTGGGTCGTGGTCGAGTCGCCCGCCGTCGTTGACGGCAGCGAGTTGCGCAGCGCAGACGCCGCGCAGGCGAGTGGCGGCGGCGACGCGAACTACGAGATTGACTTCACGCTCAAGCCCACGGGCGCGGAGAAGTTCGGCGCGTGGACGGGCGCGAACGTCGGCGCGTACATGGCCGTCGTCCTGAACGACAAGGTGGAGTCCGCGCCCTTCATCAAATCGCAGATCACCGACCGGGGACAGATCACCGGCAACTTCACCGAGCAGTCGTCGAAAGACCTGGCCTTGACGCTGCGTTCGGGCGCGCTGCCCGCGCCGCTCGTCTATCTGGAAGAGCGCACGGTCGGCCCCAGCCTCGGCGCAGACTCGATCCGCGCGGGCGTCACTTCCGCGGTTGGCGGCCTCCTACTCGTCGTCCTCTTCATGGTCTTCTACTACCGCGGCGCGGGCCTTAACGCCGTCGTCGCCCTGCTGCTGAACATGATCATCACGGTCGCCTCGCTCGTCATCTTCGACGCGACGCTGACCCTGCCCGGCATCGCCGGACTGATCCTGACCATCGGCATGACCGTGGACACCAACGTGCTCATCTTCGAGCGCA
>JAUZFQ010000189.1 GCA_030838445.1 Pyrinomonadaceae bacterium | reverse complement strand
CCTTCGTACTCAATCGGATTTTCCGTGGCCAGCACCGTGAAGAGAGGCGACAGGTGATGGGCCTCTCCGTCAATCGTCACCTGTCGCTCCTCCATCGCTTCGAGCAGCGCGGCCTGCGTCTTCGGCGGCGTGCGGTTGATCTCGTCGGCGAGCAGGATATCCGTGAAGATCGCGCCACGACGCAAACTGAAACTCGACGTTGAGACGTTGAAGACGTTCGTGCCCGTGATGTCCGAGGGCATCAGGTCGGGCGTGAACTGGATGCGGCCGAAGTCCGCGCCGACGATGCGCGCGAGCGTCTTGACGAGGAGCGTCTTCGCCGTGCCCGGCACGCCCTCGATCAGCGCGTGCCCTTCCGCGAGCAAGGCCACCAAGACCTGCTCGATCACTTCGTCCTGCCCGACGATCACCTTGCGCAGTTCCGTCAGGATGTGTTCGACCGTTGAAGAAACGTTTTGCATGAGACTGTTCAGAGTTAAAGCTCGATCCAGTATTGAGAGATCAATTTTCCCGTTCTGTGTGAGACGACTTGTGCGGCCAACACGCCGCCGTTCCGTTCGATAATGCGCGCCGACGCGACGTTGTCAGTATCGCAGGTCAAGAGCGCGCGAGCCAATCCCAAACTCCGTGCGCGCTTCAAGGTCAACGCGAGGATGAGCGTGCCGTAGCCGCGCCCACGCGCGTGCGGACGGATGTCGTAGCCGATGTGGCCGCCCTCGTGTTCGAGCGCGGGCGTCAGGCGGTGGCGCAGCGCGCTGTGCCCAACGATCCGGCCGCGATGGACGAGAAAGAAAGTGCTGTTCGGCACGTGCCCCGGCGGAAGCTCAACGCCCGCCGCGTAACGCGCGAGGCCGCGCAGGTAGCCGTCGAAGTCCTCGATGATTTCCCGGTAGCGGTCGTCGCCCGCCGACGCGAACTCGGCGGCCATCGCCAAGAGTTCCGCACGCAACTCCGCGGACGGCTCGATCAACCCGGCATCTTCAAAGTTCGTGTTCATCTGCGACGCGAAAGTCTGTGTTCACTCATGGCGAGAAAGTTCATGTTCATCTACGGCGCGCGACCGCAACGTTAATGTTCATCCCAACGCGCGACTCCAACGTTCATCTTCAACACGGCGCGCGACTGTTGACGCTTTCGGTCGCCGCGCGACTGTTGACGGCGACGCTTTCGGCCGCCGCGCTTCTCACAAACTTCTCGCTTGCCTGATCTCGCGGGCGCGCATGCGTATGCCGAGCGCGCGTTCGAGTTCGCGCAAGGAAGCGACGAGCGCGAGCGACTGGCGCGGCGTGACGGGCGCGCCGTTGATGGCGTCCTCGCACGCGCGCATGAGCGTCTCGATCTCTTCGCGGTTGCGCCCCGAACGCGCGGCGACCGCGGCGGCGATTGTCGCGTGCGGCGCGGACACGTCCGAGCCGCCGTAGCGCGCGAGCGCGCGGCGCGTGCGCCCGTAGACATTTTCTATGGCGAGGTCGAAGGCACGCGCGCGTTGTTGCAGTTCGGCCATCGAGGCGACGAACTCCAACTTGGAACGCCTGTCCACACGCGGCGCGGGCAGCGGCCGCCCGAAGCGTCGCCCGCGCGTCCAGACGACGGCCGCCGCGATCAGAAACAATTGCGCGCACATGGCGAGCACGGGCGTGCCCGCGAAGTAGGCGGCGAACTCGTTGCGCGTCGTGCCGCGCCCCTGATGAAACTCGTCGAAGGCGATGAGTCCGTCGCCGCCCGCGACGACGTTCGAGGCGAGTTGCAAATTGTCCGCGAGACCGATCCCCCGGTTGGCGACGATGAAAGGATCGCTCAACACGACGATGCGCCCGCGCCCACGCGCGAAGTCCGCCAGCAACGCGCCGCCCTCGTCGCTCACGTGATAGACGGGCGTACCCGGCTGCGACGGCGATGCGCCTCCCCTTTGATAATCCGACCCTCCAACGCCCGCCGCCGTTTCGTCTTTGCCCGGCGACGCGCCGACGCGCGGGTCGCCGTAAGGAATCGTCTCTCTCTCCGGCGTCCACGCAGGACGAGGCGACGTTGACAGCGACGGCGACGGCGACGACAACGGCGGCGTCTCATTCTCGCCAGCGGTCACTTCATCATTCTCGCTCGCCGCGCGGTCGCGTGCGTTCTCATTTCGCGCTGCGGGTTCTTCCCGCGTGCCCGCGATGGGTGCGACCGGAGACGCGCCGCCCGGTTTCGCGTCCGCGTTCTCATCCGGCGACTTGCGCGTGGCGAGAAGGCGACTGGCATAGCGCGAGGGCGCGATGCTCGACACGTCGCGCGTCAGGAGCGTGGGCTGCGCGGGCGCGAGTTGCGGCGCGCCGAGCGTGAGAGCCTTCGTGTCGTCGGCGCGCACGTCGCGCGCCGGTAGCGTCACGCCGTGCGCGGCCACGCGCCATTCGTCGCCCTCTACGAGCGACGCGTCCGGCGTGCGGTCAATGACGACGAGACGCCCGCCCGCCTCCACCCACTCCAACAAACTTTTCACTTCCTCCGGCTTGAACTCGACGCGCGTCCGGCCGACGACGACGAACGTCTGAGGCCGCGCCGTCGCCGCCACACGCGCGAGCGTCGCGGGCGGCTCGCGCCAACGCATCACGCGCCGCCCCGACTCTTCCAGAAACTCATACAACGCGCGCGTGCCCGACGCGCCCGCGTTCAACGTCGAACGATCCGGCCGGAACTCCAACTCCGCCTCCCGCTCGACGCGCACGTACGACGCCGCGTTCAAAGCGACGAGCAGCACCAGCATCACGCCGACGAAAACTATGACGGAGAATCTTCCTCGCATAAGAAAACAGTGACAAGTGGCGAGTGACAGGTGACAAGTTAAAGCAAGAACAAGTTAAAAGCGTTGCGGTCGTTTATAACTTTCGAGTGACAAGTGACGAGTGATAGGTTAAGGACAAGATTTCTGCTTCAACTCGTCACTCGTCACTTGTCACTCGTCACTGCCTTATTGCACCGGGAGCGGAAGTCGTGCCAGTCGGCGTCGGTCGCGGGGGCGAAGCCGTACCAGTGGCGTTCGTAGTTGTGTGTGAGCGGCTGCATGTCGCCGTAGAGCGCGGCGCGCTCGCTGCGGAGGGCTGACAGGTAGTCGCGGTTGGTTTTGTGCGCGGCGAGACGCAGGATGCGGCGCTCGCCGAGTTCGACAAGGACGGCGATGTAGGTCTTGCGAATCGCGCCGCGCAGGTCGCCCGCGCGGGCGAGTGCTTCGGCCTGCTCGAACAAGTCTGCGGAGGTCTGCCCCGGCGCGAGGCGTTCGCCGAGCACGACGCGCGCCTCGCTCTTCGTCTTCTTCCGCACGCGGTTCTGCGGCAGCAGTCGCGCGCCGAATTTCCAGAGCACGTAGATGATCACGGCGGCCGTCAGCGCGAAGACGAAGACGCGCGCGATGGCCGAGAACGTCATGGCCGCGCCCTCGCCGAGCGGGCGCGACTCCGGCATCATGTTGCGTAGCCAGCCCTTGAACTTTTTCCAGACGCGCCCCAGCGCGGTCTCTTCCGCGGCCTGCTCGTTGTACTCGCGGCGTCGGAGAATCGAGTTGAGGCGACCCTTCTCGGCCTCCTTGTCGCGCGCCGCTTGCGTCGCTTGCGCCGCTTCCGCGAGCCGCGTGTCGAGTGCGCGCAGGCGTTCGCCGACGCGCAGCAACAGTTCGTCGCGGTCTTCCGTCTCGTCGGCCTCGATGTTCGCGTAGAGGTCTAGCTCTTCGTGCAGCCAGCGGTTGTCAACTTCTAAAGCGACGCCCGCGCTCTCGATATTTTCGCGCGGCGGGAGCGCGTCGCGCACCGCTTGAAAAGTTTTGCGTTCGAGCGCGTTGAACTCCGGCGAGTTCACGTCGTCCGTCTCGTCGAACTTCTGGTGCAACTCCTCGAACGCCGCCGCCGCCTTCGACACGCGGGCGCGGTAGTCTTCGAGCGGAGCGGCAGTAGCAGTGTCTTGCGCCGCGACGACGAAGCAGCCGAGCAGCGCGCAGAGCAACGCCGCGAGGGCGCGCGACGTGCGGCGGGGCGTGCGTGTGCGGCGGCGCGTCATTGCGGGTTTCTCTCCGAGAGGTTGAGCGTGGTTGTGTTCGAGAGTGGGGTGAAGGATTCGTCCGTCCCTCCCGCAACGCCTCCCGCGCGCGGTTCGCGCGGCGCGGGGTTGGGCGTGGCGGCGATGGCGGGCGCGAGCGGCGCGAGTCCGCCGCCGGGCAAGAGCGGCATCTCGCCGAGTCGCTGCGCGGCCATCAGTTCGATGTCGTAGCCTTCGTGGCGCACGCGCTCGTCCACGTATAGAAGCGACAGGCCGAGCATCCACACGGGCGCGAGCAGGATCGAACTCGCCTGCGTCAACACCTGATAGCCGACGGCGTACCAGACCGGCCACTCCGACTCGTTCAGCGAGAGCGGGTTGATGCCTTGCAGGTAGCCGTACCAGCCGAGCGGGATGATGAAGAGCATCAACGCCGAGTAGGTGGCGAAGGTCGTGAAGAGGAACATCGCCGTCAGGCGTCGGACGTTGCCGCGCGCGAGCGTCATGCTGCGGCCGATGGCGTCGAACACGCTGCGCCCCTCGACGAGCATCACCTGCGGCACGTAGGCCGCGCGCCCCATGATGAAGAAGAAGAGAAAGAGCGCGGCCGTCGTGACGAGAAGGAAGAGCACGACGCCGATGATGCCGCCGAACCACGACGCGCCGCCGCCGATGGCGAGCGAGCCGCCCACCACCATCACCACCATGATGAACCACACGAAGAAGATGATGCCGCCGATGAACGACCCGAAGAAGATGATGATGAACATCGCCCCGACGAGTCCCCACAAACGCGCGCGCACGCTCCGGTAGATCGTGCGCGCGGCGACGGGTTCGTCCCACAGCAGGTGCATCACGAGGTTGCGCGACGCGCCGCCCATCACGATCAGGAAGAAGAAGCTGCCCGTCATCAGCAGCAGCCACCCGGCCGCGGCCATCGCGATGTAGAGCGCGAGCCGACTGCCGCTCTCGGTCGCGGGGATGGCGCGCGTGCTCACCGTCCACAGCACCGAGCCGACGGCCGAGGCGACGACCGGCGGCGCGGCCGTGCGGATGAGCGTCAGGAAATGGCGTCGGTAGAGACGGATCGTGCGGTCAATGAGATCGCCCGCGCCGAGCGGTATGAGCGACAAACGACTGGCGGCGGGCGTGTTGGTCTGCATCGAATGAGAAGACTGCTGACGGGCGCGTCAATTGAGTTGGACGGGCAAATTCTAACACACGCCGCGATGCCCTTTCACCGCCGCCTACAGGGCGGCGACTTTATCATCAAGTCCAACATTCTGGATCAGAAAAATCCTAAAATTTGGATATACACGCCTTAATTTCTCGACTTTAGTGAAACTTCTCAGTTCTTCACAAGATAAATTTCGCCTGAAATTTCGGCATAAAAGTTGCACTCTTGTTTTTAATCTCACCTCCGACCAAGTTCCGGTACGGGTAACGCTTACATCTTTACGAGAAGTTCGAACAGCCAGAAGGAGAGTCCACATGAGTAAATTGTCGTGCTTTGCTAGGGGCGTGGTGTTGGCTATTGTGGCCGGCGCGTTCCTGGCCGGGTCGCTAGCCCCCCATACTTTTGCCCAAAAAGTTACCTCGAATGTTAACGTGTTAGTGAAGGACGAATCGGGAGCCGTTGTTCCCGGTGCGAACCTGACCTTGACGTCCTCAGCGACCAAGACCGAACGCACCGGTGTCGCTAACGACGAAGGCTACTTTTCGTTCAACGAGATGAGCGCGGGCGAGTACACGCTCAACGTCGAAAAGACCGGATTCAAAAAGACCGTCGTCGAAGGCATCAAGGTTGACGTCGGCGGCGTCCCGGCCGAAGTGAACATCGCCCTCGTGACGGGCGGCGTCGAAGAAACAGTCATGGTCACGGCCTCGGAAGCGCAGGCCGTCATCAACAACGAGAACGCTTCGCTCTCGACGACCGTCAACCTGCGGCAGGTGCAAGACCTCCCGATCAACGGCCGCAACCCGCTCGCCCTCGCCGGACTTCAGGCGGGCGTCAACACCTCCACGAACAACAACCGCACCGCCTCGATCAACGGCCTGCGCGGCACGTTCTCGAACCTGACGTGGGACGGCATCAACATCAACGACAACTTCGTCCGCACGGACAGCCTCTTCGGCGCGGCCGGGCAGAGCGTCGCGGGCGTCGCCGAGTTCACCATCACCACCCAGAACGGCGGCTCGGACGAAGGCTTGGGCGTCGCGCAGGTCAGACTCTCGACCCCGCGCGGCACCACCGACTTCCACGGCTCGCTCTTCGAGTTCCACCGCAACCACAAGTTCGACGCCAACACCTTCTTCAACAACGCCACGATTGACCCGCGCACCGGCCTGGGCTTGCCCAAGCCGAAGCTGATCCAGAACCAGTACGGCGGCAACGTCGGCGGCCCCTTCCGCCTCCCGCGCTTCGGCGAAGGCGGCGACCGCACCTACGGCAAAGACAAACTCTTCTTCTACGCCTACTACGAAGGCACGCGCGAAGCCAGCGACTCGACGCGCAACCGCACCGTCCTCTTCGACGGCGCGCGCACCGGCACGTTCACGTATCGCCGCGTTGACAACAACCAGTTGCAGACCGTCAACCTGCTCTCGCTGACCGGGCGCGCGGTTGACCCGCGCATCGCCCGCCTGATCGCCCTGCAACCGGCCACCAACAACACCGACGTCGGCGACACGCGCAACACCGGCGGCTTCCGCTTCAACAGTCCTTCGGGCAGCGTCTCCAACTTGTGGGGCTTCCGCACTGACTACGATCTCTCGGACAAGCACCGCTTCGAGGCGATCTTCAGCCGCTTCAAGTTCGACTTCCCGAACGACACCTTCAACGACATCGGCGAAGTGTTTCCCGGTCTGCCCGGCGGCGGTCAGGGTTCGCGTCGTCCGCGCGGCTCGTTCGCGTGGATCTGGTCGCCCACCTCGAACTTGAGCAACGAGTTCCGCACCGGCTTCTTCCGCACGACGCCCTCGTTCCTGAACACCGAGACGTTCCCGGAAGGCAACCGCCTGACCTTCCCGATCAGCACCAACCCGACGCAGAACTTCCTGCAACAGGGTCGCGTGCCGACCAACTACGACTTCATTGACAACGCCTCGCTGGTGCGTGGCGAGCACGTCATCCGCTTCGGCGGCGTCGGCCGCATCGTCAAGGTTGATGTGTTCAACGACGCGGGCACGCTGCCGACCTACACGCTCGGCTTCAACACCGCGCTCAACCGCAACCCGCTCGTCCAGAACACGCAGTTCCCCGGCGGCGTCTCCGCCAACGACTTCACCACGGCCTCGAACCTGCTGGCCTTGCTGTCCGGCGCGGTGACGAGCGCGGCGCAAACCTTCAACGTGCGCGACCGCGATTCGGGCTTCGTCTCCGGCTTCGGCGAACGCCGCGGCATTGACTACAACACGCTGTCGTTCTACGGCGGCGACACTTGGCGCATGCGCCCGAACCTGACCGTCAACTACGGCCTGCGCTGGGAGTACATCTCGCCGCCGACCGAGCGCAACGGCTTGGCCTTGCTGCCCGTCAACACGTCGCTCGACGCCCTCAGAGACCCGAACGCCCAACTGGGCTTCGCCGGCGAAGGCACGGGGCGCGCGTTCCACAACAAGGACTTGAACAACTTCGCGCCGAACGTCAGCTTCGCGTGGGATCCGTTCAACGACGGCAAGACCTCCGTCCGCGCGGGCTACGCCATCTCCTACGTGCTCGACAACAACGTGACGACGGTGCAGAACGCGGCCATCAGTTCCAACGCCGGTCTGTCCTCGGCCGTCAGCTTGACGGGTCTCGGCGGCACGATCAGCGGCACGGGCGCAGTGCCCGTCCCCGCTCCCGCCTTCAGCGTCCCGCGCACCATCGCCGACAACCTCGCGATCTCGCAGACGCCGACGCTCTACACCATTGACCCCAATCTCAAGACGCCTTACGTCCAGCAGTGGAACATCGGCATCCAGCGGGAAATCTTCCGCGACACGGCGTTCGAGATTCGCTACGTGGGCAATCGCGGCATCAAGTTGACGCGCGCGGTTGACACCAACCAGACGATCATTTTCCAGAACGGGTTCTTGCAGGACTTCCTCCGCGCGCAATCGAACCTCAACCTCGCGCGTGCGGCGCGTGCCGCAGGCAACACGGCGATCCCGGTCAGCGGCGCGTTCAACGCGGCCGTCGCCGGTAGCCAGACGTTGACGGTCTTCCCGCGGCTCGGCTCCGGCGGGTTGCTCAACGACGCGACGATCATCAACCTGCTGGACACGAATCAGGTCGGCGAACTGGCTTCGACCTACGTGCAGTTGCGCCGGACGTTCCTGACGCCCGGCGTGGGCGGCGGCACGTTGACGCCCGGCTTCTTCCTGCCCTCCAACCCCAACGCCTTCGTGACCGACTACGTGGGCAACGGGTCTTACTCCGACTACAATGGCCTGCAAGCGGAAGTCCGCAAGCGTCTGAGCAACGGCTTCTTCTATCAGGTCAACTACACGTTCAGCAAAGCGTTCACCGACTTCGAGGGTAGTCAGGCGAACTTCCAGGGTCTGCTCGATCTGGGCACGGGCAACGTGGTCGAGAAGCGGCGCAGCTCGAACGACGTGACGCACGTCTTCAAGGCCAACGGCGTGTATGAACTGCCCTTCGGCCCCGGCAAGCGTTTCCTGAACTTCGACGGCATCGCCGGGAAGTTTTTCGGCGGCTTCCAGATAAGCGGCCTGTTCCGCAAACAGTCTGGACGCCCGATCAACATCCTGTCGGCGCGCGGCACGCTGAACCGCGCCGGTCGCTCCACGGTCAACACGGTCAACACCACGCTGACCATTCAGGACTTGCAGGGACAGACGGGTCTGTACTTCAACCCCGTCACCGGCCGCCCGCAGTTGTTCAATCCGTCGCTCATCGGTTCGGACGGCCGCGCCAACCCGGCGTTCTTCCAGAACCCCGGCGCGGGTCAACTCGGCTCGCTCCAGCAGACGCCCGTCAGCGGCCCCGGCTTCTGGGTCGCGGACATGGCTCTCATCAAGCGCACCAAGATCACCGAAGGCACGAACATCGAACTGCGACTTGAGGCGTTCAACGTTTTCAACCACACGAATTTCTCGGTGGCCGAGACGCAGAACATCAACAGCTCGGACTTCGGTCGCATCACGGCGGCCTTCGATCCGCGCATCCTTCAGTTCGCGTTCAAGTTCAACTTCTAAATCGTGACGGACAGGGGCAAGCCCGATCCGCAACCGTTTAGCTTTATGCGATAAGCACTCCGGGCGTTGCCCCCCTTTAACCGAGGGGGCAACGCCCGCTCTTTATTCGCACTCTTCGACGGCCTCGTCCTCGGCGGCGACGCCGGACAACTTCTGACGGAGGTTACTGATGAAGCACACTCGCACCCACGCCCGCGCGCTCGCCCGCGCGTTTCTCGCCGCCCTACTCTGTCTGGCCGCCCTGCCCCCGGCGAGCCGCGCCTCGGCCGCGCCGGACAAAGAGAAAATGAAGCCCGAAGATGTGGTGGCGAAACATCTGGAATCAATCGGCACGGCCGAGGCGCGTAAGGCCGTGCGCAACATCGTCGCGAGCGGCACGGTCGTCTTCAGCATCCGTTCGGGCGGCAAGGGGCAGACCGGCGGGGCGTCTCTCATCGCGTCCGAAGGGCAGATGAATCTGGTCAAGATGGTCTTTGAATCGTCGCCCACCTACCCGCACGAACTCCTCAGTTATGACGGGAAGGAGTTCGGCGCGATCCACGTCCGCCCCGGCGCGCGTTCGCCGCTTGGCGAATTCCTGATGAGCCACGACACGGTTTTCAAACAGGGACTCGTGGGCGGGGTGCTCTCGACCGCGTGGCCGCTCCACAACTTGTCGGAGCGGAATCCGAAACTCGACTACGAAGGGACGAAGAAGATCGGCGACCGGCAGACGCACGAACTGCGCTACACGCCGCACAAGGGGTCGGAATTAAAGATCAAACTCTTCTTCGACGCCGAGACGTTCCAGCACGTACGCACCGAGTACGAGCGCACCATCGCCGCCTCGCTCGGCGGGCGCATCTCGACCGGCGGCGCGAGCGCGGGCAAGAATGAAGTGCGCTACAAACTGGTGGAAGATTTCTCCGACTTCAAGAAGGAAGGCGACCTCACGCTGCCCCACAGCTACAAGCTGACGATGAACGTGCAAGGGCCGATCATCGTCTTGCAGGATTGGGTCTTTGAACTGACGCAGTTCGCCTTCAACCAGCCACTCAACCCGAAAGACTTCACGCCGCAAGGCTGACGCCGCGCTGCCAATTTGAGTCGCGCGCACAAACGCACAAACGAAGGGGCAGACTTTGAAAGTCTGCCCCTTCGTTTGTGCGTGCGACCTCGAAGGCCGTGACGTCCGAAAAAATTTTCTTCTAAGCGAAGAGGCTCGCGAAGCCTTTGAAGTCGAGCGCGCGGACGGGCAGGCCGAGTTGGCGCTGCAACTCTTCGTGCGTCGTGCCGTCGAGCATGATGGGTTCGTCGCTCTTGAAGGCCACGCTCGGCAGGACGACGAAGCCGCCCTCGATCTTCTCGCGCGCGGCGAGCACGTCGCGCCCCGTCATCAACCCGGCGACGACGATGTCGGGGCCGAAGTAATCGTTCTCGACGGCGGCGACGCGCAGCCGCGTGCCGAAGCGTTCGTTCAGACGCGCGATCAAATCCGAGAGGACGGGCGCGAAGAGTTTCCCGGTCAGGATCGTGCCGTCAACTTCCGTGGGCGCGGCGGGCGGCCGTCGCGCGAGTTTGCGTTCGAGGCGGCGGAAGTCTTCGTAGAACGAGCGCACCATTCCGACGCCGTCCTCGATCTGCGGGTAGTCGCCGTAGTGCCGGCGCGAGGGCACGTCGAGTCCCGCGCGCAGGTAAAACTCGTCGCCGAGGAAGGCGAAGTTTGTGCCGAGCCGCGCGTGTAGTTCGCGTTGCAACTCTTTCACCTGCCGGATCGTGGCGCGGCAAAACTCCGGCGTGACGGGCGTTAAACGCGCGTCGGTGTTGTAGCGCGTCAGGCCGAGCGGCACGATGGCGACGCTGCGCACGAGCGGGTGGTCGGCGGACAGATCGCGCACGGTGCGTTCCAGAATCTCGCCGTCGTTGATCTCCGGGCACAAGACGACCTGCGCGTGAATCTCGATCCCGGCGTCGAGCATGCGCCTGAGCTTCTGCCGGATGTCGGCGCGCTTTTCGTCAACGCCGAGCAGGTAGGCGCGCACTTTGAGATCGGTCGCGTGGACGGAGACGTACTGCGGCGTGAGACGTTGTTCGATGACGCGCCGCATCTCGGCCTCGGTGATCGAGGTGAGCGTCGTGTAGTTGCCGTAGAGAAAGGAGAGGCGCACGTCTTCGTCGCGGAAGGAGAGCGCGGGGCGCGCGTCGGGCGGGTTGCCGTGGCAGAAGCAGAAGAGGCACTCGTTGGCGCACTGGCGCGGCACGATGTTCTCGAACTGCAACCCGAAATCCTCGCCCTCGCCTCGCTCGATCTCAAGTTCCCACTCCTCGCCGCTCTTCTTCAACACGTCGAGCGTCAGTTCGGTCTCGCCGCCCGTTTGGAAACGGAAGTCGAGATAGTCGCGCACGGCGCGGCCGTTGACGCGGAGTATCCGGTCGCCCGCTTCGAGTTCCAACTCGGCGGCGAGGCTCGCGGGCGCGACCTCCGAGACTTCGACGCCGCGGCGGCGAATCTGCGTGATGGCTGGTGTGACGGCGAACTCGTACATCTTAAATCAACTTCTCTTCAAAAAGACTGACAGGCCGGAATCTGCGACCCTGATCAAACGAATAGTATCGTCTATCGCGGCGACGGATTCAACTCGCCGTTGCGTCAAAAAGCCGCAACGCTGTGCGGCAATCTGACCGCACGTTTTGCCAAAATGATTTGTGTTGACCGCCCCGCGCGATTGCCCCCGCCGAGTTTCCGTCGGCCTGATTGCCTCGCCCTCTCTCCCGCCGCTTCACGATTTTACGGCAAGCCTTCTATTCGCCCGAACTTGCGCGCTTCGCACGGAGCGGCCTCACGCGCGCATCCCCCGACTTTGGAAAACGACGCGCGCGGGCACACGGCTTGCCACTAAATTTTCAGAGCCGTCGCCTCAGTCGAAGCGGCCGCGCCGTCGTCATAAAGGGACTCGCACTTAAACAATGAGCATGCCTGAGACAGTTCTCGACCCACGGGTCGCCCCCGAAAACACTCCGCCGCCGACGCTTCCCGCACGCCCGACCGTCCTGCTCGCGGAAGACGACGCGGCGGTGCGCCGCTACCTCGAAGTCATCCTGCGCCGCGCGGGCTACAACGTGATCTGCGCCGCGAACGGACTCGAAGCGATCAAGGCCGCGTTGTCTTCAAAAGTTGATGCCGTCGTAACGGACGCTTTGATGCCGCACCTGAACGGGCACGAACTCTGCCGCTACCTGCGCGCGCGCCCCGAACTCGCGCGCGTCCCCGTCCTGCTCCTGAGCGGACTCGAAGCGAACGCCGCCGCGCCCGAAACCAGCGCCTACGCCGACGCGCATCTCACCAAGCCCGTGCGCCCGGAAGATTTCACAGGCTGCCTCGCGCGCCTCCTCGCGGCGAACCACTGAACCTGATTTTTGTCACCCTCAGCCTAGTCGTTCTGACGTTGACCTACACCAAACTGTAGCTCTCCCTTCTTCGGAAACGACGAAGAGGCCGCCCTGCGACAACAGGGCGGCCTCTTTCGTTTGTTCCAACCGGCGACGCCGATAGTCCACGCGCACTTGAAGTTCGCGCACTATCGGCGGCGCGCTTAACCTTGCGCCGTGGTCTTGGCGCTGAGTATTTCGTCTAACGCCGTGTACTCGAGTCCCTGCGCCTGCGCGACGGCCTCGTAGGTCAGCTTCCCGGCGTAGGTGTTGACGCCCGCCTTGAGGCCGGGGTCGCTCTCGACCGCCGCGAGGAATCCTTTGTTGGCGAGTTTCAGAGTGTAGGGCAGGGTCGCGTTCGTCAACGCGAAGGTCGAGGTGCGCGGCACCGCGCCCGGCATGTTGGCGACGCAGTAATGCAGCACGCCTTCGACGTAGTAAGTCGGGTTGCTGTGCGTCGTCGGGTGCGTCGTCTCGATGCACCCGCCCTGATCCACCGCCACGTCAACGATGACCGCGCCGTTCGGCACTTTCTTCAACATCTCGCGCGTGATCAGTTGCGGCGCGGCCGCGCCGGGGACGAGCACCGCGCCGACGATCAAGTCGGCTTCGGCAATCGCGCCCTGAATGGCGTAGGCCGACGAGGCGAGCGTCGTGATGCGCGAAAGAAAGATGTCGTCGAGTTCGCGCAAGCGGTCGAGGTTGTTGTCGATGATCGTGACGTGCGCGCCGAGGCCGACGGCCATCTTCGCCGAGTTCGTGCCGACCACGCCGCCGCCGATGATGACGACCTTCGCCGCCGGGACGCCGGGCACGCCGCCCAGGAGCACGCCGCGCCCGCCGCTCATCTTTTCCAAATACTGCGCGCCGACCTGTATCGCCATGCGCCCCGCCACCTCGGACATCGGCGTCAGCAAGGGGAGCGTCCCCTTCCTGTCCGTGATCGTCTCGTAGGCGACGCCCGTCACTTTGCGTTCGAGCAGTTGCTTGGTGAGTTCGAGATCGGGCGCGAGGTGCAGATAGGTAAAGAGCAGTTGGCCTTCACGCATGCGCGGGTATTCGGGTGCGACCGGCTCTTTCACCTTCACGATCATCTCGCCCTGCGCCCACACTTCGTCCGCGGTCTCTAACATCGTCGCGCCCGCGCGCTCGTACAGCGCGTCCTCGAAGCCGGAGCCTTCGCCCGCCTTGCGCTCGACCACGACCTTGTGACCGGCGTCTACCAGAGCGCGCACGCCCGCCGGCGTCATCCCGACGCGGTATTCGTTATCTTTGATCTCTTTAGGGAGTCCGACTAGCACTTTGCTTTTCTCCAATCGTTAGAAAATTAGGTCGGGGTGAAAATCAAGGACGCGAATACAACTGTCCTCACGTTCGACTTCGCCGGACGGCGACTGCGAACGTCGCTCCGGCTCACGCATCTTCATTCAAACGGCGGCCGAGGTAATCTTCCAGATCAGCCCCGCGCGGATTCGTGAGCACCGCTTCGAGCCACGCCCCGCGCTCGAAACATTGCACGCGCAAATCCCAGACGCAGACGGACAAACCCGTCGCCGTGATCTCAGGTAAATCTTTTAACTCGTCGGACGGCGCGGCATAGACGCGATGATGCAACTCGTTCTCGTCAGCCCACCAGTCAACAAAAATGAAATTCGCGCCGCGCCCATCATGCACGCCCACGTAGCCGACGCCGTAGTTTCCGCCCTCTCGCGCCGTGGGCAACGACTCGCGCGCCACACGCCGCGCCGTCTCGATCAACTCCGTGCGCGGTCGCGCCCGACGATAACTGATGCCGTAAACTTTCAAACGCCAGCCATCAATCGTCCACTCTTCAATGAAGCGAATGGGACGCGGCTCGTAAGGCTCTTGCAATAACATTGGCTGGTGAACGGTCAATGGTAAACAGTGAATGGTAAGAACAAATTTTCTCTATTCACGATTCATGGCTTTTAACCATTTACCATTTACCATTCGCCATTTACTAATTCTTACTCAAAGCTCACTTCGTCAATCTGCGCGCGCTGCAACTTGCCGCTGTAGTCAACGTAGACGGACTTCCATTCGGTGAAGATGTCCAAGACCTGCGTGCCCGCTTCGCGGTGGCCGTTGCCGGTGGCCTTCGTGCCGCCGAAGGGCAGGTGGACTTCCGCGCCGATGGTCGAAGAGTTGACGTAGAAGATGCCCGTGTACATGTCGTTCATCGCGTGGAATGCGCGGTTCACGTCCTGCGTGTAGATGGCGGCCGACAAACCGTAGCGCACACCGTTGGCGATCTCGACGGCCTCTTCCAGATTGTTCGTCGGGATGACGGCCGTGACGGGGCCGAAAATCTCTTCCTGCGCGATGCGCATGTCGGGCGCGACGTCGGTGAACACGGTCGGCTCGATGAAATAGCCGTTGGCGTGCGCGCCCGTCGTCAGACGCTTGCCGCCCGTCGCCAGTTTCGCGCCGTCTTGCTTTTCGCCGACCTCGATGTAGCCGAGAATTTTGTGAACGGCGGCGGCGTTGATGACCGGCCCCATGTCCGTGTTCGCGTTCGCGCCGTCGCCGACGCGCAAGTTCGCGGCGCGCTCGACCAACTTCTGCGTGAACTTTTTATAGACCTTCTTGTGAACGACGATGCGCGAAGAGGCCGTGCAGCGTTGACCCGAAGTGCCGAACGCGCCCCACACCGCGCCCTCGACGGCGAGGTCAACGTCGGCGTCGTCCATCACGATGATGACGTTCTTGCCGCCGAGTTCGAGCGAGCAGATGGCGTTTCGGTCGGCGCACGCGCCCGCGATCAGTCGCCCCGTCTCGGTCGAACCCGTGAACGAGATCAGTCGCACGTCGCGGTGTTCGGTCAAAGGCTTGCCCGCCGCTGCGCCGTAGCCCGTCACCATGTTGACGACGCCTTTGGGCACGCCCGCTTCTTCGCACGCCTTGACGAGATTGTAGGTCGAAAGCGGCGTGTCTTCGGCGGGCTTGATGACGACGGTGTTGCCGCAGACGAGCGCGGGGATCAGTTTCCACGAAGGAATCGCCATCGGGAAATTCCAGGGCGTGATCAAACCGCACAGGCCGACGGGCTGGCGCACGCACATGGCGAACTTGTCGGGCATCTCGGCGGGCGTCGTGTAGCCGTGCAGGCGACGGCCTTCGCCCGCCGTGTAGAAGGTGCAATCAATCGCCTCCTGCACGTCGCCGCCGGTCTCCTTCAAGACCTTGCCCATCTCGCGCGTCATGTCGGCCGAGTGGGAATCCTTGTCGCGGATCAGGATGTTGCCGAGGCGGAAGAGTATCTCCGCGCGGCGCGGCGCGGGCATCCGACGCCAGCCTTCCGCCGCCGCTTTCGCGGCCGCGACGGCGCGGTTCACGTCCTCCGCCGTCGAGACGGGGAAGCGACCCACGACATCGCGCGTGTCGGCCGGGTTGACGTTCTCGAAATACTCGCCGCCAGCGGCCGCCACCCACTCGCCGCCGATGTAGTTGCTGTAAGTCTTGGACGCCGCCCGCGCGCCGCCCTTCGTGCCGTTACCGCCCGCCGCTCCGGCGCGCGCGCTCTTTTTCGTCGTCCGGCTTAACGCTTTTTTCGCCTGTGCCATATGTTAAGTGACAAGTGACGAGTGACGAGTGACGAGTTGAAAACAAGTCTTAAAACTTGTCACTCGTCAATCGTCGCTTGTCACTGGTATGTAAACTGGATGATCGTCTGTGTGATGAGGTTGCGGCTGTCGAGGTACGTGACGTTCATCACGACCGCATCGCCGACCTTGAGATTGTTGATGACGCGCTCGAACTCGGCCAGCGTGTTGACCGGGATGCGGTTGACGCGCTGGATGACCATGTTCTCGCCGATCCGCGCCTCGTAGGCCAGCCCGCTCTGATCCACGTCGCGCACCAAGAGGCCGCGCACGCCCTTGAGATTGCGCTCGTTGGCGAGTTGCGGCGTCAGTTCGCTGAGCGTCAACCCGAGGGTCGGGCGGTCGCTGCTCGGCTTGTCGGAGTTCAGTTTCGACGGCGCGGGCGTCGTCGCGTTCAGCGTCGGCGTCGCTTCGGTCGGGACGCGCGGCGGGCGCTCGCCGACCGAGACGCCGACGGTGCGCCGTTCGAGTTGGCCGTTCACGTCGCGCAGGAAAGTGAGTTGCACGGTGTCGCCGACGGGCGTGCTCGCCACCTTGTTGATCAAGTCCTGCGAGTTCG
>JAUZFQ010000178.1 GCA_030838445.1 Pyrinomonadaceae bacterium | reverse complement strand
GTTCGGCCTCGCGTTCGCGCAACGAGCGCGGCGCGTTCCTGAAAGCCGAGAGTTCGTCCATGCAATCGTAGACGGTCGCGAGCGGCTTCAGATGGCGCGACCAGCCGAGCGCCATCGGCGTGTAATACCAGAGCACGTAGTCGCGTATCTGATGTTCGGCGAACAGCCGATCAATCATCGCCTGCTGAATCGCTTCGACCGCCACCTCGTTCGACAGACCTTCGGGCAGGTGCGGCACGACGACATACACGCCGTCTTCACGCTGCGTCACGTCGAGCCGCGAAGGGCCTTGACCGAAGATCGGCTCTTCGACGAAGAAGACTCTGCGCTGCTTCGCGCAACGACTCAACAGGTGCTGCGGTCTCTGATAAACGAAGTCCCAGCGAAGGTGCGAGAGGCACACCAGATCGGCCTCGAAGTTCTGCATCGGCTGCATCGCCGCAGTAGCATTCGACTGCGCGGCGCGCGCTTGCGCCGTGCGCGTCTGCAAAGAGATGACGTTGCCCACCTCATCCTTAAGGTTGCGTCCAGCGCTTCTCTGCGTCGAAGTCTCGCCCGCGAGTTCGAGGGGAAGATAATTTTTTTGATTGCGACTCATAGTTTCTCTCGTAACCTCTCTCCGTAAAATGGCACACGACGAAGTCAAGACTTTCGCCTTCTACCTTGCTTAAATATGCTCGACTCCGTTGGAGTAACCTAACACCTTGAAGTGGAAAACTGTCTCTAGCAGTTTCTACCGGGCGTATAGTCTCTTCAATAGCAAGCACTATGCCCTTGCGCGTCGGGGGTTGTGTGAGCGGTCAGCGCGTATGCACCGAGCCTGAAATTACGGGGGAAATTCAACCTACAGGAATTTCGACAAGCTGGTCATAAGATTCCTTCTAACACATGCATACAATGTTGATTGTACTGAACACGAACGTCGGAACAATCACCGTGTTATGTTTTTTTGACACTTGAATCATATCATCATAACTCATATCATCACACCGTTGACTTAACGTTAAACTCTACAGCGTTTCTTTAGAGTAAAAGAAAGGTGAGCCGTCATCTCTGGCGTACTCACCTTCCTTGTCCCCCCCTTGTTCGTTAAAGCCGTCAATCCCGCCGCGCTTCGATGAGTGCTTCGAGTCTTAAAACCCGCCCTCAACCGTCCGGCGAAAACTCCCGTGTCGGGTGCTGCCTGAAGACATTTGACCGAACCCGCAAGTCGGACAACTTCACGCACCACGCTGAACCAGTCCGGTAACTTTCCCTTATTAACCTGATGCTGATGTTAGATGCGATTTTAGGGTGTCACGCGCGTTAAAGTCTGTACGAAGTCGTACTAAATTTATGGAAAAATTGTGTTGAGTTCGAGCCGTTAAAAGACTCTCCGCGTTGATGACGAGAGACGTTTGAAACTCGCACGCGCATGATGTTTCGGGCGACGTGAAAATATTAAACTGTTGTACCTAAGCGTACAGACAGACAAGATTCAGATTGCCTACATTACGCGCAATCTACGCGTGAAAGAGCCTCCTCTTTCGGGGTTGCGGGCACGGGGAAGAAGCCCGCAACCCTCTTTACAAAGTTGAAGGGTTCTGAATATCAACTTGCTGTTCGCCCTCTGCCGGGCTTGCAGAAGTTAATCCAACCTTCGCATCGTCCCGGCGAACTCTCGCAACTGGAGGTCGCAAGATGGATCAACGTATTAACACGGGCACGACGATCCTCGTGGCCGAAGACGACGAAGACAATCGCTTCACTCTGAAAGTGCTCTTGGAGATGCGCGGCTACCGCGTGTTGACGGCGGCGAACGGCCGCGAAGCGATCAGCGTCGCCGAACGCGAGCGTCCCGACCTCATCTTGATGGACTTGCGCATGCCGGAGCTAAACGGCCTCGTCACCACGCGCCAACTGCGCCAGCACGCCGACGCGCGGCTGCGCCGGATTCCCATCTTCGCCCTGTCGGCCTACGACCCGACGCAGCACCGCGCCGTCGCCATCGCCGCGGGTTGCGACGAGTACGTGACGAAACCCATCGACTATGATCGACTGGAGAAGTTGCTCGAAACTTTTCTGACCGCGCCGCGCAACGCCCCCGCGCTGCCGGACGCCACCGCGCCGAACGACGTCCTCCACACGTAAATCGTCCGGCAAGTAAACTATCATCCAGTTTGCCGGTGCGACGCCGCAGTCGGCGCGTGTGCTCCGACTGCGGAGCACACGTGCCGTGCGCTTCCGACGCCGGGGCGCTCCACGCACTTCGTTAATCGCACCGGCACGATTCGTCATCAAACTCCGACTCCGCGCCGTCTGTTCCCATCCCGGCCGCACGTCGGTTTTGCGAGTTGGATAGCGTGGGCGTCTCAGGCTCGACGGTGTTATGATTGAGTTGCTCGAAGGGATGATTTGATAGATGGAAACACAGGCCACAGCCGGACACGTTTTGCACGTCGAGGATCACGACGACACGCGCGTGTTGATGGGGCTGATGCTGGAGCAGGCGGGATTCACAGTGACCTCGGTCGAGTCGGGCGCGCGCTGTCTGGAACTGGCGCAGAGCGGCCGACGATTCGACCTCTACCTGCTCGACCACACCTTCCCGGACGCGTCCGGCGTTTCGATCTGTGCCTTGCTTCGCCAACTCGATCCGACGACCCCGATCCTCTTCTACTCCTCGCGCGCCATGCCGCAAGAGAAAGAGGCCGCCTTGAAGGCCGGCGCGCAAGACTATCTCATCAAGCCGAACGACCTCTTCCACGTCGCACAGCACGTCGCCAAGTGGATCAAATCGAACCCGCGCACGTCAGACGCGAACTAACGGACGCGACGTTCTAAGTCGTTCCATACTTCGACTGACGATCATCAAGCTGTGAAACGATGAATGGTCAATGCGCGGTCTACGCCTCCGCGCGGTTGGCTTATTGCTTCCGGCGCGAACCGGCGAGGTGCTTCGTCGGGTCTTCGGTGACGCTGAAATCTGGCGAGACGAACTCCGTGGTGTCGCCGGAGTTTAATGAGCGTGGCTTGGCGTCAGTACCTTGTCCGTCCAACGTCCCCTGCTTATTTTTCGACAACGATCTTCTGCTCTCGATCTCCACAATTTTTTTGCTGATGAAGATGCCGTTGATCATGATGCCGAGGCCGACGAGAAACGGGATCAGACCGGCGATCCAGATGCGGCTCAGAATCTCGTTGTCGCCCGGCGGGTTTTGGCCGCTCAGGATAATGCCCTGCATCAGGAAGAAGAGAAAGATCATCGCGCCGAGTCCGACGAGCGTGGTGATAACGCCCCCCTTGATCTCGTTATAGCGTTTTACCTCCGCCGTCACGCCCTTCTCACGCTCAAGCTGATGATTGCGCCTTTCCCGTTCCTGCTCGGAGAGAAACATCTCGGCGACCCACGTCTTGCTCCAGTCGAACTTCTCGCCCGCCGCCGTCTCGCGCGTCGCCACGGCCTGCCGCACGGCCTGCAAATTCGCGCCGCACAAATTACAGAACTTCAACTCTTCGCTTTGATTCGCGCCGCATTGTGGGCAGAACATAGTGAGACTCCTTCGTCAATCCGTCTCTCCGCATTACGAAATTATAGACGGAAGGTTCTTACTTTGGACAAACAATTTCACGCGGTTGGAGCACTTGGACGAGCGGGCGTGCGGGTCAATGCTTCTCTCCAACAAACGAAAACGGCAGCCACTCTAGTTGGCTGCCGTTAACTTCGGATGTTAATGGTCGGGGCGAGAGGATTCGAACCTCCGACCTCACGGTCCCGAACCGTGCGCTCTACCAGGCTGAGCCACGCCCCGACAAACTGACTTACTGCTCAGGCATTCTAGGTGCCCCGTGCGCCCGTGTCAAACTTGCACGTCGCCCGCCGCCTTGAGCCGCGCCTTCTCGCGCCTCGATTTGAGGTACTCGTAGAGGGGCGGCAGCAGCGACAGAGCGACGACGACGACCACGACCTTCTCGATGTGATCTTCGAGTTTGATCCCGAAGGCGCGCTCGACCGCGCCGCCGAGGAAATAACCTGCCAAGACCATGCTGAACACCCAGAGGAAACCGCCGACGACGTTGAACGCAACGAACTGCCGGTAAGGCATCCGCGCCGCGCCCGCGACGATGGGGGCGAAGGTGCGCACGATGGGCACGAAGCGCGCGATGATGATCGTCTTGCCGCCGTACTTCTCGTAAAACGCCTGCGCCTTTTCCAGATGGCTCGGCCGGAACAGCAGCGACTTCTGGCGCGAGAAGATGCGCGGCCCAAATGTCCGCCCCGAATAATATCCGACGGCATCGCCCACCACCGCCGCGACGAACAAGAGGCCGAGCAGCAGCGAGACGCTGAGTTTGCCGCTCGCGGCGAACAAGCCCGCCACGACGAGCAGCGAGTCGCCCGGCAGGAAGAAGCCCATCGCCAGCCCGGTCTCTGCGAAGACGATGAAGGCCAGCCCGGCGTAGGTCAGCGGCAGCCCTTTCGTCGTCAAAAACTCGATGATGTTTTTGGGATTGAGGTAGTCTTTAACGTGGTGAAAAAGTTCGTATAGCGATTCCATAAAATAAGTTTCAAGTTGCAGGTTTCAAGTTTCAGGACGAAAAGTTTCAAGTCTCAGGTTCCAAGTTTCAGGACTGAGGTTCTGAGGCTTTCAAACCTGAAACTTGAAACCTGAGACTTGAAATACTCAGACTTGAAACCTGCAACCTGAAGCTTGAAACTACGTTTGTTCCGACCACCCGTAGCGACCGATGAGGGGGACGAAGGCGCACGCGCCGTGGTCTTCGCGCGCGTAGCCGTCGGCGTTGCGGATGACGCGGACGAGCCGTTGCGCGTCGCGCCGCTCGCCGACGGGCATCACGAGTCGCCCGCCGACTTTCAACTGCGCCATGAGCGGTTCGGGGACTTCGGGGCCACCCGCGGCGGCGAGGATCGCGTCGTAGGGCGCGTGCGCGCTCCAGCCGAGCGTGCCGTCGAAGCACTTGACGGTGGCGTTGTAGATATTGAGGGCGCGGATGCGCGACTGCGCCACGCGCGCCAGTTCGCTGATGCGTTCGATGGCGAGGACGCGCCCGGCGAGACGCGCGAGCACCGCCGTCTGGTAGCCCGACCCTGCGCCGATCTCCAACACCGAACTGTCGCCGTCGAGTTCCAACAACTCGGACATGCGCGCGACGATGTAAGGCTGCGAGATCGTCTGGTTGGCGGCGATGGGGAGCGCGTGGTCGCCGTAGGCGTTGCCCTGCAAGGCTTCGGGCACGAAGTAGTGGCGCGGCACTTCGCGCATCGCGGCGAGCACGCGCGCGTCGCGGATGCCGTGGTGCTGGCGCAGGTGTTCGACCATCTGGTCGCGCTGGCGGCGGAACGCAGACGCCTGCGCCGTTGGAATTTGTGATGCGGAACTCAACAGGTTAAGGCTCCGTGTGCGATGGTGGATAGTTACAGTTTCGGCGGCGAAAGATATGTACAGTTTCAGACGTGCCCGACTGTCTGGTCTTCGGCGGGAACAAGTTCATCCGGGCGCAGCGAGTTCCAATCCTGCAACGCGGCGAGCGAACGGTGATCCGTCATGTCGCTGCGCATCGGCGTGACGGACACCAGACCACGCTTGACGGCGTAGTAGTCCGTGCCCTCAACCGTGTCTTCGGGAAACACCTCTTCGCCGATCCAGTAATACGCCTTGCCGCGCGGGTCAATCTTCTCCGTGATGATCGGGCGCGCGTTCTTCATGCCCTGACGCGTGACGCTGACGCCGCCCAGTTCGCCCGGCGGCATGTTGATGTTGAGCAGGATGCCATCCGGCAAACCCTCGGCCAAAACTTTCCGCACGATCCGCGCGGCGAACGCGGCGGCGTGCGTGAAGTCGTAATTTTCGCGCGCGACGAGACTGAAGGCGAGGCCGGTGACGCCGAGGATCGTCGCTTCGAGCGCGCCCGCGACCGTGCCGGAGTACGACGCGTCGTCGCCCAGATTACCGCCGTGGTTGATGCCGGAGACGCAGATGTGCGGCCACTCTTCGCGCGGCAGAATCTTGTGGAGCGCGAGCGTCACGCAATCTGTGGGCGTGCCGTCAACCGTCCAGTGGCGTTCGTCTATGCGGCGGATGCGCAGCGGGCGCGAGAGCGTCAGGCTGTGCGACGCGCCGCTCATCTCGGAGGCCGGAGCTACCGTGTACACGTCGCCCACCGCGCGTAGAGCTTCTTCGAGTTGGATGAGACCGTCGGAATGGATGCCGTCGTCGTTGGTTAAAAGAATACGAGTCATAAAAATCAACCGCAGTTCATTACAACCCAAAGCCCTGAATTATTCAAGGGAGCGCGCCGGACGGAGCGAGACGGTGAAAGAAAAGCCCCGCGACGCGTTTGCACGTGCGCGGGGCTTTCGAGTCAACTGAGCCTTGCTCCGTTTAGGCCGAGACGGCGTCTTTACCGTTGCTGCGACTCAGACCCTTGATCTGCACGGGCGTGTTCTTCTCCACGTCGCCCGCGCCGAGTTTCTGCTTGAGCACCATCTCCTGATAGAGCTTGCGCATCATCGCCGCTTCCTCGGCCGCCGTCTTCGGCCCGGCCATCTCCGGGCGGTTCGGACGCTGCAAGTCAACTTCATTCAGCACGCCCGTGAACTCCAACTCGCCCAACTCGACGTTCTTGCCCTTGGCGAAGATTTCGTGACGGCCGTGCTCTTTGTACCACTTGGCGATGGTCGCGTTCTGGTGCATCTGCTCGATGATGTTGCGCCAGCCGATGCCCGTGTTGTAGGCGCAGAACGAAATCTCGCCTTCCTGCGTGCCGTAGGGGATGATGCACATCTCCGTGCGGCGGAAGTCGTAGTTGAACAAGTCCTGAAACCACATGCCCGCGATGAAGAGAAAGTTCCAAGGGTCGGCGCGGCGTTTCTCGATGTCCTCGAACGTGCGGTCGCCTTCGACTTTGCCGTAGGACTTGCCCGACAAGCCGAACGACTTGTCGAACTTCTTGAAGATGTCCGCGAGCGTCAAACTCTCCGGCGCGCCGTAAGGCTGGTAGTTCTTCAAGAGAGCCAAGCCCATCATGATGTTCGAGAACCACTTGCCGCGACCGGCGTCCGTGATGCCCGTCATGTCTTTGACGAGGCCGGGGATGTTCAGAAACTCCGGCACGGGCTTCATCTCTTTCGTGTTCTTGTTGATCATCACGGCCGTGCCGACGCCGCAGTTCGGGTGGCAGCCGCAGGAGACCTGACCCCATTCGGCCTCGGGGCCGTG
The DNA here is from genome assembly GCA_030838445.1 of Pyrinomonadaceae bacterium. Lineage (GTDB taxonomy): Bacteria > Acidobacteriota > Blastocatellia > Pyrinomonadales > Pyrinomonadaceae > JAIVJZ01. Next base: position 6,019 of record JAUZFQ010000178.1, on the reverse strand, counting down.
GACGAGGTCTGCGAAGTCTGCGAACGCGCCCATCAGAGAGAGCGGGAACCAATCGCGCGTCGGCTCGGTGATGCCGACCTGCTTTTTCACGTCGTGCGCGAGGTGCGACAGCGTGTAGCGCTGCGCCATGCGGCGCTCGTCCGTGATCTCTTCGTCGCGACCCGTGAACGAGACGGGCTGGAACGAGATGAAGGCGACCTTCTTCGGGTTGTCGAGCGCGAAGCGGATGACGGAGCCGACCTGATCGTTGTTGATGTTGTTGACGAGCGTGGTGACGAGCACGATCTCGACGCCCGCCTCGTGCAGGTTGTCAATCGCGCGCAGTTTCACGTCGAAGAGGTTGCCAACCTGGCGGTGCGAGTTCGCGTCATTGCCGATGCCGTCGAACTGTAGATAGGCGTAGCGTAGACCCGCGTCGGCGGCTTCACGGCAGAACTGCTTCGACTTGGCGAACTCGATGCCGTTCGTCGCGCACTGCACGGAGTTGTAGCCGACCTTGCGCGAATATTTGATGGACTCGATGAAGTGCGGCGAGATGGTCGGCTCGCCACCCGAAAACTGCACCGACATCTGGCGGCGCGGTTTGATCGAGATGGCCTTGTCGAGAATGTCCTTCACGTCGTCGAAGCTGAGTTCGTGAACGAAGCCGACCTGATTGGCGTCCATGAAGCACGGGTCACACATCATGTTGCAGCGGTTCGTCAGGTCAATCGTCAAGACCGAGCCGCGGCCGTACTTGATGGTGGACGAGCCGTGATTGTGCATCTTCTCGTCGTTGTGCGCCTGAATGTCGCGGCCGGGAAACTGCGCCTCGATGTGCTTGAGGAACGAAGAGTCCATCGCCATGATGTCCTCGATGTGGCCGTGCGTGGGGCAGTCCTTGATCATCCAGATTTCGCCGTTGCGTTCGACGATCTGCGCCTTCACCTCGCCGACCTTCTCGTTGATCAGGATTGCCGGATCGATCACTTCCTGACTCAAAATCTTGGCGCGCGCCTCGATGACGCACTTCGGGCACAGGCTGTCGGTCGTGCGCGGGAAGCCGAGGGGCGGCTTCGACTTCTGCCAAGACTTCAACAGCGGCTTGTCTGACCACTTCGGGATGAACGATTCGCTCGGACGATATTTATTGAAAAACTGGACGGTGTTGAACGCGCCCGCCGCGATGGCGGTCAGTCCTCTTTCCACGTGTTTAATGGGTCGCATCTTCTCTTCCTTCTCTACCGGATAAATTTGTCGCACGCTCGGCCGGTCGGGCGTCGAATCTTGGGTTGAAACGCTTAATTTGTGACCAGAGCCTTTGAAGCGGAAGCAGCCGGGGAGCACTTCGAGGCGGACGGTCGCGGGCTAGAATCTACCCTCGTCACACGCTAAATGCAACCTGCGGTTGAAGATTCAGGCGTGGCGATTGACCGTTCAACCTTCCGCCACATTTCAACCGGAACTCTTTCCTGTGGAATTTAGCCCTCTCCGCTTCAGAGAGATGGATCAACCTACCGCACATAGCAATGACCGTGCCAGCAACGCCTAAAACGTAACTGAGTAAATATAAAGACTTATCCGGCTGGGGATTTTTCTGGGGAGATAGTTTGACCGGCAAATTCGTGTCGTATGAACCCAATGGACTCAATATGAGAGGTGGCGTATCCTTCCGACCCGGAAGCTGTGATTCAGCAATCAGGTCGGCCATTTCTGACACGCCGGGTCATCCGGAGGCTCTAATCAAAGGGAAATAATGGCAGAGGCAGGGCGACCGGAAGGGTCAGCTAACCGCGCGGGGCAAAGTAGCCGATGCGCGCGTTGAGGCGCAGGGCGGGGTCGGAGGTCTTGACCTGCACGCGGCGAAACTTCCCGTCGCGCGTCTTGTCGAGCGGCATGTAGTAGAGCGCGTACTGGTGGCGCAACTCCTCGGCCACCTCTGCGTAGACGCTATCGAGCACGGCGAAACTCTGCGGCCTGAAGAGACGCCCGCCCGTGGACTCCGTCAGCCCTGCGAGATTGCGCTCGCTCGCGTCGAGGACGCGCAGGGATTCGCGCAGGTCGCCGATGCGGAGTTCGTTGAAACGTCGGGTCGAGAGCGGCTCTGATTGGAGCGTGTCGAGTTCGGCGCGTTTGCGCGCGCGCTCGATCTCCGTGTTGCTGATGCAGTAGACGCTTGCCCCGGCTTCGAGCAGTGCGCCGAGCGCCATCTCCAAAGACGCGCGGCCACGCCCGCTGTCAATCCCGTCCGTGAGCACGACGATGGCATGTCGCCGCCGCACGTCTTTGAACTGCTCGCGCGCCGCGAGGTAGAGCGCGTCGTGGAAGCGCGTGAACATGCCCGGCACGATGCGCTTGAGCGAGCGTCGCAACTGCACGCGGCTCGCCGTCCAGTCCTGCAACAACTCCACGCGGTCGTCGAACTTCAACAAGCTCACGCGATCCTCCGGCGCGAGCCGCTCGGCGAACTCTTCTGCCGCGCGCCGGAAATCTTCCAGATTGCCCGCCACCGAAGACGAAGCGTCCACCATCAATAGGACATCCACCGGCACGCGCCGCACACGCAGATCACTCAAAGGCTGCTCGCGCCCGTCTTCCCACACCTGAAAATCTTTGCGCTCAAGCGTCGTCACCAGACGCCCCGCCGCGTCGCGCACCGTCACGGGCAAGAGCACTTCCGTCGTGCTCACCCTGACCACTTCGTCCTCGTCCACTTCCTGCGACGACGGAGAACTCCGCTCGGCTTTCAACTCCTGCGCGAACCCGACCGGCGCGAGACTCCCGCCCGTCGCGGCAACGAGGAACAGGGAGAGCACGCAACACACGGCCACGCGCGCGCGACAAACTCCCGCCGCGTGGCGTTCAGCGCGCAGGTCGGAAATGTTTGGACGCATCAAGCTAACTTTCAAGGCTTCGCTGGCTTTCAAGGCTCTGCTGGCTTTCAAGGCTCTGCTGGCTTTCAAGGCTTCGAGTTGGAATCGGTCGCCATGCCCGCGCCCTCTTCGCCCGACGCGGCGCGCATCGCGGCGATGATCGCGTCGCCCACGCGGCGGCGGCGCAGTTCCGCCAGTTTCGCAGGCGCGAAATCGAACTCGACCGGCGACAACTCGATGCGCCGGATGATCGTGCCTTCCGTAAAACCGGCCTCGACGAGTTCGATGACCGACTCGTTCGTCAGCGTCGGTGTGCGTTCGAGTTTGGGCGCGCCGCTGCCGTTGTTCGCGCCGCCGACCTCCGCCGGGGGTCGCATGATGCGCACGCTCGCGCTGCCGGTCGTCTGCGTGTCGCCTTCGGCCGCGCCGCCGCCGATGTTCGAGCGCGAACGCCCGCGCACGCCGCCCGACGAACCGAAGATGCTCGTCTCGTTCGGGTCGCCGCTGCTGCCCTGCCCGTTCGACGGCTTGCCTTCACCCGGCGCGCGCGTCTGCCCGCCGCGCGTCCCATCGAAAAACGGGTCGTCGTCAAACGCGTCGCCCGCGTCGTCGCGCGCCGAAAGCATCTCGCCCTCGGCGCGCGCCAGCATCGTGAGGATAACCCGCTCGCCCACCCCGTTCTTCTTCAGTTCGATCAGACGATCCGGCGAGAGGTCGAACCGGACGGGGCGCACGCGGATGATCGCGATGACGGTCTTCTCGCTAAACTTCGCGCGCACGAGTTTGACGATTGAGGCGTTAGTCAACGGCGCTTCCGCGTCCGACTGCGACGCCGCGACGCCCCGCTGTTGTGACGGCGACGTACCCTGCCCGCGCGACTCGGATGCGCCGCCCGCCACCCACACGGCGGCGCACATCCCTGCGCACGCGACATGCCTTGCCAGCAAACTTCTCATACTCCTCCCGACCGCCACCCCGAACGCCCGGCTCAATTCCCCGACACAACTGCGGCGGCTGCTTTACTACTTCCCGATGTCACGGCGTTTGACTTGTTGCTCGCAGTCGTTCGTTCGCTTACGGCGTGCGCCGCGCGCCCGTAGCGGCCGCTGATGCGGCGCACGTAATTCCTCGTCTCACGGTAAGGCGGCACGCGATGTCCGTACTTGATCACCGCGCCCTCGCCCGCGTTGTAACTCGCGAGCACGAGTTCGACGCGCCCGTTGAACCTGCCGAGCAGTTGCTTGAGAAAGCGCGTGCCGCCCGCGATGTTCTGCGCCGGGTCGTGGACGCGACGGACGCCGAAGCGCGCCGCCGTCCCCGGCATCAACTGCATCAACCCGCGCGCGCCGACCGGGCTGACCGCCCCCGTGTTGAAATGCGACTCCTGCTCCATCACGCAAAAGATCAGATACGGGTCAACGCCGTAGCGCGCGCCGTTCTGCCGGATGAGCGCGTCGAGTTGCGGCCTGCCCGTCGTCCAACGTCGCTCGCGCCTGCTGCCCGAACTCGCCGCCGTTGTCTCCTCCGTCTCAGCTTTCAATTCGTCCGACTCTCTCTCAATACGCTCAATGCGCGCGCGTTCGAGAAAGATCGAGAGATTGCCGCGCTTGTACCAGACGCCTTCCGCCGACTCGTTCGCCTCATCAACTTCAAAACGCGCGCCGCCGACGAGGTAAATCCAGAGCGGCCGCGCCGCTGCGTCAGCGACTTGCGGAGCCTGCGCCACGTCGTTCGCCCCGGCGTCGTTCACGTCCGACAGCTTCGCGACCTGACGCTTCTTCGCGGCGTCTTTCGCGTCTTTCGCATCTTTCTCTGGCCCCTTGCGCTCAATCGTTTTCACGCGCGCGCGCTCGACGAAATTCGTCATGCCGCCGCGCCTGTACCACACGCCTTCCGCATCGTCCCACGCCTCGTCAACTTCGAGCGTCGTCCCGTCAACCAGCAGCACGCGGTCGGCCAAAGCTACGGCGGGCACGCAGAGGACGAACAGGAAGGCGAGCGCGGCGACGTTCAAACAGCGTGCATGCGTATGAGAAATGAGATAGCTCACGCCAAGGCGCAAAGGCGCAAAGAAGACGCGCGGTTCATTCGACAGACGCGTCTCCGCCGTTTGGCTCATAGCGTCTCCCCTTTGCGCCTTTGCGCCTTGGCGTGAAAATTTTCTTGTCATTGTCCTCAAGCCCCGCTTACGACACGTCAACTAAATCTCCGACGGTGCGCGCGTCGCCCGCGCCGCGACGCTCTGAAGTCTCCTGCGCGAAGCCGTGCGACGTGCCGAAGTAGTTGCGCCACGCGCTGTCTATGACCTTCGGCGTGAGTTCGATGGCCTGTCCCTCGAAGAGGCAGATGTCGAGCACGCGGTCGAGCAGGTCGCGCGGCTCGCACGCCTTCATCTGGCGATGCGAGATCATGTAGTTGTTCAAAATGTAGTCGAGGCACACCTGCTCGACGCGCATGCCGCGCGTGTGCGCCGCGCGTTTGAAGATTTCGATGTAGGCGGCGGGCGTCGGCGGCTCGACGCGCGCGCGGTAGCCCATGCGCCGCAGGAACGCCTCGTCAACGAGGTCTTTGTCTTCGAGGTTCGTCGCGAAGACGACGAGTTGCTCGAACGGCACTTCGATCTTCTTGCCCGTGTGCAACGTCAAATAATCCACGCGGCGTTCGAGCGGCACGATCCAGCGGTTAAGCAGATCGGTGGGCGCGACGCGCTGCCGCCCGAAGTCGTCTATCACGAGCGTGCCGCCGTTGGACTTCATCTGGAACGGGGCTTCGTAAAATCGCGCCGCCTCGCTCCAGGTCAAATCCGCGTTCTCCAGAGTCAACTCGCCGCCGACGATGACGAGCGGCCGCTCGATGCAGACCCAGCGGCGGTCGTACTCGGCGGGGACAGCCTCGCTCGCGGCGGGGCGATGGTTGTGCGCGTCGAACACGCGTATCACCTGCCCGTCAATTTCGATGGCGTAGGGAATCCAGATCGCGCCGGGGAGACTGGCGTTGATGCGCTCGGCGACGGCCGTTTTGCCCGTGCCCGGAGGGCCGCTGAGGAAGAGCGAGCGGCGCGAATTGACGACGCAGCCGACCGTCTGCATGAGCGAATCCGGCAGGACGAGATCGCGGAAGGCCGCGCGCACCGAGTCCATCGTCGCGTGGCGCGCGGGGACGGCTTG
>JAUZFQ010000123.1 GCA_030838445.1 Pyrinomonadaceae bacterium | reverse complement strand
CGAGAGTTGGAGTTCAATTTAAAGACCGAAGAACATTAAGACTTGAAACCTGCAACCTGAAACTTGAAACCCTTTATTCCGCCGCCGCGGCCGCTGCGCTTGCCACCGCGCCCTGACCTTTGGGCGGGTTGGTGAGCCGGATGCCGACGCGCTGCTTCTTCAAGTTGAAATCACGCGCGCCGTGGTTGATGAATGAGAGCATCCCGGCGGCGATGAAGACGCCGAGCGCGCCGAACGCGATCATGATCGCTTTGCCCGTCGCCGTCAGGTTCACGCCGCGCGCGAGCGACGTCACCGTGTCCATGCCGCGCCAGCCGTCGAGCGCCTGCACGACGAAGATCGCGATGGCCGTGAGCGTGATGTTGAGGAGCGCGGCCGGGAGCATCCACTTCCAGCCCAAGTCCATCAACTGATCGTAGCGGTAGCGCGGGAACGTCCAGCGCAGCCAGAAATAGACGTAGAGCAGCACCGACATCTTGACGAGGAAGACGATGAGGCTCAAGGCGACGAACAGGTGCGGGTAGTTGATGCCGAGCCGCCACACTCCGGGGAAGTACCACCCGCCGAGGAACACCGAGGTGGCAATCGCCGAGACGACGATCATCGCCGCGTACTCCGCCATGAAAAAGAGCGACCAGCGCATCCCCGAATATTCCGTGTGGAAGCCCGCGACGAGTTCCGACTCCGCCTCCGGCAGGTCGAACGGCGCGCGGTTGTTCTCCGCGATGCCGCTGATCAAAAAGATGATGAAGCCGAGCGGCTGGTAGAAGATGTACCAGATAGAGTCTAACCCTTGCGCCGAGACGATGCCCGACAAGCTGAGCGTGCGCGCGAACATCAACGCGCCGATGAGCGCCATGCCCATCGCCACCTCGTACGAAACCATCTGCGCCGACGAGCGCAATCCGCCGAGCAGCGCGTACTTCGAGTTGGACGACCAGCCCGCGAGTATCAAGGCGAGCACGCCCACCGACGAGACCGAGAGCACGAACAGCAGGCCGATGTTGATGTCCGTGACGACGCCCCAATCGGGCGCGAACGGGATCACCGCGAAGACGACGAAGGCCGCCACCACCGAGATGAACGGCGCGAAGAAGAAGATGTAAGTGTCGGCGCGGTCGGGCTTGAGGTCTTCTTTGGTCAGGAGTTTGATGGCGTCGGCGATGGGCTGCAACAGCCCCCACGGCCCGACGCGCATCGGCCCCAGACGCGCCTGCATGAACGCCGAAATCTTGCGCTCCAAGTAAGTCGCGTACGCCGCCCAGACGGCGACGCCCGTCACGACCGCGCCGATCTGGATGAACGGCCAGACGACGTAGTTGATCGTCTCCTGCCCCAGCCGCAGCTTCAACAAGAGGTTGTTCACCAGGTCGGGCGGCGCGAATAGTGCGAGCATGTCCATAGGAAGATTTAACACCTACGCCTGTTTACCTTCGAGCGCATCTACGCGCTCTTGCAATTCATCAATATCCGCCCGCGTCGTGAGCACCAGCGACTCGATACGGTCGAGTCTTCGCCCTTGTAGACGCTGCTCGCGCTCGATACGTTCGAGCCGCGTATTCACTTCAGAGAAACGCGCGTTCATCTCCGTGCGCAGTTCGCCGACTTCACGGCTGATCGCGCTCAGGTAGTTGAGGATTTCAGTTGTGCGGTCAGTGCTCATTTACTCCGCCTCTCTTTCAGGCTGTTCCCGATGTGAGGAGATCATTCTAAACGTCGATCTCGAAGGTGCAGTCGTGGACGGCCTTCAAATCAACCAACTCGTAATCGCTGTCGAGCGTCCCGGCACGATCCACGACGAGGTAGGAAGACCACTCGCCGACGGCGAAGGGCGGCGTGTGCCAGGTGCCCTTGTGGTACGCGTAGGGCAGACGCCCGTTGACCAGAAAAGCGGCGATCTCTGCCACCTCCGGCGCGCTGCGCTCCGAGGGCGGCGCGACGCAGATGATCGAACGCGACGAGACGAGCGGCGAGAAGACCTGCATCGTGCGCCGGTGTCGCGCCATGAATTGAAACTCGAACGGCCGCCGCTCGCTCGTCGCCCCCGTCAGGCTCGGCGCGCCCGTCCCCAGATCAATTTCCACCGACCCGCGGCTGTCGAGCAAAATCCCGTACGGCGCGAACCGCTCGCGGGTCATCTCCTGCACGGCGAGGCGAACAACTCTCATAAAACGTCCGTCGTCCGTTGTCCGTCGTCCGTTGTTCAAGTCAATCTTTGGCAGCTTATGTGATAACCACATGCAACTGACAACTGACTACTGACAACGGACGTTTTACCGATCAATTTCGCCGAGCACGATGTCGAGCGTGCCGATGATGGCGACGACATCGGCGACGAGGTGTCCGAGGCACATCTGCCGGAGCGCCTGCAAGTTGATCAGGCAGGGCGGGCGGACGCGCACGCGCGCCGGCCGACTCGATCCGTCGGAGACGAGGTAGCAGCCGATCTCGCCCTTCGGCCCTTCGATTGAATGATAGTAGTCGCCCGCGGGCGGCTTGATGATCTTCGGCACTTTCGCGTTGACGGGGCCGTCCGGCATCCGCTTGAGAGCCTGTTGCACGATGAGCCGCGACTGCCGCATCTCTTCGAGCCGGACGAGGTAGCGATCATACGTGTCGCCGTTTTCGCCGACGGGCACTTCAAACTCCATGTCGGCGTAGGCGGCATACGGGCGCGACTTGCGTATGTCCCAAGCGACGCCCGAACCGCGCAGCGCCGGGCCGGAGAGTCCGATGGCGATGGCGTCCTCGGCCGAGATGACGCCGATGCCGACCGTGCGGCCGAGCCAGATGCGGTTCTCCGACAAGAGCGTCTCGTACTCCGCCAGACGGTGCGGGAAGTTATCAACGAACTGCGTCACGTCTTCCGTAAAGCCGTCGTAGGTGTCGTTGGGCATCCCGCCGATGCGCCACGCGTGGCAGGTGAGGCGCGCGCCGAACTGCCGCTCGAAAATTTTCAGAATCTCTTCGCGCTCGCGCAAAGCCCACAGCAGGACGGTGAACGAGCCGATGTCGAGTCCGTGCGTGGCGAGCCAGAGAAGATGCGAGGAGATGCGGTTGAGTTCCGTCAGGACGGTGCGGATGTAGTGTGCGCGCGGCGGCACGTCCAACCCCAACATCTGCTCGACCGTCTCCACCCACAGCAGGCCGTTCGAGACGGCGGCGATGTAGTCGAGCCTGTCCCAGTAGGGCGCGATCATCGGGTAGAGACGATTCTCGGCGATCTTCTCCATGCCGCGATGCAGGTAGCCGATGTCGCAATCGAGAACGATGACCGTCTCGCCGTCGAGTTTTAGGATAACGCGCAACACGCCGTGAGTTGAGGGATGCTGCGGCCCCATGTTCAGCACCATCTCCGGGCTGTCCAGCAGGGTCTCTCTCGTGGTGGCGACTTCTACCTGATGCATAGACTGTCAGTTGTCCGTTGTCCGTCGTCAGTTGTTTTCGCGTAACCCGGCTTGAATTTTCCGCTTTCAGCACGCAAGTTGTCCGACCACAAACAACGGACAACCGACGACTGACAAGGGACGGTTTTATTTCCTATCAAGCGGCATCACTTCTTTGCCCGCGATGAAGATTTCGCGGACGCGCCGTTCGTTCGGCGTCGAGAGGGCTTCGAGGCCGTAGGCGCGGCGTTGTTCGAGTTGCTCGCGCTGCACGTCCGAGAACTCCGGCAGGTGCTTGGCCGTCCAGTTGTTCTCCACGGGTTCGAGCGGGTAGTCCTTGCGCAGCGGGTGGCCTTCCCAGTCGGGCGGCAGAAGGATGCGGCGCAAGTCCGGGTGATTGTGGAACTGCACGCCGAAGAGATCGTAGACCTCGCGCTCCATCCAGTTCGCCGCAGGCCACACGCCCGTCACGCTCTCGACGCCCGCCGCGTCCGTCGTCCGCGCCTTCAAACGCACGCGCGCGTTCGCGCTGATCGAGTAGAGGTTGTAGACGACCTCGAAAGGCGCGTCGGCGTTTTCGGGAAAGTGGACGCAGGTGAGATCGGAGAGATAGTCGAACGGCGATTCCGCGTCGCGTTTCAGAAACTCGCAGACTTCGACGATGCGCGCGGGCACGACGCGCACGGACAACTGGCCGAGAAACTCAGACGCCTCAGTGACCGCGCCGTCCAGATGTTCGCGCAGGCGTTTGACCAGCGGATGGTTCGACGCGTCCGACGGCTTCGCTCCTTCTTCCTTCTTCTTGACAGGTGCTTTCGGCGCGCCCGGAGCAACAGCCGCAGGCGGCTTGGGCTTCTCCTCCATCGCGCCGCTATCGCCCGCAGTGCCTTTGAACGCGGCGGCCTTCGCGCGCGCCTCCGCGATCCGCGCGGCCTTCTCTTCGTCGGACGTGCCGCCGGTCGCTGTCGCGCCGACAGGTCTTTTAGACGACGCCTCGCCGCCTTCTGCGACGCCTTTCGCAGCCGCCATCTTCGCAGCAGCTTTAGCCTTCGCCTCCGCGATGATGCGCGCGCGTTTCTGTTCGGGAGTCTCGTCTGAGGGCGCGTCGCCCGTCGCGGCGGAGCCTGGTGTCGTGGAGGGCGTGGGTGCGGTTGAAGTTTCGCCCTGCCCGAATGGAGTCTCGCTTGAGGCGGTTGGAGTTTCGCTTGAGGCGGTTGGGGTTTGGGTCGGGGCGGGCGTGCCGCCCTTGGCGGCCATTCTGGCGGCGGCTTTGGCTTTGATTTCCGCCATCATCCGCGCGCGCTTCTCGTCGGCTGTTTCGTCGGCTGGTGGCGCGGCGGGTTTGTCCGTCGCGCTGTCGGCAGAGTCCGGGGATGAATTGTTGTCCGGTTCGTCGCTCATCGGCTCAAGAGGTTAGACCCCGGCAGCCAAAACGCGCGCGGGTCGTGCGGCGTCTGCAATTGCTGCCCCAAACTTTGGACTTGTATCTCTGACAAAG
>JAUZFQ010000122.1 GCA_030838445.1 Pyrinomonadaceae bacterium | reverse complement strand
CGCCCGCCGACGACGCGGCGGGAGACGCGCGCGACGCCGAAGTGATCGAACTCGCGGGTCTCACCATCTTCCCCGGCTTCATAGACGTACACATCCACGGCGCGGTCGGCGTGGATACGATGGAGGCAACGGTCGACGATCTCTCCCGCGTCGCCCGATTTCTCGCGCGCGAGGGCGTGACCGCGTGGCTGCCGACGCTCGTGCCCGCGCCCGCCGAAGATTACGCGCGCGCCGTCGCATCAATCGAAAATTTGATGGCCGCGCAGGACGACGAACGCGCTACGCACGACGTCGCCGCAGCACGTGCCCTCGGCCTCCATTACGAAGGCCCGTTCATCAACACCGCACAGTGCGGCGCGCTCCGCCCGCCCTACTTCCGCACCTTCAAGCAGCCCGCCGACGTGAGCAGCCTGCCTGTCGCGGCGCGCGCGCCCGGAGCAATTCGCATGATCACCGTCGCGCCGGAGATCGAAGGCGGGATCGCGTTGGTACGTGAACTCAAGGCGCGCGGCTGGGTCGTCTCCATCGGCCACACCCGCGCCGACGTCGCCACGCTCGACGAGGCGTGCGCGGCGGGCGCGCGCCACATGACACACTTCTTCAACGCCATGTCGCCGCTCCATCAACGCACGCCCGGCCCCGTCGGCTGGGGGCTGCTCAGCGACGACGTGACCTGCGACATCATCGCCGACGGGCATCACGTCGCGCCGCTCATGCTGCGACTCGCGCTGCGTTGCAAGACGCCTGACAAACTCCTACTGATCAGCGACGCCGTTGCGCCCGCCGGGCAGGGCGACGGCGAGTTTCGCATTTGGGGCGAGACGATCAGCGTCGCGGGCGGGCGCACCGCGAACGAGCGTGGCAGCATCGCCGGTTCGGTCAGCACCATGCGCGACGGCGTGCGGCAGATGCTCGCCCTCGGCGTCGCGCCCTCCGACGTGTCGCGCATGGCGTCCGCCAACCCCGCGCGCCTGCTCGGCGTCGCAACTGATTACGGCACAATCGAAGCAGGCAAGCGCGCAGACCTCACCGCGCTCGACGCCGACGGACGCGTGCGTCTCACCTTGATCGGCGGGCGCGTGGCGTTCGACTCGTTACGTGATGCGTGAAGGTAGTGTTCTAGCTTCGCAGTGAAAGGTACTCAGACGCGTTTCGCGCGAAAGCCCCACGCCCAGAAGGCGGAGGCGACGAGTGTCGGCAAGACGACGAGCGTCTGGAGGAGGAAGGCGATCACGTCGTTGCCGCGCGCGCCCGTGTAGTCGAGGCCGTTGACGCCGATAAAGGAGGCGACGAGCGTGACGAGCCAGTTCGCGTAGGCGGGCACGCCGACGCCGAGTGCGAGCCGCCGCAAGCCGCGCGCGCCGTAATGCAGAAACTCGAAACTCCACGCCACGGCCAGCAGCCACAGCCCGCCGAGCAGGGCGTTCAGGTGCGCCGCCAGAGCCATGCGCGGCATCCCCACCACGACCTTGCCCGTCAGCGCCGCCGCCGTCCACAGCCCCGTCACCATCCCGATGAAGAACAACAACGCGCCCGCAAACGCCAACTGTTTACGAAGTGGATTCATATGTTTAAGTGACAAGTGAATAGGACAGTGACAAGTGACAAGTGACGGGTGACAAGTTAGAAACGCGAGTATGATTGAAAGCCGTGAATCGTCAATCGTGAATCGTAAATAGCGCAGAACATTTTTAGTCTATTCACGATTGACGATTCACGATTCACTTTCTTCTCTTGTCCCTCGTCACTTGTCACTCGTCACTGTTTTTCATCTACCGGCAAGACCGCGCGCAATGATACACTACGCGCCCGCATGCCGCGCAAATATCTCTCGACTCTTATGAAAATCAAATTCTTTGGTTCGCGCGTCGTCGCCTCGTGCCTGCTGCTACTACTGGTCGCGATCCCCGGCGCACGCGCGCAAAACATGATCGCCGATCTCGTCGTCATCAACGCCAACGTCCGCACGTTGGATAAGGCGCGCCCGCAGGCCGAGGCCGTCGCCGTCTACGGCACACGCATCGCCGCCGTCGGCACGAACGCGGAGATTCGCAGATTCGCGGGCGCGCACACGCGCGTCATTGACGCGCAGGGCGCGCTCGTCCTCCCCGGCTTCAACGACGCGCACGTCCACTTCATAGAGGGCGGCGGCCACCTCTCAAGCGTGCAACTGCGCGACGCCGCTAGCCCCGCAGAGTTTGCCGAACGCATCCGCCAGTTCGCCGCGAAGACACCGAAAGGGCGTTGGATCACGGGCGGCGACTGGGATCACGAACGCTGGCCGGGCGCGCCGCTGCCGACCAGAGAGTTGATTGACAAGTTCACGCCCGATCACCCGGTCTTCGTCAATCGCCTCGACGGTCACATGTCGCTCGCCAACAGCGTCGCGCTGAAACTCGCCGGAGTGACGCGTGAGACGAAAGACCCCGACGGCGGTCTGATTGTGCGCGACGCGCGGACGGGCGAGCCGACCGGCGTGTTGAAAGACGCCGCGATGAGTTTCGTCTATGCGAAGATTCCCGATCCGACGTTTGACGAGAAACTCGAAGCCCTGCGCGCGGCGACCGAACACGCGGCGAGTCTCGGCGTGACGAGCGTGCAAGACATGTCCGCCGGAAACGACGTGGGCGTCTTCCAGTCGCTCGCGGCGCGCGGCGAGTTGAAGACGCGCGTCTACGCCGTCTCGCCGCTGCCGCAGTGGGAGCGGCTGGCGCGCACGGGCGTTCGCGCCGTGTTCGGCTCAGACCTCTTGCGCGTCGGCGGGTTGAAGGGTTTCGCAGACGGCAGTCTCGGCTCGACCACCGCGCTCTTCTTCGACCCTTACCTCGACGCGCCTGCGACGCGCGGCCTCCCCGCCGACGAGATGTTCCCCGCAGGCGAGATGCTCAAGCGCGTGCAAGCGGCCGACGCGGCCGGACTGCAAGTGATGATTCACGCCATCGGCGACAGCGCAAACTCTCAAATCCTCTCTATCTACGAAGAGGTCATACAGGCCAACGGCGCGCGCGACCGTCGCTTCCGCATCGAACACGCGCAACACATTCGCCCCACCGACATCGAACGCTTCGCGCGCTCTCGCGTCATCGCCTCGATGCAGCCTTATCACGCGATTGACGACGGCCGCTGGGCTGAAAAGCGCATCGGACACGAACGCGCGCGCACGACTTACGCCTTCCGCTCGCTCCTCGACGCCGGGGCAACGCTCGCCTTCGGCACGGACTGGTACGTCGCACCGCTCAACCCTTTGCTCGGCATCTACGCGGCGACCACGCGCCGCACGCTCGACGGCAAAAACCCGCAAGGCTGGATACCCGGACAGAAGATCACCGTCGAAGAGGCCGTGCGCGCTTACACCGTCGGGTCGGCCTACGCCGAGTTTGCGGAGCACGCGAAGGGCACGCTCGCGCCCGGCAAACTCGCCGATCTCGTACTACTCTCGCAAGACATTTTTCGGATCAACCCCGTCGAGATCGAGCGGACGAAAGTGCGCCTGACGATCATGGACGGCCGCGTCGTCTACGAAGCGAAGAAATAGTCCGAAGGGTTAGAAGCGAAGGAACAGCCGGGGAGATTGCGCGTGGAATTTACCGTCTTCGAAAATCTGCGGACGCTGAAATTCGATCTTGTCCTGACGCTCGCGCTGGCGGCCGTGTTCCTATTCGTCGGCGGTTTCGTGCAGGCGCGCGTCGGCATATTCAAACGCGCGAGCATCCCGGCAGCGGCCATCGGCGGGTTGTTGTTCGCGGCGCTGGTGATGATGCTGCGCGCACGCGGCACGCTCGGCATCGCACTCGACACTTCCTTGCGCGCGCCGTTGCAGATCGCTTTCTTCACCACCATCGGTTTCGGGGCGACGCTCAAGTTGCTCGGCGCGGGCGGCTGGCGTCTCATCATCTTCTACGTCATCGCGACGGGCACGGCCGTCGTGCAAAACTTTGCGGGGATCGCGCTCGCCATCGCGCTCGGCGCGCCCGCCGCGCTCGGCGTCATCTGCGGATCGTTGACGTTGACGGGCGGCCCCGCGACGGGGCTGGCCTTCACCGGGGAGTTCGAGCAGTTGGGCGTGGCGGGCGCGGGCGCGCTCATCATCGCGTCGGCGACTTTCGGCATTTTCGTTTCGAGCCTCGTCGGGAATCCGGTCGCCACCGCGCTCATCCGTCGCTTCCGTCTCGCCGCGCCGCGCGAGGACGCGAAGCACGCAGAGGCGGAGGAGTTCTGGGCTATCGGCGCGACGGGCAAGTTTGATGACGCGGGCGAAGAGGCGTCGGACGCAGAAGCGCGGGGGACGCAACGGGGCGAAGAAGAGGCAGCTTTGACGGGCGCGGAGTTGTTGCGCAACCTACTCATCCTGCTCGCGGTGATGGGCGTGGGCGCGTTGCTCGGCATGGCCTTGTCGAAACTCTACATCGCGGGTCGCCCTCTGACGCTCCCGGCTTACGTCGGCGCGATGATCGTGGCGGCGGTCGTGCGAAATCTGGATGATCGCTACGGCTGGTTTCGGCTCGACATGCGCGCGCTCGAAGCGCTCGGTGGTATCGCGCTGGCGCTGTTTCTGGTCATCGCGCTGATGGATTTGAAACTGTGGCAACTGGCGGGGCTGGCCGTGCCGATGCTCTTGATACTCGCCGTGCAAGTTGTTCTTATGATAATTTACGCCGTCCTCGTGACGTTCGTCGTGATGGGGCGCGATTACGAAGCGGCGGTGACGACGGGCGGGCACATCGGCTTCGGCCTCGGCACGACGCCGAACGCCGTCGCCAACATGGAAGCATTGACGGCGCGCTACGGCGCAGCCCCGCGCAGCTTTTTGATCGTGCCCATCGTCGGCGCGTTCTTCATAGACTTCTCGAACGCGATCATCATCACGCTGTTCGCCAACTTCCTGCGTTGAAAATCAGAGTTGATTATGTCGAAGAGAAAAATATTCAGCCGCGCCGTCGTCGCCGTTGTCGTCGGCGTCAGCCTGTCGGCCGGACTGTCTAACAGCGCGGCGCAAGGGACAGTTCAACGCAACGCGCACGCGGCGCGGGCGCAGAAGTTCGACGCCGCGCCTTCGCCCGCGCTGCAAGCGTTGGTGGACGAGGCGGCGCGCGAAACTTTGCGGCGTTTCAGCGACAAGAAACTCGCGGAGAATCAACTGGCGATCACCTTGATCGATCTGCGCGACGCGGGTCGCCCCGCGACGGCGAGTTTTCGCGGCGGTGAGCGCATCTACACGGCGAGCGTCGTCAAGTTGTTTTATCTCGCGGCGGCGCACCGCTGGTTGGAGGACGGGCGTCTGCGTGAGACGGCCGAGTTGAGCCGCGCGCTGCGCGACATGATCGTTGATTCGTCGAACGACGCGACCGGCTACGTGATCGACGTGTTGACCGGCACTTCGAGCGGGATGGAATTGCCGCCCGCCGAGATGCGGAAGTGGCAGGAGAAGCGAAACGCCGTCAACCGCTATTTCGCGTCGCTCGGTTACACGAACATCAACGTCAACCAGAAAACTTTTTGCGAAGACGCCTACGGGCGCGAGAACTTCGGGCGCGGCGCGAACGGCGAGAACCGCAACAAGCTGACCACCAACGCCACCGCGCGCCTTCTCGCCGAGATCGCCACGCGTCGCAGCGTCAACCCCGCACGCTCGGACAAGATGCTCGAACTGCTCAAACGCGATTTCTCCGGCGCGAGCGGCGACCCGGACGATCAGGGGCGCGGCTTCACCGGCATCGCTTTGAAAGATTACGAGGGCGCGCGGCTGTGGTCGAAAGCAGGTTGGACGAGCAAGGTGCGTCACGACGCGGCCTACATCGAACTCCCCAACGGCGCGCGCTTTGTCCTCGTCACCTTCACCGAAGGACACAGCAACGACCGCGACATCATTCCGACAGTAGCGGAGATCGTGCTCAAGAAGATGGGGAAACAGTGACGAGTGACAAGTGACGAGTGACGAGTTTAACGCTCAACGAGAATCACTAGTTGTTTGCCGAGATGAAGGCGTTCTCGCCGTCACGAACGAGCATAGGTTTTATGTAACTTGTCCCTCGTTACTTGTCACTCGTCACTGCTTTTGAGCCATGATGGCGAGTTTCGTCCAGCCGATGATGTCGGTGGGCGGGAAGCGATAGCGCGAGACGATGCGTAGATAGCGTTCGGTGTTTGCGTTGACCTCTGCGGGCGGGTGGGTCTTGAAGCGGAAGAGGAGTTCGAGGAAGGCGCTGGCCGGGGCGGGGCGCACGGGCAGGTGAAAGAGGTGGCCGCCGGGCTTGAGCACGCGCGCGAGTTCGCCGAGGCCGTCGCGGAGCGAGACGTATTCGAGCGCGCCGCTCGTCGCGATGAAGTCGAAAGTCTCGTCGGCGAAGGGGAGCGAGAGCAGGTTGGCTTGCAAGAAACGAACCCGGTGCGGACGACCGCGTAACTCCTGGCCGACCGCTTGCCGCGCCTTTTTGAGCGACGAGGCCGAGAGATCAATGGCGGTGACGTGCGCGGGGCGTGGGAGCGTGCGGAGCAGTGCGAGCGTCAGGAGTCCAGTGCCGCACCCGGCGTCGAGAATCTGCGCGCCGTCTTCGAGCGGGACGGGGTGTTCGCGGAAATAACGTTCGAGCGAACGCCCGTAGCCGTTGAACTTGAAAGTCAGATCGTAGAGGCGCGCGATGCGGTCGTAGAGCGACCCGGCGCGGTTATCGTCAATGGTCGTGATGCTGCTATTTTGTGACATGCGCGCTCATGGTAGCATTCTTCGGCGGCGGCCGTCGGTCTGCCGCAACCGCCGGGGCAATAACTTCGACCGCCCGTCGGTCGTAATACCGGGCGAAAGTCGGGCAATCAAGGGGAATCCACGTGGAAGAAGCGTTACGTAAATTACAAGACGGGACACTTATACAAAGACTCTCGCAATACTTCAAGGAGACCCTTTCGTGTTTGAGACAGAACAGGACGTGCTCAACTGGTACGAGGCGCAGCCCCGCGCGCTCACCAAAGAATTTTTGGATTCGGTGAATTGGAAAGAGGTGCGCGAGCATCCGCTCAACCCCGCCTTCAAAGACGTCATCGTGTACATGCGCGACGTGGAGAGCTTCACGGAGATTTACTACGAGGAACTGCTGCGCACGCCGACGGGCAAGAACCCCGTCATCCGCAAGTTCATGGAACGTTGGAGCGTGGAAGAGAACGAGCACGCCGAACTGCTCAACCGCTTTTTGAACGAGGCCGGATACCCGACGAGCGCGCGCTGGCAGGCCGAGGCGCGCGCCGCCATCCCGTTCCGCTACACCTTCGAGAACCGCCTCTATCCCGTTATCACCAACTGCTTCGGCAAATATTTTAGCGGCGCGCACATGGTCTGGGGCGCGATCAACGAGATGACGACGCTGCAAGGCTATCGTCGCCTCTGGCGTCTGGCCGATCATCCCGTGCTCGAACAGTTGCTCCGCGCCGTGGCGCGCGAAGAGTCGGTGCATTCGCATTTCTACTGGAGCATCGCGCGCCTCAAACTGGAACGCTCCGGCTACACGCGCGCTCTCGCGCGGTTTATCATCGGGAAATTCTGGTCGCCCGTCGGGCAGGGCACGAAGCCGCAGGCCGAGACCGATTACGTGATCGCGACGCTCTTCAAGGGGCGCGACGGCGTGGACTTTTTCGACCAGAACGTCAACCAGCGACTACAACTGTTGCCCGGTTTCGTGGGGCTGGAAAATGTCTCGCAGCGAATTGCGCGGATCGCGCTCTAGCAGTTATCCTCTGCGTCTATGAGACGCAAACTTCCCATTATCATTATCGTGTTGGTGCTCGTCGCCGCGCTCGCGGGCGGCGCGCTCATGATGCGCACGCCTGACACTTCGACGACGCAAACGAACATCGCACAGTTGCCGCCGACCGTGACGACGAACAACGCGCCCGCCGCCAACGCGACGCCGCGCCCCGCCGCCCCGCCCGTCGATCTCCAAAACGTACACGTGCGCGGCCGCACCGACGCGCCTTTGCTGATCGAAGAGTACGGCGATTTCCAGTGCCCGCCGTGCGGTTTCTTTCACCCGATCCTGAAACGGATCGAGGGCGAGTATGCGACGCAGTTGCGCGTCGCGTATCGCCACTTCCCGATCCGTTCGCAACACCAGCACGCCGCCGAGGCCGCGCGCGCCGCCGAGGCCGCCGCGCTGCAAGGCAAGTTCTGGCAGATGCACGACATGCTTTTCGAGAACCAGAAGGACTGGAAAGACACTGCGATTGCGCGCCCCGTCTTCCTGAATTTCGCGCGCACGCTCGGCCTCGACGTTGCCAAATTCACGCAGGACATAGACAGCGCGCCCGTCGCCAACCGCGTGTTGAACGACGAGACGCAAGCGGCAGCGCGCGGCGTCAAGGGGACGCCGACCGTCTACCTCAACGGGCGCGAGATACCGTTTGAAGTGATCACTAACTACGACTCTTTGCGCGCCACCATCGAGCGCGAACTGGCGGCAAAATAAGTGAGCGCGGGCGACAGAGAGCGCGGCCGGGGCGCAGGCGGGCGGGCGGGCGAAACGTCGCCGCCGATATCAACGCCGATATCAACGCCCCCATCAACGACGTCGCAATCAACGACGCCGCCCCGGCGCGTCTCGCTTCTTTACTCGCTGGCCGCGCTGTTGTCGCTGGCGGGTCTGGCCGACGCGGTTTATCTCACGGTCGAACACCTGTCGGGCAGGAGCGTGCGTTGCACGGTGACGAACGGCTGCTCGGAAGTCCTCGGCAGTCCCTACGCCAACGTCGGCGGCTACCCGCTCGCGCTCTTCGGCGCGCTGGCATACTTCACGGCCTTCAGCCTCGCCACGCTCGCGGCTTTCGGCTCACGCCGCGCCGGAAATTTCTACGCCGCGCTCGTCGCGTTGATGTTCGCCACGTCCCTCTGGCTGATCTACCTGCAAGCCTTCGTCCTCCACGCCTTCTGTCAATACTGCCTGCTCTCGGCCGCCATCACGACGCTCCTCGCCTGTCTCGCCGTCGCGCGACGCATGATGAAGTGACGAGACACGCCGCCACTTCGTTTCACCCGCATCGAAAACACGACGACGCCGTCACCTGTAATCCGGCACGTTGAGACCGAGCGTGATGTCTCGCTTGGCGAGCCAGACGCCGCCCGCGTTCTTGGTCAAATGGACGACGCCTGATCCGCCCAGCTTGCGCCGCCGCGCGCGTTCCTGTTGCGTGAGAAACGGGTCGTCGTCGAACTCGAAACTGTCTATGTAGTATTCGTTCTTGTCGGCCTCTTTCACGATGAGGTGGATGTGAGAAGGAATTTTTGTGTCAGGGTACGACGCGGGCTTGATGGTGACGAACTTGTATTCGCCGCGCGCGTTCGTTTTGGTCCAGCCGCGCAGGTGACCATTCCGGCGCGCGCCGCCGGTCGCGCCCGGCGCGGGCGAGTAGATGCCCTTCGCGTCGGTGTGGTAGGCGTAAAGAATCACGTCGGGGGCGGGCGTCTTCCCGTCGGGTTGAAAGATGCGGCCGCTCGCCTCGAACGGCTCGCCCGGCTCGTTCGCGGTGGCGATCCGCGTCTCCCAATTTAGCTGCGCGGGCATGCCGTCGTAGATAGCCTCGCAACCTTCGCAATAGCCTCCGACACGCGGCTTCGTATCCGCCCGCGCCTCGACTCTCGCGGGCTGCGTCCGTGCGGGGCGCGCGCAGTTGATTAAAACTCCCGCGGGCAGCGCGACGGCGAAGAGGGAAGCGCGTTTGAGGAAACTCCGGCGTGTCTCGTCGTGAAATGCTTTGTCCATATCAACCTCGCTTCTGGAAAGTGATCGCTCAACTATCAGACGACGCAAGCGACCGTTTGCTTCCAAAAAAAAATTAAGCCACGAGTGTTGATACGACTTTTCGTCCGGCGCGGTTTTAGCTCGCGCCGTCGCCGTCACGCCCTGATCAGGTAGACGACTCCGTAGATGGCTCCGGCGATGAGCAGTAAGATCAAGATGAGGCAACCGGCGACGGCGAGTTTCACTTTCCGCGCGCGCTTCTCGTCGGGCGGGAGCAGGGGATTTTGCGGGAAATAGGGCGGCGGCGTGGCGGTCGGCATTTAATCGTTCCTTGTGATCCGAGAAAGTGGAAAGCCGGTCGAAAATCTGCGGCGCGAGTTGAACATCGTCTCTCACCTTACGCCGTCTGTTTCGATCCTTCCAAATCACCTTACGCCGTCTGTTTCAATTCTTCTAATTCGCAGCGCAACAGTTCGGCCACGCTCCACGCTTGCGCGATGCAGCCGCGCGGAGTGTGCGGCGCGTCGCCGTCGAAGATTTCGGAGACTTGCCCGACACCCGCCTCCGTCAGATGTTCGCGGAAGGCGCGCAGAAACTCCCGCGCCTGTTCCAGACTCGCGGGCGTGCGTTCGTGCGCGCGCAGGTGCGCGGTGATGAAAGGGCCGATGAGCCACGCCCAGACCGTGCCTTGATGGTAGGCGGTGTCGCGCGAGTATGAGTCGCCTTCGTAGCGCGGGCGGTAGTCGGGGTCGCGCGGCGAGAGCGAACGCAGACCGTAGGGCGTGAGCAGTTCGCGCGCGACCGTCGAGACGACGGAGCGGGCGCGCGTGCCCGTCATGATCGGGTGGGGCAGGCTGAGTGCGAAAATCTGGTTGGGGCGAATCGCCGCGTCCGCTTCGCCCGCCGGGCTGATGTAATCGTAGAGGCAACTCTCGGCGTCGTTCCAGAACAGCCCGTGGAAACTGGCGCGCGCCAGTTCGGCGAGCGCGCGGCAGTGGTTACGCATCCAGTCGTCGCCGACGCGCCCCGCGATCTCTTCGATGGTGCGAAGCGCGTTGTACCAGAGCGCCTGAATCTCGACGGCCTTTCCGGCGCGCGGCGTCACCACGTAGTCGCCGAGCTTGGCGTCCATCCACGTCAGTTGCACGTCTTCTTGACCCGCGCTGAGCAGCCCGTCTTGATCGACGCGGATCGAGTAGATCGTGCCGCGCTCGTGCCACTCGATAAACTCCTTGAGGCGCGCGTACAAATGCTCGCGCACGAATTCGATGTCGCCCGTGCGGCGCGCGAGTTCGCCGACGGCGTTGACGAACCAGAGCGTGCCGTCCACGTTGTTGTACTCCGGCTCTTCGTCGCCGTCGGGGAAACGATTCGGGATCAAGCCCTCGCGCATGTGCGCGGCGAAGGCCAACAGGATTTCACGCGCGGTGTCGAACTGGCGGCGTGCGAAGGCGAGGCCGGTGAGCGAGATCATCGTGTCGCGTCCCCAGTCGGTGAACCAGTGATAACCGGCGATCACGGAACTGAGATCGTCGCCGCGCCGGACGAGAAACTGATCGGCCGCCGCGACGAGCGTGCTGATGTACTCATCATCCGCCGCGTCGCCCGCAGTCTCGCCGCTCGCAGGCTTGCTATCTACAGCTTCGACGATCACTGTTTTGACGCTCACAATTTCGCCACTTACAGTCTCGCCACCGGCATGTGTGTTGATGCCCGCGACGACTTGGCGGCGACGTTCGCGTTCGCTCTCTTCAAAAGTTGCGGCGTCGGCGATGGCGTGTTCTTTGGTCGAAGCGATGAAGTTGCAGGTCGCGTCACGTTCGAGTTGCCAGACGAGCAGGCACGGGTTGAAGAGGTCTTCGTGGAAATCGAAGCCGCGCGCGCGTTCCTCGGGGTACTCGAAGCGCCTGTACCAGTGGCCTTCGACGGAGGCGTGCGCCGCGTCGTGTGCGAGGAACAGGTGCGTGCTGTCGTCCTGTTTGAACAGGCTGACGATGTTCTCGCGCAGTTCGGCTCGCAGAAAAATGTCGAGGGCTTCGCGCTGCAACGAATGATAATCGCGGAACGCGACGAGCGGGCGAATCTCCAAAGAAGCCGCGTCAGGCGCGTGGACGCGGTAGCGCACGACCGTGGCGCTCTCGCCGTGCGGCATGAAGACGGTTTTTTCGACGCGCGCGCCGCCGACTTCATAAGTAAAGACGGGGAACGGGTCGAGCCGGAAATTAGACTGTAGCCGGAAGCCTTGCGGGTGGACGACCGCCGGTTCGTACAAGTTGGTCGAGAGATCGAAACGCTCGCCGTCGAGCACGAGCGTCTCCTCAAGTTTTGAGAGCAGCACGACGCGGCCGGTCGGCGGCCGGAGCGCGGCCGTGAGCAAACCGTGATAGCGTCGCGTGTTCGCGCCGGTGACGGTGGCGGAAGCGAAGCCGCCGAGGTTGTTCGTCTCCAACCATTCGCGGCGCAGGGCGTTGTCGAGATCGTGGCAGGCGTCGGCGTCGAAATTGATCATCGTGTCGGGTCGCTCCTCCGGGCGGGAAATCTTGTATCACAAAGTGCGGCGGGGGCTGCAAGAAATAATTGCGCGCGCGTTCAAAAAGCGGGGCGGGAAATTTTTCGGAGGGGAGAACACTTATGCGTAGAGCGTTGACGGCGTTGGCGGGCATCGCGTTGATCGCGACTTTGGCCGTGCTGGTCGCGGCACAGGGCGGCGGGACAGACCACGGCGGGCGGCGACCGGCGGGTCGCGTCGTCGCGCAGAGACCGTTTCAGGAACAGTTCGGCGTCGAAGTTTTGGCGGGGGGCGAGGCGCGCGACAAGTATCCGGCGCGGGGGAGAGTTTACGTCGAGGCGCTCGAAGGCGAGGAGTACGCGCTCAGGCTGACGAACCCGCTGCCGGTGCGCGTGGCCGTCGCGCTCTCGGTGGACGGCCTCAACACGATTGACGCGCGGCGCACGACCGCGCGCGACGCGAGCAAGTGGGTCATCCCGCCTTACGGCTCGATCACGGTCAGCGGCTGGCAGATGAGTTCCACGCGCGCGCGCCGCTTCTACTTCACCAACGAGCGCGACTCTTACGCGAACAGGATCGGGCGGGCTTCGGACATGGGCGTCATCACGGCCGTCTTCTACCGCGAGCGACGCAACCGTTCGGACATCTTCCAGCCGCCGCGCCCGCACGAACCGCAGCCGCGCGGCGAAGACCGCAGCGAGTCGAAGCGCAGGACTGAGAGCAGCGACGCGCCCGCCGCGACGTCGAACGCGCAGAGGGGGAGCGCTAGCGGGCGCGCAACTCCCGCGCCCGAAGCGGACGACGAATACGCGGCGACTGGCATCGGGCGTTCGGTGTCGAACGACGTGTGGAGCGTGCAGATGGATTTGGAGTCGAGTCCGGCGTCGGAGGTGACGTTGCGTTACGAGTTTCGCGACGCGCTGGTGCGGCTCGGCGTGCTGCCCAGAAACTACCCGCCGCAGCCCGATCCTTTGCGGCGGCGCGAGCGTGCGCGCGGATTTGAAGACCGGCAGTTTTCCCCTGAGCCGTAAGTTGCGGCCGCGACCGTAGTCGTCTGGGGTCGGGAACACAAAGCGCGGCCGCGGCGTCTAAACGCTCAGTCCTGGTTGAACTGAACTTGGCGGAGGTCTTTTAACGATGGCTCAATTCACCGACCCGCTCGCGCACGTCCGCGTGGCCGCGCCGTGTCGCGCCGACTGGGAACGCATGCGCGGCAACGAGCGCGTGCGCTTCTGCGATCAGTGCAGCATGAACGTCTATAACCTGTCCAACATGACGCGGAAGGACGCGGAGGCGTTGATCATGAATACGGAGGGGCGTCTGTGCGTGCGTTACTATCACCGCCCCGACGGCTCGATCCTCACCGCCAACTGCCCCGTAGGCGTGCGCGCGCTCAAACGACGCGTGTCGGGATTTTCGCGTGCGGTCGTCTCGTCGGTCTTGAGTTTCTTCGCGGGCATGGCCGTCTTCGCGGGGTTGGAGACGGCGCAAACTTCGCTCGACGCCGCGACGGAAGCCGGGCTTGATTTGATTTCGCCCGTGCCCATTGACTTGGAGGACGCGCCGGCGGAGCCGCCGGTAGCTTTTCAGGGAGTGCTCGCCACTAAAACGAATGAGACGAACGAAGGGCTGTATCAGGGACAAGCGACCCTTGGTAAGGTAGTCCCTATCGCCGAACTGCGGAGGCGATAGCGCGCGTCGGTTATCGCCTCCGCTTGAGATCGGAAGTGTAGAGTTGCTGGTAGGCGCGGTAGTTCGCCATCACTTTGAAGACGTAGTCTTTCGATTCCGTGAAGCCGACTTCGGAAGAGAAGATGCCCGCGTCGTCGTGCCCCGCGCGGCGCACCCAGCGTTCGACGTTATCCTCGCCGCCGTTGTAAGAAGCGGCGACGGCCTCCGGTAACTTCGGGAACATGCGGAAGAGGTCTGCGAGATACGCCACGCCGATCCCGATGTTGACCTCCGGCCTGTAGAGATCGTCCTCGCTCACGTTCTTGAATCCAGCCCCCGCGCCGTACTTCGCGGCAATCTCCGGCGTCAGTTGCAGCAGCCCGCGCGCGGCGGCGGGCGAGCGTGCGCGAGTTTTGAACGCGCTCTCGCGTCGCATGATGGCGAGCACGAAACGCGGGTCGAGGTTGTGCTTGCTCGTCGCGCGCAAGAGGATGTCGCGGTAGGGCGCGGGGTAGAGGGCGGCGGCCGCGTCAACCTCGCGACGCATGGAGAGTTCGCGCGCCTCGGCGATGCGTTTCGAGTCGTCGCCCAGGTCGCGCAGGCGTTCGGTGGCAAGCCCGCCGTAGTAAGAAGAGACGCGGTCGGGGATGGATTGATAAACGGCGGCGGCCTGCGCCGTCTGCTTCGCGCGTTCGAGACTGAAGCCGCGCAGGTAGGCAACCTCGTTCGCAGTGGTCTGGACGGCGGGCGTGAACACAACCCCGCGCTGTAGTTCGTCGGCCGTGCGGAGAGCCGACGGCCAATCGCGCCCCGCCACTTCGAGACGCAGCCGCGCGAAGAGTGCGTTCGTCGCTACCGGCGTGCCGCGGAAACGTTCGCGCGCACGCGCGATCCACTGGAGGGCTTCTTCGTTTCGCCCCGCCTCGCGCCAACTGTCAATCGCATTCAGATAAGAGTTCTCGATGCGCTCGCCCTGCGGGAAGCGCGCGACGTAATCGCCGTAACGGGTCGCGGCTTCGGCCGTGCGGTCGAGTCGCAGGAGCGTCGCGGCGACGTAGTAGAAGCCCTCGCGCCCGTCCTTGTAACGTGTGAACTCGCGTCCCAGCCGTTCAAAAAGGGGAAGCGCGTCGGCGTAGCGGCGTTCCTGATAAAAGGTGCGACCCATGCCGAAGAGCGCGGCGGGGACGTTCGTGTCCGCCGGGTAACGCGCGACGAGCGCCTGCCAGTGTTCGCGCGCTTCGGCGAAGGCGCGGTTGGCGTGGTAGGCAGCGGCGCGGCGCATGTGTTCGGCGGGAGCGAGTTGCGCGAGTTGGCCGTCAATGGTGCGGCCTTCGCGGTCGAGTCGTCGCGCGTTGGTGAGCGCGACATCGCCCTGCCCTGCGGCGGCCTCGGTCTCGGCCTCCGCGGCGTAATCAACAAAGGCCGCGCCCGCGTCGGCGTTCGAGACGGCCGCGGGCGGAACTGCCGCGGGCGCACACGCCGGGGCGAACGCGAGCGTGAGCAGACCGGCAAAAAAATATTGGGACAAGGAAGCAAACATAAACTTGGTCGGAACGAAATTATTGAACTCGATTGGTCGCCTGCTTCGCCGGAAGCGGGGAGCAGTGGCGCGTGGTGCGTTCGATGCGTGGGCAGCGGAACGCGTGCGCCGCCGGGCGGGGAGAGCGCGTGGGACGACCGGCCGAAGCGTTAAACTTCGAGATGAAAGCGGAGCTTGACTCCGGCCGGTCGTTGAAAAAGTTAGATGTTGCTGCCGCAGGACGGACAGCCGCAGTCGCAGTCAATCGTGACCGTCTGGCCTTTGCCTTCGCAGTAGGCGCTGCAATATTTGCTGCCCTCGTCGGCGGGACAGTCGCAGGCGGCGTGGGCGCATTTCTTTCTCTCGTCAGCCATTTCTCGATTCTCCTTCTCGTGGTTGGTGTGTGCCGGTCAGTGCGTTGCTATTCTAGCAGCCAACCCGCCGGCAGCGCACGCGTTGACCGCGGCCACAGTTGACGACTCACGCAACGGTCGCGCCCGCGTCTTCCACGATCTCGAAACTCGAAACGATCTCCGCGCCGGGGCTGAGCGTGGCGGCGACGCTGCAATACTTCCTCTCGGAAAGTTCGATGGCCTGCGCCACGGCCTTCTCCGAAACACCGCGCCCGCTGACGATGTGCCGCACGTCGAAGCGCGTGTACTTGCGCGGGTGCTCCGCGCGTCGCTCGCCGCGCACTTCGACGCGGTAGTCGGTCACGCGTTCGCGCTTCTTGCGTAGGATCGAGATCACGTCAACGGCGGTGCAACTGCCGAGCGCGAGCAGTAAGAGTTCCATCGGCGAGGCGGCGGCCGAGCGTTCGTGGCGGGTGTCGAGCGTCTGCGCGTGGCCGCTCGGCGTGATGGCGACGAAGAGTTCGTCGCCCGCGTAATGAATCGTCGCTTTGGGGTCTTCTGAAGTCATCCGCAAACTCCTTGCATGGGTTGACCGCGAGCATAGCACGGGGGCGAAAAAGACGCCGCCCGCGCTCCGGCGCGCACGCTATTTGCAAGTAGTATAGCGGGCGGGAGAATGTTCTCTCGAATGTGGGTAAAAAGGCCGTTCCGCGTGCATTTCAGTGAATTTGCATGATACGGAAAAGCATGCACTGTGCACGATCTTTGTACATAAACAGGCATCATCGGACGCGCGGAAACTTCTCCAAACCGCGACTTGAAAATAAGCGGCAACCTTCTTGAGGTGGTGTCGAATCACACTTAACGATGGCTGCGGCCGTTCTTTGGAAACTGGAAACTTATACGCCGCTACGTGCGGTCTGCGGTCGTCGAGGCCAACTCGCGACGGGCGAAAATTTTCGTCGCAGACGCGAGTTCGTATCTCTCCTCTTTCTCAAAACATCACTCCCCCCACAATGCAGAAATCACGAGGTGCGCCCGACGCGCTTTCACTTAAGCCTCGTGAGAAGTTTGGAAAGATGACTGACGAGTGAAACAGCAAAAATGGAGGGAAGAATTAAAATGAACACGGCAAGAAAAATTATCTCGGTGTGCATGGTGCTGGCGATGTTAAGCCTCAGCATCGGCGTGCAGGCGCAGACCACGCGCCGCCGCCCCGCCTATCGCAACAACACATACCAAACGCGCACCATCCTCACGCGCCTCGAAACTAACTCAGAGCGTTTCCGCTTGAGCCTGAGCCAGTCGCTCGATCAGGGGCGGCTCGACGGCACGCGCCGCGAAGAGAACATCGCCACCGTGCTCGACGACTTCAATCAGGTGGTGGATCAGTTGCGCGAGCGCAACGACCGTCAGCAGTTGGCGGCCGCCGACGTGGAAGCTCTCTTAGCGCGCGCTTCGCGTCTCGACCGTTTCATGACGAACCAGAACAACCGGCAGGGCAACCGCACTACGGTGTCCGCGCGCGCGCAGAGCGACTGGGCGGCCGTGAGAACCGACCTCGACCAACTGGCGGGCATTTACAACGTAGCGTGGAATCGCACCAACACCGCGCCCTATTCCATCTACCCGCCCGCGAACAACGGCTACAGCTACGACGCCGGGTTGACGGGCACGTATCGCCTCAACGTCTCGCAGAGCGAAGACCCGCGTCGCGCGGCGCAAACCGCCACTAACAATCTGCCGTACCGCGACCGCCGACGCATCGGCGACACGCTCGTCGCGCGTCTCGAATCGCCCGCGGAACTCGCCATCGAACGGCGCGGCGATAGCGTGACCATCGCCTCGACGCGCGCCCCGCAGATCAACTTCGTCGCCGACGGCACGGAGCGCGTCGAACGCGGCGCGAACGGCAACACGATCCGCGCGCGCGCGGCCTTCTCCGGCGACCAGTTGACCGTGAGCAGCACGGGCGACCGCGACAACGATTTCGCCGTGACCTTCGCCCCGCTCGACAACGGCCGTCGCTTGCAGGTGACGCGCAGCATCACGCTGGCGAACACCAGCACGCCCATCGTCGTGCGCAGCGTCTACGACCGGACGGCCGACGTGGCGCGCTACGACATCTACCGCGGCGGCGGCAGCGTCTACCCGTCGAGCACGTCGGGCGTTGGTACGAATGATTACATCATCACGAACGGCACGACGCTGATCGCCACTCTGGACACAGACCTGAACACGCGCACCTCGCGCGAGGGCGACCGCTTCACGATGACCGTGCGCGAGCCGTCTCAGTATTCCGGCGCGACCGTCGAGGGTCACGTCTCGCAGGTCAAAACTTCGGGACGCGTCACGGGTCGTTCGGAGTTGACCTTCAACTTCGACCGCATCCGCATGCGCGACGGGCGCACGTATAACTTCTCCGGCTTCGTGGAGAACGTGCGCACGGCCAACGGCGAGAGCGTCCGCGTGGACAACGAGGGCACGGTGCAGGATAGCAGCCGCACCGATACCACCGTGCAGCGCGCGGCCATCGGCACGGCGGTCGGCGCGATCATTGGCGCGATTGCGGGCGGCGGCAAGGGCGCGGCCATCGGCGCGGTGCTCGGCGCGGGCGGCGGTGCAGGCTCCGTCTACGTGCAGGGTCGCGACGATCTCGATCTGCGCAGCGGCACGGAAGTGACGATTCGCACGAGCAGCCCGCAGCAGTAATCGCGGTCGCTCGTCTTACACAAAATAAGCGGGAGCAGGTTCCCGCGCGCCGCCGGTTAACGACGACGCGCGGGAATCTGCTCCCGCTTTTTGCGTGAAGTGATAACTCGGTGGAAACGTGTTATCCTGAAAAACGTTATGGCTGCTATCCTCGTTGTTGACGACGACGCCGCGATTCGGGACACCCTCTACGATTTACTATCCGAAGACCACCTGTGCCACGTCGCCGAGACGGCCGAACGTGCTCTGGGTTGGTTAGCCACGGACGTGTACGACGTGGTGCTGACGGACATTTCCATGCCCGGACTCAGCGGCATCGAACTCCTCAGTCATGTCCGGCAGAACCAGCCGCAAACTCCCGTCATCATCATCTCCGGCATACAAGATCAGGAGCACGCGAAGGGCATGATGACGCTCGGCGCGTTCGATTATTTGTTGAAGCCGTTCAGGCTGGAAGATGTCGAGCGGAGCGTCGCGCGTGCCATCGAGTATCACGTGAACCTGCTCAAGCAGGAGCGTGGGAATGAGTCTTGACGGTTGAGCGGGTCGGCGTTGAGTTCTGAGTCTATTTAAAACGCGACGCCGGATGCGGCGCGCTTCACGCCTGAAGCAACGTGCTTCACGCGGCGACCGTCGTCAGTTGATTCCGGCGTGCTTCGTCCTTGTGCCGCGAGATGTCTTGAATGATCTCGGTGATGCGCTCCATCGAAAACGGTTTCGTCACAACCCAGTCAATTCGCGCCGCCTTCTGCTCGTCGGAACCGACCGCGTCGCCCCAGCCCGTAATCACTGCGAGCGGGAGTTGCGCGTCGCGCTCGCGGATCGCACGCGCCAGTTCCCAGCCGCTCATGCCCGGCATCCCGATGTCGGTGAAGACCGCATCGAAGTGTCCCCCCTCGAAGAGCGCGAGCGCGTCAGCCCCGTTGCCCGCCGCTACCGCCTCGCAACTCTCGCCTTGAACCAGTTCGCAGAGCAGTTCGCGGACGTGAGCCTCGTCGTCAACGACGAGAATCCGCGCGCGCGTTGATTCGGCCACGAGCGACAAAGTGTGGGCGGCGCACGGCGTCGCTCCGCTCGCGGCCTCCGCTTCCTTCAACGCCCCTTTCGCGATGGGCAGTTTGATCTTGAAGGTCGCGCCGCGCCCGGCCTCGGTCTCGACTTCGATCTCGCCTTCGTGCCGGTGGATGATGCCGTAGCTGACGGCCAGCCCCAGCCCGTTTCCGGCTTTGCCCTTCGTCGTGAAGAACGGGTCGAAGATGCGCGAACGCACTTCGGGAGACATGCCGCAGCCGGTGTCTGACACGCTGACGACGACGTGCTCCCCGGTCTCGTGTGTGGCGAGCGTGAGCGTGCCGCCCGCGGGCATCGCGTCCACGGCGTTGAAGACCATGTTGACCAAGACCTCGCGCAACTCCGACTCGTCGCCGCGCACGAGCGACTTCGAGTTGATTTGCAGATTCAGACGGATGTAGACGTTGTTGGCCTCGGCGTGATCCTTCCAGCGCGGGCGCGTCATCTCGCCCACGTCGAACAAGAGTTGATCCACGGCGACGGGCGCGAAATCATGATCGCGCCGCTGGCGTGCGAAGTCCTGTATGCGCTTGACGGTCTTCGCGCCGTCCTCCGCAGTCTTGATGATGATCTGTAGACCGCGCATGTGTTTCTCCGGGTCGTCCGTGCGGAGCATCAATTGCGCGCGGCCGAGGATGCCCGCGAGCGTGTTGTTGAAGTCGTGCGCGACGCCGGAGGCGAGTTCGCCGAGCGCCGACAGTTTCTCGAGTTGCGAG
>JAUZFQ010000127.1 GCA_030838445.1 Pyrinomonadaceae bacterium | reverse complement strand
ATCAGAGTGGCTTCAACGCATGGCTCGCCGTGTTACAGGCGGGGAACGTGCGGACGATGGTGGACGGCTTCCTCAACTCCACGGAGTATAAACTCCGCTTCGGCCAGCCGTAGACCGGGGCTGATTAACAGGCATAAGTTTTCGTCTCTGTTTGTAGCGAGGGCGAAGTAGACGAGGCCGCCACAGCAGCGAGAGCTGTGGCGGCCTCTTGGAATGAACCACAAACGCAGAGCCGGATAATAGCGTTTATGGATTTTCGTTTGTTCGATGAGTCGAGTAATGAAACCACTTTGCTGCTCTTATTCTGTCTAAGAATGAAGAGAGTCTCGGGTCTGAAACCCTCACTCCTTTCCTAACGACTCATGAATAATGCAATCGGTGCTAACCATTCTAAACTTCATTTATAAGAGTCGTAGATATACATTCGATATACGTCGTGCGGTTAAAACCACTATGAGCGTCCATCTCAAATACTGAGGACGGCCGGAAGCATTAACTCCCGGCCGCCCCGATTCTCTATCGGACTATCTCTCGCTTTCGGCTACTCGCTGCTGTTGTTCCTGCGCCTGCGCCTCATCTTCACCACCACCCCGCCCAGACCCGTGCCGAGCAGAATCATCGTTGCCGGCTCAGGAACGGGTTGTTGTGTTCCGCTAATCCCGCCTGTCAACAGGGCGGATTGACCGGTCTGCACGAAGACGTCAGCTATTGATAGGATAAACCTTCCGCTGCCGATCTCGTTACTGAATGAAAATGGTTGTGAGGGATTGAGAAAATGAATGTTCACCCCACCCTGATTGATGTTCGGGGAAACGGTACCTGCGATGCTCGCTGTGTAAGTCGTGTTTTGTCCACCGCTGATGCCGAGCGGTGCCGAGAATGTGACGTGCAGGATAAAAGTCCCGGAGACAAAGTCCGCAGGAGCCGTATTCAGGAAGAGCGTCCCTAGATTGTTCGCGCCGCTCAGAGCGCCGACGCCGAAAATAGTCGTTCCGGTAAAGTTAGGGGTGCCTGTGAAAGTTAGTTGAGGGACACCGGTGATCGTCCCTGTCGTTGAGCCAGAGATCGTTATCTCGTCAGCGCGCGCCTCACTCTGCCCCAAAGTAAAAATGGCGAACAGAGCGAAGGTGAAAGCTAGTGGTTTAAGCAGATTGGTCAATTGGCGCATGTTATTTCCCCTTACGGCAAAGTGGTGGAAGCGGCGCACGGGCACCAAGGGGAAGGTCGCGCTTCTGCCGTAGCGGGGCATCGCCTGAGAGAAGGGCCTTCTGTGGATTGACTTCACTCGACCTGCTTCCGCGCGGGTAGTGGCGAGTAAGGCACTATCATCCGGACTATAACGTAATGAAAATACCAATACTGAGAGACTTTCAGAAATGCAATTCTCAGATGTTCAGATAAATCACACCCATCCACCATAGCTCCCCGAAACCGCACCTAACTCTTACAAAGTCGCTGGTGAATTCATCTGGAGACACCGGCCGGTATGAATTCTCCACCTTGCGACGCCCATCCCTCCTCATTACGACAACTGGACGGCGATGCTATGGTCGGCTTTTGGCTTCACAGTCAACGTGTAACCGTAGTCCGCAGGCTTGTGCGACTGCTTGATCTCTTTGGTCGCCTGGGTGGTGTTGGTGACGACGATCTCGATCTGGCGTCCGGCTTCGCTCGCGGTCTCGACAATCCACTTCAACGTGTCGTAGTCCGGGTTAGCGTTCTTGCCGTCCGCCGAGATGACATACGTGTCGGCGGTGACGGCCTTGAGGAACTTCGCCGTCATGTTCCGGTTGCTGCCATGATGCGGCATCTTGAGGACATCGATGTGAAGCTTGCCGTTGGTGAGCAGTCCCGCGCTCTCCAGACCATTGTAAATATGGTCGCTGCGGGCGTCGCCCGTGAGCAGGATGGTTTTCCCGTCGCACTCCGCCAGCAGGACGATGCTGCTAAGGTTGGGGACGCTCGTGTCGGAGTTTGCCAGCGTCGCCGGGTCGGCCTCTTCCGCATCGGCGAGCCAGTCGAGCCAATCGTCGCGAAGCTCGTCGAGGTTCGCCTGGTTCGGGCCGACGACGCGGAGGGTGAGCTTGCCGACCGTGATCGGCTGCGTGGCGGTCTCAAGCAACACCAAATCGTCCTGAAAGCCGTTGTTGACGGGCAGCTTGAGCTTCTTCGCGAGGACGCGGAGACGGTGACCCTCCTGGACGCCGAAGAACGCGTCGGCGGCCAGAGGCATCGCCACGCTCGCCGAGCCGGCCATCGCCATCACCATCTGCATGCGCTGCGTGATTAGGCCGTCCGTGTCGAGCGACTTCTGGAAGGAGTTGTGCCACAACTCCTTGATGGCGATGCGGCGCGGGTCGCCGTTGGCGTCGTCCTGCTCCAGCGCCGCCAGCAGATCCAAAAGGCCGTAGACGTGGTCTCTGTCGACGTGGCTCAGAATCACAAGGTCGAGTTTGCCGGTCTGGACGATGCTCTGCAAGGCGGCGTCGAGGTCGTTGACGTACGTGTCGGGCGGCCCCCCGTCGATGAGGACGTAACGCCGCTGGGCGGGTGTGCCGAATTCGAGAATCAGGGAGTCGCCGAACTGCGCCTGCACGGCGTGTAGTGTGAACATGTCATCCTCCGGGGCGAACTCTTCAGGCGAGTTCAGTCAGGTTTGATTGGAGACTGCCCGTGACCACCAGCGCGAAGGACTGCGGCGGCGTGAGCAGGTTGGTGGCGAAGACGGCTATCGTGTAGACGCCCGGCTGCGGCTTGTCGATTCTTATGACCTGTACGTTGTTGTACTGATCGGGCGGCGCGCCGGCGATGTTCAGGCGCGAGGGTGCCTGCGCGTTGCCGACCCACTTCGTCTTGTTGCTGTCGTCGGCCAGCAGCGTCAGTGTGTGCTGAAGCCCCGACCCGGCGGGGTCTGTCCAGACGAGGCAGACCCTGAGCGGAAGCGCCTGATCAACCTGCACCTGATAGCGGAACCGCTGACCGGTCTTGGTGAAGACGCGCTTCGGTTTCTTCCACGTGTCGTCGAAGACGAGCTTCAACTGCGGCGAGAGCGGGTTGGGAACGGTGCTCGACATATCGACGCGCCCGAACCCTTGATGAAAGTTCGGGTCGCCCGCCAATTCTGCGGAGGCGTCGGCCCCGCCGATGCGTTGCGTCCCGTTGATGAGGGTCGCCTTGAGGAGGGCCGCGCTCGGCGTGTCCCACCCGGCATGCTTCCGGTACCACTCGCGCACGAGCGCCGCGCAGCCGGCGACGTAAGGCGCAGCCATGCTGGTGCCGCCCATGAACCCGTACTTATCGTTTTTCGGGTAGGCACCCCAGAACTTATGCAGCGGCGCGTCCTTGGATTTCGCGGCGGCGATGTCTGTGCCGGGCGCGATAACGTCGGGCTTCACCCGCCAGTCAATCGAGGGGCCGCGGCTGCTGAAGGCCGCAAGGCTTTGCTCGTTGCTGGAAATTCGCTCCTGCGAGATGGGCGGGTAAGGGTAGCGTTCGGGCCACACGTCACTCCAGGTCAGTTCGGCATAACCACCGGTGGCTCGTGAGCTGCGGCTGGCACCGACCGTCAGGCCGTTCTTAGCGGTGGCCGGCGAAGCGACGCACGGCCAATCGACGAAGCCGTTCTGCGCGCTCATCTTCGAACCGACCGCGCGGGGGATGCCGATGCCTTCGTTCCCCGCCGCGATGACGATCAGCATGTCCGGGTTAGCGACCACGAAGCGGTCAACGTCGAGCGACGAGACCAGGTAGCGATTGTAGCCGTAGGCACCCCAACTGTTGTTGTGGACGCGCGCCCCTTTGTCGTAAGCCTCCTGCAAAAGCTTCGCCAAGTCCGGCGGCAGGCCGCCGAGGCCGCCGTTCGCGTCCATGATCGACTGGAAGAAAATCTTGGCGGCGGGTGCTGCGCCCATGACCTCGCCGTTCGAGGCGCTGCCGTCGCCTGCCGCACAACCTGCGACGTGTGTGCCGTGCCCGTCGGGGTCGGAGGGGTCGTTCGGGCGTCCCCACGCGCTGACGCCCGCGAGGCGATTCTTCAGGTCAGGGTGCGTCTGGTCGATGCCCGTGTCGGCGATGCCGATGATCTCGCCCGCGCCGTCGAGTCCGAGCTTGACGTTCGCCCTCGCCAGCCCCAGCAGAGTCCGCGCTGGCTCGTCGTAGAGACGCGGGACTTCAACCCGTTCGACGATTGCCACCTCCGGCCGCTTGGCCAGGTCGGTCACGATCTTGCTGTTCTCCACCAGCGCGACTTGCAGTTGATCGGCGTGCTTGTGGAAAGGCTTGCGCTTGCGGCTGGCCAGCCACTTGACGACCGCACGCATGTCCTTCGCCTGATGTAGCCTGACGGTGTAGATGCAGGTTCGCCGCGTTCGCCTGCGGCCGCGGCCATTGCGCGCGGCGGCCGCGGCGGTCGGCGCAGACTCGGCGGCGGCCGCGGTCGGCGCAGACTCAGCGTCGGCCTCTGGCGCAGCCTCGCTGGCGCATTGGACTCGGAGGGTGTCGGCCTCAGTGTACAAGCGCAGGCTGTCGACACAGGGCACCTCGGCCAGCACCTTTGCTTCGGAGGGCTTGAGATGGACGGTGTATTTGTTGCGGGTCAGCCGTTCGAGCAGCTTGACGCGAAGTTTTCGCAACTCCTTGCGGCGTTCCTCGGTAATCGAGCCGTGGAAACGGACGATGTAGTATTGGCTCCGCCGCGGGTCGTGCGATAGGAGTTTGCTTTCGCGCTTGCGATTCTCGGGCGTGACCGGGAGTGAGCGAGGCCGCATCGCTTCCCCCGTTCCGGCCAGCGGCGCGCCGAGCGCGAAGACGCCGGGCAGCGCCATCCGCACGCCGCGCGCTGCAACGGGCAGAGCGTTCTCTTCCCCGGTCTGTGCGACCTTCTCGACGAGCGAAACCACGATGCCCTCATTCGCGAGCGACGCCATCGCTGCCTCGTCCACCACACCCATGACGTAACCATCAGTCCATTCCGCGTCGGTGATAACCGACGCGTCAACCGCCTTCTTCGCGGCCTCCTGCTCGTCCTCGTGCATGAAGTATGCCTTAACGCGGTACTTGCTCATGCCTTCGCTCCTCAATTATCTACTGCTGACTCACGACGATATTGGATACGTATGATGTGGCTTCGGACTCAGTTGGGGGTGCGCGGAGGCGCGCACGGCGGTAATGGAATAGTTGCTGATAATGGTTCACGCTCTAGTGGCAGGTTACTCTACAAAGGAGCATCTTCGGTGTCAACGCATGATTGAATGTGTCGAAGGGCATCTTCGCGTCTCAGAGGACAAGGGGGCAAGAATAGTAGTTCAGGTATTATCCATCCCTAATTTAGGCTCTCTCAACCAAGCTCTTTCTTGTCTCATAGTATTTCTCGCAACACTGACCTTCTCCGCTCCCGGCCAATTCAATGTTATGCTTCCTGCCGACAGCCTCCGCTCACCCCGGCGGCGTCGCCATGCCACAGGAGTTGACACTAAAACTTGTTACTTATTTCGACCGACCGGTGATCCGCTTGCTGCCTTTTTTGCGCAAGCAGATTAGAGCGAAGTCGCAACACCGAAAAAGTCCGGAACGCTGGCTGAAAGGCTGGCGTGCTTTAACCCGAGACTTTCACCCGGCGGCGACTGAGAGGCTCACAAGTTCTACTTACGCCCTCACGAAAGGTAGCTACGTCATGGACGAGGTAAGCGAGCGTGATTCCCTTTTGCCAAGTTGTTCTTTACTCGCGCAACTCCCTCCACTAGCGGAAGTCAGGGGGAGAAGCGTTTACTCCCGGCGGTTGGAGCGGTTTTGGGAATTCGTCGAAGAGTGCCACTCCGATCCCGACATCCATCTGGCGGACGCAGCCAAACATAGCGGCGTCAGTCCGGATCATTTGAACTTCCTCCTGCACCGTTTCACCGGCACAACTTTTCACGACCTCCTGGCGCGCTACCGGGTCGAGAAATGTTTACAGATGCTGCACGAGAAAAACTACACTTTGACCGAAGTTTACAGCCGCTGCGGCTTCAACAGCGCGACCACATTCAACCGGCAGTTCAAAAAATGGGTAGGGCGTTTGCCCAGAGAGTACAAGCGAGCGGTCACGTCGCTGCGCGAACTGCAAAGCCCTAAAATGACAGATCCCGATTTTTGAATAAATTCTACCGTTTTTTGGAAAGACTTTCCCGCGTAATCATGTAGACTTAAGCCCTGGCCTTAATTCAGTAACATGTAACACGTCGACAATTCAGTGAAGGGGCAATTAACTCATCTGATTGCCGCGGACTCTTCCGTAACTAACTCTGTGGAGGACTCTCTATGCGAGCAGTACCCCGCTCCCGCGTCGCCTCATGGCTGAAGGATCTGCCGAGATTCATCTTGATCGCGCTGTTTGCTTTTGCGGCTGTCGATAAAATTTTCCACTTTTACGGTTTCGTCACCGCCGTTAAGAGTTACCGCCTCCTTCCCGCGCAGGTAGAGTTCACCGCCGCGATTTTCTTCATACTGGCCGAACTCGGTATCGCGCTCGGTCTGCTCACGAGGCGTTGGCGTCGCTCGGCGAGCCTTGCCGCCGTGTTGCTGCTCGCGACCTTCACCATCGTCTATCTGGTGGCGCGACCGGCGGGCGTGTGCGGGTGCTGGTTCACGCTGACGTTGAACACGGGCGGCTACTTCCACATTCTCCAAAATCTCGTCTTCATCGGTCTCGCCATCCTGACATGGTTTGACAGCAAGCCTTTAGCTTCAAGGTCTGACACTTCATCCACTTTCTATTCCGAACGCCATTCAATCGCAGCACAGAAGGCCGACGACGGAGGACTTAACCACGTCCAATGACCATCTTTAACCCATCGAAAAGGGAGGAGATTAAAACATGAAACAGCAAGTTCTGAGGGTGGTTCTCACCGCGGCGGCACTCCTCATGGTGTTCGCCGGCTCGATGAACCTGGATCGCGCTGGCGCGAGTATTCCGCCAGGCGGAGGCCTTTGTAACGACACCTGCGGCTGCACGCCCGGCTCCGAATTGTGTTGCTCACAGGGTACGATTACGTGTTACGGGAAGGGATAACAGCCTAGTCAACGGGCTGACCGAAAAGCGGTTGAGTGGGATCGCAGTTTTCCGTCGTCGGCTCACAACATTGAACACCGGAAGTAACGATGGCGCGTCCGCGTCTCCGCATCAAGATGCGGCCTTGCGCTGATTCGGGAGGCGCATAAGTCATGAAACAGAGTGTTTTAAGAATGGCGTTGACCGCCTTGTCGCTACTTTTAGTATTCGCTGGCTCGTCGAACCTGAATCGCGCCGGCGCGAACCAGCCGTATAGCCCGTGTGACGGAGTGTGCGGCTGCCCCCCGAGCGGCCCCGATATGTGCTGTTCGTTCTCGGACAGAGGGGGCACCGTCACCTGCTACGCTCGGTACTGAGGGGAAGCTGGCTGCTCGCGGGTCTTCAGTCGTCGGCTCACACGAACACAATAAACTCACGGAGTGATAGAGCCATGTTGAAATTTCTGCGAAAGGATTTACTCCTCGTCCTGATGGTGGCGGTGGTCTTCTTGTCCCTGAGCTATGCGATAGGGTACGTCTCGGATCATTCGCCGACAACCACCGAGTTACAACCTGCTTTCCTCGGGGGAGAACTTGCGCCGAAAACTCAGGCCGTCGCGAGCCGGGTCTGGAAAGATCACTCGTTCGAAAAATCGCTCGTGCTCGACTCCGCCGCGCTGGCCGACCCGCGGATCGTGCGCGTGGATGACCACGGCAATATTTATGTGCTGGATTGGGCGGACTTCAAGGTAAAGATGTTTTCGCCCGACGGGAAACTGCTCAAGGCATTCGGCGATGGGAAAGCCCCGGAGGGGGGCAGCGACGGCTCCGCCGGCTCTTTTATCAACCCGACCGCCTTCTCCGTCGAACCCGACGGCGAGTTGTGGGTGTGCGACCCCTTGCAGCGAAAGATCACGCACTTTAATCCGGGCGGGGCGGCACAGGCAGTCAAGCCGCAGGGCGAGGCGTACCGCGTCGCGGCGGTCGGCGACGTGCTGGTCACGATGTCTCCGCCCGGCGGAGACTCGCTCTTCAAGGTCTATAACCTGTCGGGAGAACCGTTGGCGGCCTTCGGGAAAATCATCGAAGATCAGTCCGGCAATGGAATCGCCCTCGACGGGAACATCATCGGCGACACCGAAGGTCGCGGTTTCGTTTACGGCGGCAGATACATGGGCGTGATGGCGGGATACGGCGCAGACGGCGCGCAGCGGTTCGTTGTGCAGACCGTTGACGCCCCGCCGCCGCCTAAAGTATTGGACGTTGCCGGTAAGCGTAAGATCAAACCGAACGGCACGCGCGCCATCCTGAGCATGAGCATCGTGGGCGATAAATTATATATTCTCAGCGGTAGTTCGGCGGGCGGTGCGGCCGAGTCGGTGATGGACGTGTATGACAAGCGGGACGGCAGTTACCAATTCTCGCTGAAGCTCCCGATGGCTTGCAAGGAGGCTGTCGTCCGCCCCGGCTACGTGTACACGCTCGGCGACGGCGGGGTGACGGTGTGGCGCTTCGGGCAAAAGGCGTGAGCGGAAAGGCGACTCCGACTCCGGCGGTTGCCGAACCACGCGCGGCGACCTCGCCGGGACGGAGCGCGCGTTGCGTTGGACGCGGCGCGCACGTCCTTGAAGCCCGCACGAATTGAAGTGTTCTCTCCCCGGCGGGTTGATCGCCATCTCACATTCGCGGAGCCGGAGCCATGCAGAGCTTGTGGAGTAATCTAAGGGGCGGGGTGCGCGCGCTCATCAGCAACCCCGCCTTCGCCGTTACGACCATCCTCATCTTAGGTCTCGGCATCGGCGTCAACACGCTCATCCTCGGCATCGCCGACGCGGTTTTCCTGCGTCCCCTACCGTACCCCGACCCGAACCAGTTGGTGTGGATCAGTCAGGGCGTCTCGTCGAACAAAAGCGAGTATGCCTTTGCCCCCGACTTCTCTGTGTGGCGCGAGCAGGTTCGAGCATTTTCGCAGACGGTCGCTTTCTCCGAACGCTTCCGCAACTTCGTGGGGGCGGGCGAACCGGAGCACGTCCTCTCGGCCGAAGTGTCGTCAGAGTTCCTGCCCCTGTTGGGTGCGCAGCCCGTTGCCGGACGACACTTTCTCGCCGAGGAAGACCGCCCCGGCGGCGAGAAGGTTGCCATCCTCACACACGATTTCTGCGCGCGTCACTTTGCCGGCGCGTGCGTCGGGCAGAAGGTCAAACTGGACGACGAGCCGTTTGAAGTGATCGGGGTCTTGCCGGAACACTTTCGCTTCCCCGAGCCGCTGGAGGTGGGAGTGTTCACGCCGCTCGCGCTCGGCTTGGAGCAGGCGAGCCGCGAGTCGAGCATGAACGCCGGGGTGCAGCAGGTGAAGGTCATCGCGCGCCTCCGTCCCGGGGTCACGACGGATCAAGCTCAGGCGGAACTGAACGCGGCTCAGCAAGGCATCGTCCGCACGAATCCGCACCTTCAAGACGGCGAGCAGGCGAGGCTCCGACCCTTACACGAACACCTGACTCAAGGCATCTCGCAGGCCGCCCTGATACTTTCGGGCGCGGTCGGCTTTTTGTGGGTGCTCGGTTGTTTGAACGTCGGGAGCCTGCTGCTGGCGCGAACCATCGCGCGCCAGACGGAAATGGCTATCCGCATCAGCCTCGGCGCTGACCGGCTGATCCTCTTCAGGCAGATGTTGGCGGAGAACCTGGTGCTCACGTTCCTCGGTGGTCTGTTAAGTTTCTTCGTCAGTTACTGGGGCTACCGTTTCGTCGTCATGATCTTACCCGGGCGGGCGTTCGGGATCACGGACGTTCAACTCAACGCGCGGCTCGCCGGTCTGATCCTCTTGAGTTTTGTGCTGACGGTGTTGCTCATCACCGTCATCGCCGCGTGGGCGTTGCCGTCGCGGAATTTTGCCGAACTGCTAAAGTCCAGCGGGGGCGGGGTCATCGGATCGGGCAAACTGCGCCGCGTGTTGAACGTAGTGGCGGTTGGGGAGTTGGCGTTGGCCGTCGTCCTGCTCGTCGGGGCGGGGCTGATGATCAGAAGTTTTTGGGCTTTACGGTATCGCGACCTCGGCTTCCGCCCCGATCAAATTCTCACCCTGCGGCTCGACCTCACCCCCGCGCGCTATCCAGCTAAAGGTCAATCGGCGGCCTTTTTCGAGAACCTCATCCAGCGCGTCTCCGCGCTGCCCGGCGTGGACGCAGTGGCGGTGTGCAGTTCTCCGCCGCCCGTGCCGGTGGGCGGAATGTTTCGCCTAACGATACAGGGTCAAGCTGCTACGCAGCCCGCGCCCACGACGATGGTGAGGGTTCAGGTCGTCAACCCCGGTTACTTTCGCGCCTTGTGGGTTCCGCTCATCGAGGGTGAAATATTCTCGGATCAACAGCAGGCGGATAACGCGCCGGTGGTGCTCGTTAATCGCGCCCTGAAGGAATCATATCTGGGGGAGGGGCCGGTGGTCGGTAAGAAGATCAGGCTCGGCGGCACAAAGTCTCCCTGGGTTACTATCGTCGGCGTGGCCGAGGATTTCAAGAACGTCGGCCTGTCGGCCTCTCCGGAACCGGAAGTTTATTACCCGTACAGGCAGTTCCCGCTGGTCGAGAATATGTATCTCTTGGTCAGGTCGCGTACGGTCGAGCCGTTAAGCCTCACGCCACAGATCAGGAGGGAGGTGTGGGCGTTGGATCGCGAACAACCGCTCGCCGAACTCCAAACGCTGGATCAACGTTTGAACACTTCCGTCGCCGAGCCACGCTTCGTCATGTTTCTGCTATTGAGTTTCGCAGTGCTGGCGTTGCTGCTGGCGGCGGCGGGCGTTTACGGCATCATGTCGTATTCGAGCCGGCAGCGGAGGCGTGAGATAGCCGTACGCATGGCGTTGGGGGCGCAGCGAAATCAGGTGGTGTGGTTGCTCGTCAGGGAAGGTCTGTTGTTGAGCCTGCTCGGCGCAGCCATCGGGATCGCGAGCGCGCGGCTTTTGAGCCGCCTGTTATCCGGCATCCTCTACGGCGTCGCGCCGTCCGATCCCTACACTTACATCTCCGTCCTGCTTTTACTAATTGGCACGGCCGTGGGCGCGTGTTACCTGACGGCACGCCGGACGGCAAATGTTGACCCGCTCGAGGTGCTCAGGACTTAGCGCGTCACGCGATGAATGCGCAGCGCGCGATTCCGGGCGTCAGCAGCGGCCGGGAACTAAACAACTCCAAACAGCTTGCGTTGCTGTCGGTGAGCATCAGCGTACCGGCGTTGTAGATGCCGCCGCCCGTGCACCCTGATTGCCGTCAACCGCCACTGCCGAGAGCGCCAGCGTGCCGTCGTTGAGGATGCCGCCGAAAATGTTTACGTTGTCGCCGCCGTTGTTGAGGGTCAGCCCGGAGATGTTGGCCGTCGCGCCCGAGCGGACGGCGAGGACGCGGAAGCCGGGCGTGCCGCCCGCCGTGCTGCGCCGCACCGTCAACACGTTCGCGCCGGGGGGATGTTGACCGTTAAGTCGCCGGTGATTTCAAGCCCAGTGTCGGCGTTGCCTGTCG
This sequence comes from Pyrinomonadaceae bacterium, assembly GCA_030838445.1. Taxonomy (GTDB): domain Bacteria; phylum Acidobacteriota; class Blastocatellia; order Pyrinomonadales; family Pyrinomonadaceae; genus JAIVJZ01. The sequence goes on along the minus strand of JAUZFQ010000127.1, from coordinate 14,277 downwards.
TCGGCGTCAGCAGGTCAATGAAGTGCGGCCCCGCGCCGGGGAGGGCGAAGTTGATCGTGTCCGCGCCGGCCGTTAGGACAGTGTTGCAAGAATAGCAATTCAAGTAATATCCTGCTTCAGGCTCTCCCAATATCACTCATCAGGTTTCTTCATGAAACGTAACCCCTACACATTTAATATGGAGACACCGCCCGTCATCTTCGAGATCGCACGCTCACACGAACGCACCGATATCTTCTCTCTGCCGGAGGGTTCTGACGTAACGGTCGAACTTTACGGGGGCGCGGTCATGCTGCGCCTCGAAGGCGAACTGCGGCGCGTCCACTTTCGCCGCTTCGACCACGTCAGGACTCGACTATGAACTATCAGGAAGGTGCTAAATGAAGCGAGCAGATTTGCACGTCAAGGAAGCCGTGGCGATCCTCGAACGAACGCCGTCGGTCGTCAGTGCTCTCCTGGACAGCGTGCCAGACCTGTGGGCGCGCGCAACGGAAGGCGAAGGCACCTGGTCGCCGTATGATGTCGTCGGGCATCTCGTGCATGGCGAGCGAACAGACTGGATGCCGCGCGCCCGGCACATTCTTGCCGGCGAGTCCCGCCCGTTCGAGCCATTCGACCGGGTGGCTCAGTTCAGCGAAAGTGAGGGGAAATCTCTTGGTGAACTTCTCGTGACCTTTGCCGAACTTCGCTCGCGCAACGTGGCCGAACTGCTCGAAATGAACCTCGGCGAGAGCGACCTCGTGCGGACGGGGCAACACCCTGACTTGGGTGAAGTCACGCTCGATCAGTTGCTGGCGACGTGGGTAGTCCATGACCTCGACCATGTGGCGCAGATTGCGCGCACAATGGCGAAAGTCTACACGGACGCGGTTGGGCCGTGGCAGGTTTATCTTTCAATTTTGCGGGAGCGGCAAGGTTGATCGGCGCAGGCCGGTATGCGGCGCTGCAAGCGTGCGTTCACTCGTCCCGCAGCGCCACCATCGGATCTACCTTCGTTGCCCTGATTGCCGGAATGAGGCAGGCAAGCAACGCGACCGCCGTCAGCAGCATAGCGATGATTGTGAAGGTAGCCGGATCAGTCGCGCTCACGCCGTAGAGCATACCCGTCATCAATCTGGTCAGCCCGAGCGCGGCGGCCAAGCCGATCACGACGCCGACCAGTGCCATCGTCAGACCGCGGCTTAACACCAGTCGAAAGATGTCCCGCGGCCGTGCGCCCAGCGCAAGGCGGATGCCGAATTCGTGCGTCCGCTGCCCGACGAGATATGAAATGACTCCGTAGAGACCGACGCCCGCCAGCAGCAGCGCCGCGGCCGCGAAGACGTTGAGCAGCGTCATCGAGAACCGGCGCGCCGCCAGTGAGACGGCGATTACTTCCTCCATCGTCTGTGGCCGGGAGATGATGTTCTGGCTGTTGCGGCTCTGGACGACGCGGCGGATGGAGTCGAACAGGGCGGGCGTCAAGCCGTCCATGCGCGCCACCACCCGCACGCCGCCCACGCCCCTTAAAGCGTCGTCCGGCACCGCCCTGAACGGGACGTAGAGTTGTGACTGTAGCGACTGCTCGTCGTCCGCGTCGAGACCCCACTGCTTGACGTGCCCGACCACCCCGACGATCTGTGACGCATCCCCTTCGTCGTCGAACCGGATGCGCTTGCCGACGGGGTCGGCGTTCGGGAAATACTTGCGTGCGAAGGACTCGTCGATCACCACGACGGGCGGCGACCGCTCGTCGTCCTGCCGCGCGAAGAAGCGACCACGCTTGAGCGGGATGCCCATCGCCGCGAGATAGCCGGGTTCGACCTCGGTCACGAGCGCCGTGTGCATCTCGCTCGTCGTGGCAGGCTTGGGCTGGTCTGCGAGCCAGAAGTAGAGGTCGTTCTCGTCCAGCATAGGCACCGCGCCGTCCGCGAAGGAAGCCGCACGCACGCCCGGCACAGAGCTGATCCCGTCGCTCAGTTCGCGTAGCGCGGCGCGCACCGCCGCAGGCTCTGCCGTGCGCATCGAGGGGGAGAGGTTGAGGTTGAACGTCAGGACGTCGTTCGGGCGAAAGCCCGGATCAACTTCCCACAGCGCGCCTAGAGTCCGAATCATCAGCCCCGCGCCGACGAGCAGGACGAGTGCCAGCGCTATCTCGACCGCGACGAAGACGCCCTGCGCGCGGGCACGCCCGCTGCTCGCCCCACGCCCGCCCTCCTTCAACGTCTCCGACAAACGCCAGCGCGAGGTCTTCAACGCCGGGGCGAGTCCCGCGAGCAGTCCCGTCAACAGCGAAATCCCTACGGCGAAAAGCAAGACAGGGGCGTCTAACCCGATCTCCTCCGCGCGCGGCAGCGTGGCGGGCAGCAGCCCGAGCGCGGCGCGCGTGCCCCAACTCGCCAGGAGCAGCCCCAGCCCGCAGCCTATCGGGGCGAGCAGCAGGCTCTCGGCGAGAGTTTGGCGAATCAGTCGCCACCGTCCCGCCCCCATCGCGGCGCGGATGGCGAACTCGCGCGCCCTGCCGGTCGAGCGTGCGAGCAACAAGTTGCTGACGTTCACACAGGCGATGAGCAACACGAACCCGACCGCGCCCAACAACATCCACAAGGTCGGCCTGAGGCGGCCGACTATCCTTTCCTTGAGCGGTAAGACCTTCGCGCCGTTGCCACTGTTGGTGGCCGGGTAGGCTGCGGCGAGGTCGCGCATCACCCTGTCCAGATCGGCCTGCGCCTGCTCGACGGTCACGCCGGGCTTGAGCCTGCCGACGCCGTGGAGACTCAGTGCCGCGCCACGATTCTGGAGCATGGGCGTCTCCCACTGTCCGATTGGCACGTAGACGTCCGACTGGCGGAACACGTTGACCCGCAGGTTGAAGCCTACGGGGATGACGCCGACGACCGTGTAGCTCCGGTCGTCAAGGTTGATGCCTTTGCCGAGCACGTCGGGCGCAGAGTTGAACTTGCGCCGCCAGAGGTCTGCACCGATGAGGGCGACGGGCGGCGCGCCGCGTTCATCTTCTCCCGGCGCGAAAGTCCTCCCCGGCAAGGGATCGATCCCGAGCAGGGAGAAGAAGTCTGCAGAGACATACTGTGCGCTGACGCGTTCCGGTTCGCCCGCCCCGGTGAGGCTGAAGCCGGTCGTGCGCGTGACGGCCATCGCCGAGAACGTCCGGTTCTCCTTCCGCAGATCGAGAAAATTAGGGTAAGGAACAGCGCCCGTGTCGAAATTCGGCTTACTCTGGTGAAGCGTCACGAGTTGCTCGGGCTGCGGGTAGGGCAGTGGCTTGAGCAGCACCGCGTTGAGCACCGAAAAGATCGCCACGTTAGCGCCGATGCCGAGCGCGAACGTCGCCACCACCACGGCAGTAAAGCCCGGGGACTTTCGCATCAACCTCAGCCCGTAACGGAAATCCTGCCACAAGTCTTCGAGCGGACGCACACCACGGACATCGCGGCATTCCTCCCTCACACGTTCCGACCCGCCGAACTCCACCAGCGCCACCCGTCGCGCCTCGCCGGGACTCATCCCGCGCGCTACATTCCGCTCGGTCTCCTTCTCCACATGGAAGCGCAACTCCTCGTCCAGTTCCCCTTCCATCTCGCTCCTGCGGAATAACGCGCGGAGCCGCCGCCAGAGTTCACTCTTCATCGTGGCATCTCCCTCTCAAGTGTTTTGCAGGATCAGCCCGACGGCGCGGGCGAAGCGCTCCCACGCCTCGGTCTGCGCGGCCAACTGTCTGCGCCCGGCGGCCGTGAGGCGGTAGAACTTCGCCCGCCGGTTGTTGTCGGACTCTCCCCATTCGGGCGCGATCCAACCCTGCGCCTCCAAGCGGTGGAGCGCCGGGTAGAGCGATCCCTGGTTGACCGAGAGAGTATCCTCGGAGACTTGCCGGATGCGCTGGGCGATGTCCCACCCGTGTGTCGGGCCTGGTTGGAGAGTCTTCAGGATCAGGAGATCGAGGGTGCCTTGGAGCAGGTCAGTCTTCTTGTTCATACGCCTCCTGTAGCCAAGCTACAAGAAACCTTATATACCCGCCTCTTGTAGACTGTCAACAGGAAAGATGTTCGGCTATCTTGAAGCGTAATGTGGCAAAATATTTTTTGCCACACTTAATAGCGGAGGGAAGCTGATTAGAACGAATACTTCAACGTGAGTTGGAGACGGCGTGAGGGCGTGACGGTGCTCGTGGCTTGACCAAAGCCCGGCGCTTCCAGAAAGCGGACGGGGATGCCGTAGTTCGCGCGGTTGATAAAATTGAAGAGTTCCGCGCGCACGGTCAGGCTCTGTTGCGTCGTTATGTTGAACCGCTTGGCTAAAGCCAGATCGAGCGCGACGACGCTGCCGGCGCGGAACGAGTTGCGGCCGACCCGGCCATTCTGCCCGACGGGCGCGAGCAAGGTGGTAGGGTCGGCGGCGGTCAGGCGCAGCGGCTGCCGCCGATCACCCGTGACGACTAAACCGTTGGTGGTGTCGAGGCGGTCGGTCAGGTTGCCGTCGAGGTTCACGTCGAAAATAGAGTTGACGGTGAAGGGCTGTCCCGTCTGCAAAGAGCCTGATCCGGCGAGCTTGAGATTGCCGAAGATTGCATGCGCGAGCGTGTGCTTGAAGGCGGGCAGATCGTAAATGAAGTTGTAGGCGAGGCGATGGCGCACGTCGAAGTTGGCGGGGCCGCGCTCGGCCGCGAGGTTAAAGCTGTCTTGCGGCAGTGCGGACGCGCCCGCCAGATCAAAGATGTCCGACACGTCGTCCGTCACGCGGGCGAAAGTGTATGCCAGTTGGAACTGCACGGCGCGTCGCAAGTGACCGCGCAGTTGCAACTGTAGTGAGTTGTAGCCGGAGTTGGCCGACGACTCGTAGATGGTGACGGCTCCGGCCTGATCGACCGGGCGGCCGCCGAGCGTCTCGCCGTTCGCGCCGACCCGCTGGCCGGGGCCGAGCGCGCGGCCGACGACGTTCGGCTGATTGTTCACGATGTTGACGGCCGTCGGGATGAGGAAGGCATCGGGGCCGAGGTTCGGCGTGGTGAGGCGCAGCAGGTGGCGTCCCTGGGTGCCGACGTAAGCGGCGGAGAAAACAAGCCTGTCGGCGAGTTGCTGCTCGAAGGTGAACGCGTAGTGGTAGGCGGTCGGCATCTGTAAACGTCGCTCGGGCAGGGTGACGCCGAAGCCGCCGGGGAAAGAATTGTTGAGGCCGACCAGACAGGCGAGCGGCACGGCCGGGTTGAGCCGGTTGAGCGTGTCGGCTTGCGTCAGCGCGAAGAAGCGCAGCCCGCCGTTGCCGTCGGGACAGGGGAAGAAGGGGCGCGACGGATCGGCGATGTTGAAGCCGACGCCGCCCTGGACGGGAAGGCCGCCCGCGAGATTGAGCGTCAGAAAATTAGGGAAGACGTTGCGCGACTGGCTGACGACCGCGCCGAGCGCTTGATCGTAGAAGACGCCCGCGCCCGCGCGCAGCACCGTGGCGCGATCACCGCCGAACAGGCGCGGCGCATAGGCGACGCTGACGCGGGGCGCGAAGTTGTTGCGGTCGGGATCGAATATACGCGTGCGCCCCGCCTCGAAGGCGCGCAGACCCGCGACGAGCGCGAGCGCCGGGTCGCTAAAGGTGTTCTCGATCCGTCGGCTCGACTCGCGCGGCGGGGTGTTGTACTCGTAGCGCAGGCTGTAGGAGACCGAGAGATTGCGGCGCACGCGCCATTCGTCCTGCGCGTAAAAGTTAAGCTGGTAGTAGCGCAGATTAATCGCGGAGCCTGCGCCGTTCGTCAACGCTTGAAAGACGCCGCTCGGTGCGGAGGCGGCGGCGAGATCGAGTGGGTTGAAGAAGCCGCGCAGTTCCGTCTGACCCGCCGCCGTGCCGACGAGCCGCGGCGCGCCGTTGAAGGTGATGAGGGAGCGCGCGTTGCGCGGCAGGTCGCTGTTCAGCTCGGAGCGTCGCAGGTCTGCGCCGAAGGCGAGACTGTGGCGCGACAAGCGCGCGGTCAAACTGTCCGCCAGTTGGTAAGTGTTGTTGACGCGTCGCTGCGGGAAGTTGAACACGTCCACGCCGACGGGGCTGTAGCCCGCGATGCTGATCTGACCGACGGGGCCGAGCGCATCTTCGACGCTGAGATTCAGTGAGTTGTCATAGAGAACGTTCGTGCCGTTCGGCAGTGTGATGTTGGCGAGCAGCGGCGCGTTCAAGAGGAACTGTCGCGTGTCGGGTGTGAAAGAGTTTGCCAGACTGCTCGCGCGGAGGAATCGCGTGTCGCGAATTTCGTCGAAGACGAGGCGCGTGCGGCCGTAGGAGGCGCGCACTTGATTGAAGACCGGGCGTTCGCTGCCGGGCGCGCTCAGTTCACTGTTGAGAAAGTTCGACAGGTTTTGCGTCTTCACGCGCGCGCGCAGGGCGGAAAAGATCGCGCCGCCGGTGGCGGGAATGTCTCGATAGTCGTCGGTGTAGTTATAGCGCGCGGTCAATCGTTGCGGCCGCCCGCGCACGTCGAAGTTGGCGTCGGCCTTGCCGGAGAAGACGCGCCCCTGCCCACCGGCGGGCAACACTTGCGTGAAGGTGTTCGCCCCGTACAGACCGGCGGGGTTGTTGGGAAACGGGAAGAGGCTGAAGACGGCATCTGCGCTCTGTGTCGTGGGGACGCCGAACTCGCAGAGCTGCGGCGTGCATTGCAAGTCGCGACCCGTGATCGGATCGCGCGCCAGCCCGGACGCGCCCGTGCCGAAAAGACCGCGTTGCTCCACGGTCGGCACAGCGAAGCTCTCCTCTCTCGTCGCGTTGATTAATTGGCCTTCGGCGGAAATGAAATAGTAGAGGCCGCGCTCTGGATGACGCGCCATGTTCGGCACGAGCGGCCCGCCGAGCACGAGGCCGAACTGCGCGGCGGTAAACGAGTCTTCGCCGCCACTCTCGTTCGTGACCGTGACTTGCCGCCCGTTACGCAAGACGGGACGACCGCCCGCGCGGAGCTGCGACGTTTGGTTGCCCAAGGTCGTGTCGAACGCGTTGCGCGCGTTGAGCTGGCTTGCAGAGAGCAGGCCGAACAGCGTGCCGTGTGTATCACTCCCGCCGGACTTCGAGACGGCGTTGACCTGTGCCCCGATGTTGCGGCCGAACTGAGCGGGGGCAAGCAAGGTGATTGCCTGATACTCTTGGATAGACTCTATCGGCTGCGGCACGAGTGCGACGAAGCCTTGCCGACGCACGCCGATGTCCTCGTCGTTATTGTCCGAGCCGTCCACCGTGAAGTTGTTGCCGCGCGAGCGCAGGCCGTTGACCGCGAACTGTCCCGACGTGCCGACGCCCGCGCCGACGCCGGGGCCAGCCACCGAGCCGAGAGTCTGCGGCGGCGGCGCGACGCCGGGCAGCAATAAGGCCAGCTCGTCGAACGAGCGCACGATAGTGATGTTGCCGAGCGGGAGCGTCGCTACATCCTCTTCGGTGAACGCCCCGCCGCGTTGCCCGTCGGCGAAGTTGATGCGCGCGCGCACGTCGGTGTCCTGTTCCGTCTGCGGCACGGGCGTCGGTGAGGCAGGCGCGACGGCGGGCGCGGGGTCTAAGGCGACGGGGACGGGGACGACCTCGCCCGTGCGCGTTATGAAGAGCCGTTGCCGCACTTCCTTCGTCTGGAAGCCTGTGGCTGAAACGCGGATGAGATACACACCGGGGGCGAGCAGCCCGGCGTAGAAGCGACCGCGCGCGTCCGAAGTCTTCGGGATGGATTGGTTGGTCTGCTGGTTGATGATCTGGACGGCCGCGCCGGGAATGATTGCGCCCGTCTCGCTGTTCGTCACCGTCCCCTCGAACGCGCCCGTCACCGTGTCTTGCGCGCGGGACAGACCGGCGCACAGGCAGAGAACTAAAAGGATGCGCCACAGTAGACGGCCTGCGCGAAGGTTATGCACATGAAGGGACATTGTTTGCGTCAGCCTTTTCACAGGCAGCCGAGCGTTCGCTAAGGCTGACCAAATCTCAGACGGTATTCGGCCGAGTTCATAAAGCCGTTGACCATCAAGCGCTGGTTGCCGCTCAGCAACACCCTGAGCCAATCCTGATAGCCCACCGCATCCGGCTTGCGGCGCAGGTAGCCGTAGTACTGCATGCCGACAAACGCGTTGTTGAACTCCGCCCCGGCCGCCTGGTCGCTATCCGCAATAGCGCGGAACACCTGTGCCCTGCTCAACGTGCTCGCGTTCAGGCGGCTCGTCAGCTCAGCATTCGTCAACGTCACTTTCGTCACGCCGTCAGGCTGTAGCGGATCAAGCGTCGTCACTTGCGTCAGCCCGTAGCGTGCGAGCAGCGCGTTGACGAACTGCGCGTTCGTCATGCCGCCGTAAGCGCTCACGAACTCACTGCGCTGCGTGAACAGCGTGGCTAACTGTGCTTTGCGTTGAAACACCTCTGCGGGCGTGCTGCCCGCCACGAAGCTCATGTCCGGGATGATCTCCAAATACTCAGGCAGGCGGTTATAGGCCAGCTTGTAGAAGCGGAACACGTAGAAGCCTTTGAGTTGAAACTCGGGCGAGCCGAAGAACGACAACGAGACGAGGATGCGATCACAACCCGACGCCACCTCCGGCCCCGTGTTCACGTTCGGGCAACGGTTCAGCACGCCCGACCACGGCTCGTCCAACTCCGGCTCGCGCGAGAGGAAGTCGAGGTACTGCATGCGGACGAAGAACGGCGTCTGGAAGATGGGGTTGGCCGCCCCGGCCGGGTCGTTATCAATAATCGTTACGGTCGCGATGTCGGGCGCGCCCAAAGTCGCCCCGCCGCCGGGGTTACTCAGTTTTACCTGGAACGTCTCGTTGCCCTCCGCCCGGCCGTCGTCGAGGACGGGGACGGTCAACTGCTTACTCGTTTCTCCCGGCGCGAATGAAACTATGCCCACGCCTGTGGCGAAGTCGCAACGCGCATAGGCCGCCCCGTGGTTATTGACCGTATCGGCACAGCCCACCGTGAAGGTGTCGCCGTCCTGCGTGCGGTAATCCGCCGTGACCGCACCGCCTGTGTTGCCCGTGCGCGTCACGGTGAGCGTGGCGCGCGCGCCGTTTTCATTCACGCTATAAGTGGCGGCGCTGAACCCGATGGCCGGGGTGGCCGACACTGCGCCCACCGGCATACACGCCGAGAGTTCGGACGTGTCGCCTAGCGGGTCGGTCGCAGTCCCGTTGACGAAGCCTGCGGTGTCGCTGCCGGGGAACTCGAAGGGGAACAGGAAGTCCGCGTTGCCCTGCCCGTTCGTCACCACCGGCCTCTTGACGATGGGGAGCGGCCTGCTGCCGGACTGTGAGTTCTGGCAGATGGAGCTGTAGTAGAACTGCAACACGTAGGTCGTGTTCGCCGCGCTGTTAAGCGTGCCCCGGATCGCGCCCGCCACGAGAGGTTGATAGCCCTCGCCGTCGGACGCGGGCGGGGGCGGCGCGACCGAGCGACTGACGGAGGTGATGTCGGGGAAATTCTGTTGCAGGTTCGCGCCGCCGTCGATGTCGAGCGGATCGTTCGGCGTGATGCCGGGGTCTTGGAGGTCAATGCCGAACAGCGCGTTCTGGTAGATGAGGTTGGCGTCGAGGTTGTTGCGGATGCCGGGGTTGTTGCTCGGCGAGCCGGGCGTCGTCCGGGGGATGAAGATGCCGTTCCCGGTGTTCGAGGCGATGACGTTATTAGTGACCGTGTTGTTGACCGCATCGGCCGCGATCAGCACGCCGTCGAGGCCGTTGCCGAGACGCGCCGTGCCACCCGTGTTCGTACCGATGAAGTTGCCGAGGATGTCAATGCCCTTGCCGCCGATGATCGGTTGATTAGTCAACGGGTTGAATTTGGGCAGCCCGACGCCGATGCCGAAGTCGCCGTTGCCGACGATCACGTTGCCCGCGCCGGGCGCTTCACCGCCGACCGTATTGTTGTTGGCGAACGTGACGAAGACGCCGCTGTTCAAGTTGCGCACCACAAACGTGCCGGTCACGTCGCAGCCGATGTAATTGCCCTGCACATTATTTTCGATGGTGCCGGTGTTAATCACCTCGACGCCCGACCCCATGTTGCCGGAGATGACGTTGCGCGCGGCCACCGTCGTGCCCCCGATGGTGTTGCGCGTGGCGATGACCAGTTCGCTGCTGCGCTGGAGGACGCCGCCGACGATGACGCCCGCATTCTGCGCCCCCAGCGCGGCCGTGCCCGCCACGTTCGTGCCGATGAAATTGCCCTGCACCAGATTGCCGACCGTGGCGCTAAAGCCGCCCAAGGCGACGCCCGGCCCCGCATTGCCGGAGATGATGTTGCGCGCGCCCGCCACCGTGCCGCCGACGACGTTGTCCGAACCGGCGAGGAAGACGACGCCGTTGCCGCCGTTGCCGAAGGCAGCATTGCCGCTCGCGCTCAGGCCGATATAGTTGCCCTGCACCAAATTTCCGGTCGGCGTGAGCCGCCCGCTACGCTCGATGAGAACGCCGACCTCGCTGTTGCCGGAGATGACGTTGCGCGACGCGGCTGTCGTGCCGCCGATAACGTTGTTCAGCGAGCTATCAATGAGTATGCCCTGCGATTCGATGGCTCCGTTGGGCGGCGCGGGTCGCGGGTTAAGGCCGCTCAAATCCGTGCCGATATAGTTGCCGTCCACGCGGTTGCCGCCGCCCATCGTCAGCGCGATGGCGGCGATGCTGAAGCGATTGATGACAAGCCCGTGCACGCGACTGTTGCCGCCCAGTATTTTCAACCCCACGGTCTGCGTGCCCGCTTGAATGCCGTTGAGTTCGATGAGCGGCACGCCCGCGTAGCCGGGCTGCGTCGTGCCGTCAATGGTGACCGGGCCGGTGATGGCGGGCAGTGGGAACAGCGGCGTAATCGTCCTCGCGCCTGAGCCGATGCTGAATCGGATCGTGTCCGCGCCGGGGTTCGCATTAGCGACTAAGATCGCCTGCCGTAGTGAGCCGACGCCGTTGTCGTTAACGTTGGTGACGGTCGTGCCGCCAATGTCGACGCTCAGCGAGAGCGTATAGCCGCCGGTCTCAAGACGGTTGAAGGAGGTGGAGATGATGGTGTACAAGCCGTTCTGCGGCAGGAGGCCGAAGACTGCGCCCGGCGGGATGCGCGAGTCGTGGCCGCCGCCGCCGTCATCGTCGGATGTGACCAAGCTGCCGTCAGGCCCGTACAGGTACAAATAAGAATCCACCACAGTCGAGGACTGGCGGATGACGATGGGCTGGTTGGCAAGGCCGAAGAAGGTGTAAGAGTCGGCGTAGTGCGGGACGTTCTGCGCGTCGGTAAAAATACAATCGGAGGTGCTGAGCGTGCCGGCCAACGTCTGGCCGTAAGCGATGGGCGTGACGGGGCAGCCATTCGGATTATTAAACACCACGAGCTGGTAGTTGCCGGTGACGGCCGCCGAGAACGCGCTGGCGGCGATGGTGTAAGTGCCGGAGGCGGGCAGCGTCAGGTAGCCGCCCCCACCGGGGATGCGCGAGTCGAAGAAGTTCGCGTCGTCGCCCACGGCCAGCAGTGTGTTGTTCGGCGCTAAGATATAGAGCAGCGTGTCGAAAGACGGCGAACTCATCGCCACGGCGATCTGTTGGCCGGCCAGTCCGTTGAACGTGTAGGCGTCGCCGTATGCGCCGTTGAGGAGCACGCAGTCTGTGACGCCGAGTGAGCCGTTGTAAACCTGCCCGATTGTCAGCGGCGTCGGCGCGCAGGTGGTCGCGTTGATGCCGATGCTGAGGAGATAGGCACCCGTGACGGAAGGCTCGAAGGAGCTGACCAGAATGGTGTACGTGCCGTTGAAAGGCAACGTGATGAAGCCGGAGGCGGCGGGGATACGCGAGTTGGTGCCGCCGTTGCCGTCGTCGTCAATGGCGATGGCCGAGTCGTCTGGGGCGAGCAGGTAGAGGAAGGTGTCGAAGAAGCCCGAGTTGAGGGCAATCACCACCTGCTGCCCCGCGATGCCGTTGAAGGTATAACTGTCGAAATAAGAGCCTTCGATAAAGCGACAATCGGTGGTGGTGAGCGCGCCGCCGAGCGACTGCCCGTAATTGATCGGGGTCGAGGGGCAGTTGGCGAACTGCGGCCTGATGCCGCCGGGCGCGCCGCTTGTTTTCGCGCCCGCTTTCGCGCCCGCCGGTGTCGCCTTCGTGGGCTTGCCGTCCGGCGGCAGACTAAGCGCCGGGCTGCCTTTGCCGAGCAAGGGGTAGGTAGCCGACGGCAGCCCCGGCATGGCCTGCAAGGGGCGTCCGGCAGAGGCGGCGCTATCCTGCGCCGTGAACGCGACGACGGGCGACGCGCTGTCGGAGCTTAGTTGGACGAGGTCTTCGAGCGCGTCCACGTCGAGCTGCATCGGCAGCATCGCCACCGGCGCGCCCGTTGCGTCTAACGACACGAGTCCCCCCTTGATCTCATCCGCCTTCGAAGGCGCGCGCGCGTCGAGCGGCTGCGCCGAGAGCTTGTCGCCCGTGAGCACGTGCAGTTGCCTGCCGCCGCCGTCGAGGATCAACAGATCGTCGCCGGGCAAGCTCGAAACTTTTGCGCGCACGAGTTGCGTTGCGCCAGCCCACTGGCCTGCGGGCAGACGCTCCTGTCGCCATGCGGCCAGCGGCTCAAACGTCGCCGTCCCCTTCTCTTTCACAGGGTGCGGGCTGAGCAAATGCATCGCCCCGTCGTCGCCCAATAAGGCGAGACTCATCTCCTGTTGATTATTGAAATCGCCGAGCGCGAGCGACTTGACGACGTATGGCAACGCCCGCGTGTCCACTTGCGCCGCGGCCACGGAGGCGCGGCGCTCCGCACGCTGCGAGAGACGCCGGTCGCGCCCGTACACACTGAGCAACTCCGTGCCCGCCCCGACCGCCAGATCAAACGCCGCGTCGTCGTCCAACTGCCCAAGCGCGAGTGCGTTGGCCGCGGCCGGCAGTTCTAACACTTCGGGCTGTGCCCGCAGCGCGCCCGCCGGGGCTTCAAAAATTAACAGGCGCGCCCCCGCGTTCGACTCGACGGCCACCACGACATCATTCAACCCGTCCGCCTGATTCATCTCGCCGGAGATGAGACTCGTCACCCTCCCTTGCAACGGCAGTTCTTCCGCTTGGCTAAAGTTGCCTTTACCGTCACCGCGTAACAGGTAGATGGACGCGCCGCCGCGCGCGGCCGCAACCACGTCCCAATGGCCGTCGGCGTCGAAGTCGCCCGCGCCGATGAAGTCGGGCGCGGCCGGACTGTCGAACACCCGCGCGGGCGCGAGGAACGGCGCGGCAGTAAACGTGCCATTCGCCTTACGCTCTTTCGCGGCGGGCGCGTTCGGGTGCAGCGCGTCCACGTTGCCCCGCCGGAGCACGAGCAGCGCGCCGTCCGCACTCGCATAACCGCCAACCACGTCGGGCACGCCGTCCTCGTCGAAGTCCGCGGCCGACAGCGAGAGCGGCGTGACCTTGTTCTGTCGCAGGGCGGCGACGTGCTCGTCTGCGCCCACGTAAGCGGTCAGCGTCTCACGCCCGTCCGTGAGATTGAGGTAAGGCGCGCCGCGCCCCGCCGCGCGCACGCTCACGCGCTCGCTCAAACTGGCCGGTTCGATCCGCGGCGAGCTTTCACGTGCCGCAGCGGCGCGCGTGTTGATGAACAGGCGCGTCGCCAACGTGCCGACGACGAGTAGACAGAGGCCGATGAGAAGCGCGCGGAGGAGTTTCGCATTGTGAGCTTGTGAGACACGGGGCGGAAGCTGGTGGATTGAGGATTTCATGATGGGCCTCTTACTGCTAGACCGGAGGGTTAATTGGGGCGGAGCAGTCTATGCGTGAGAGCAGGGCGACTGCCGGAGATGTTAGAGAGAGAGCATTTGCCGTCGGTTGAAGGCGGCGGATGCGTTTAGAGGGGCAGAAGATAATGAATGTCCGGTCAAAAGTCAATTTATATCTGAGCGGAGACCGGGCTTATGTTTATGCGGGGCGTCCTACGCGAGGCTTCTGCGGAGAAGTCAAACAAGCGGAGCACATCAAAGCTCATCCCGGTTGACCACTAGCTTTGGCATATAAGACATCAAGTCCTGTCCGCCTCATCACTATAGTCGAGGAAGTTGACGGCGTTCTGCTCCATGTTCTCCCGCCCGTGGTCGTACCTCATCACCGTCTTCGGGTCTTTGTGCTTACTCATCATCTGCACCTGCCGGTAGGTAAGCCCTGAGTCCAACGCCTTCGTAATGGCCGTCCGTCTCAAATCATGCGGTGACAACTCACCGACTCGTGAGTAGTCAGCCCACCGCCCCACGATCTTCTGTACCATGCGAGTCGAGAGTCCTTTCTTGAACTCCAGTGTCCGGTAATTAACATGCGG
>JAUZFQ010000126.1 GCA_030838445.1 Pyrinomonadaceae bacterium | reverse complement strand
TGGTGGTCAACGTCCGGTCGGCCGCGAGGTCGGGGCGCAGGCGGACGGTGATGAGCAGCACCGACGTGTCGTTCGGCGCGAGTTCGTTGACGCGCCACGTGATGCGGCGTGAATCGCCGGGCGCATCCTGCGTGCTCAACGTCGGGTTCGACGAGACGAACTGCAAAGCGTCCGGGAAGGTTTCGGAGACGACGATGTTCTTCGCCAGTCCCGCGCCTTCGTTGATGAGCACGAGACGATAGAAGATCAGGTCGCCCGGCGCGGTCGTGTCCGTCACCTGCTCGGTGCGGACGCGGACGCGCGGTGCGGCCACGGTCAAGACCGTGCTCGCCTCGCTGGCCGCGCGGTTGGTGCTGACGGAAGTTGCCACGACGTTATAGGCATACTGCTGGCGGTCGGCGGTCGAGCGCGGAATCTCGACGCGCATGAGCAGCGGGAACTGCCCGCCGCGCGGATCGATCTGCGTCGTCTGCGTCACGCTCGGCTCGCCCTCTTGATGCTGGCCGTCGCCGTTCGTGTCCGCGAAGAGCACCCCTCCGGGCGCGCCCGGTGCGGTGATGCGCAGGGCGTAAGACTCCCCGTAGTTGCCTGGGTTACGCACGACGAACGGGATAAAGATCACGTCGCCGGGCGTCACGGTCAGGCCGGGCGAAACGGGGTCGATGCGCGCGCGCGGGACGCGCCCGATGGCGATGCTCGGCCCGTCGTAGTTCGAGGCCGTGGGCAAGCTGGCGGTGCGTAGCATGCCGCGGCCGATGGGGCCGGTGGCGGACAAGGCGTTCGGCACGGCGCGCAAGGTGACGGTGATTTCGCGCGCGGCGCGCGAGTCGAGATCGCCGAGACTCCAGATGGCCGTGCGCGACGGGTTGTCGTAGTAGAGCGGCAAGGGACTCGCGCTGACGAGTTCAAAGTCGGTGCTGAAGACGAAGTCTGTGCGCGAACTGCGCGCGGGCGCGCTGCCCGTGTTGCGCACGGAGATGGTCTGCGTAAAAGTTTCGCCGGGCTGCACGCTGTCGCGCGTCACGCCGGACGAACCGGCGAGCGCGGCGGCGACGACAGTGATCGCGGCGTTCGACACGCGCTGGATTTGATAGTCGGACTGCGAAGCGGCGCGCACGATGAAGGCGCGCTGCTGGCCGTCGCCCGCCGTCTCAGGGATGCGAATGTTGAGCAGCACTTCGAGGTTCTGCCCGCGCGACAGTTGCGGCGTGACGAGGATCGGGAGTCCGGTGTCCTGCCCGCCCGAAGCGAGGCTGAACGTCGGTTGATACTCGGCGGGCAAGTCGGTCTCCAGACGAAACTGATCTTCCTTGTTGCCGGAGTTGGTCACGGTGAGCGGCATCTGCACGGCCTGACCGGGCGAAGCGGCGAGCGTGGCGTTGCGCAGTGCGAGGTTGAGATTCGGCACTTGCTTGACCGTCAGCACGAAACCTTCCTGACCGTTGGGCGCGCTGTTGACGACGGGCGGCGCGCTCGTCACGCTCTCGTTCGGCTCGGCGCGCGCGACGTTGACGGGCGTCGGCGCGGGCGTGGGCGTCACGCGCGCGACCGGCTGGCGCACGGGCGTCGGGCGTGGCGTCGCACGCGGCAGAGGCGTCGGGGTCACGACGGGCGGCGTGTTGACGGCGACTTCCGTGTCAGTGGTTGTCCGCTGCGGCTGGTTGCGGCGCGAGGGCAGACGGCCACCACTGCGTCGGCTGCGACGCGTGGGGGCGGCCGCGGTTTGCGTGTCGGCGGGCGGGTTCTCGATGGTCAGCGTCGGCGTCCTCGTCGGCGGCGTGACGCGCGCCACTTGCGGCGTCGGCGTCGCGACCGGAGTCGGGAACGGCGTGGGGCGCGTGCGCGGCGTGGGCGTCGGTCTGGCGATCAGGCGCGCGACGGGCGTGGGCGTCGGCGTCGCGCGGGTGACGCCCGCGGGGCGCGTCGAGGGCGGCGTCACCTGCGCGCGTTCCGTCGCGGCGGGCGCAGGCGTCGGCTGCGTGGACGCGCCGCGTGCGGCCATCTCGGTGCGCGCGGCTTGCAGTTCGCCCTCGTAGATTTCGACGAACGGCGTGTCGCGGATCGTGCGCAGGCGCGCGACGACGCTTTCGGCGTCCGTCAAACGATTTTGCGCGATGTAGGTGCGGCCGAGCCAGAGCAGCGTCAGATCGGTGATGATGCTGTTCGGGTAGGTCTTCAGAAAATCGCGGAACGTCGTGGCGGCCTGCTCGAAGCGCCCCTGATTGTAAAAGTTCTGCCCCTTGGTGAACATGGCCTGCTCGATGTCGGGGGGCGTGTCGTCTTGCTGGACGGCGACGGACGCGGGCAACGTCGAAGGGGCGACGGCGCGGGGGGCGGCGGCGACCGAGACGGACGTGAAAGGCGCGCACAGAAGCGCAGCCGCAAGCGCGAGCGCGCTGAGTTTATGCTGCATCATGAAACCTGTAATCCTCCGGCAGGACGGTACGAGAAGTTTTTCGACTGTTCCAATAATAGTTGTAAAGCCCGCCCGGCGCTCAACGGTGCGGGCGGGTGTGTGTGAGCCTGTGTGAATACCATTTTCCGGCGCGCGCCACTATACAACCTTCAAACGCACCGGACAAGAACCGAGCCTTGCGGCGCGCGGGCGCGCGTGCCTCACTTAACGACGACGGCCGACTTCCACCCGGTCGCCCGCCTGCAAACGCGGGTCGGGCACTTGCCCCGTCTCGATGTCGTTCAACAAAAACTCGCTCAACACCAGACGCCCGTCCGCGCCCTGCCGCGAGACCGTGACTTTCACCTTGTTGCCCGCGACGCGCGCCACGCCGCCCGACGCGAGGATGGCCTGCGTGAGCGTGATGCCGGGGTGAAAATCTTTCTGCCCCGGCGCGTTGATCTGCCCGCCGATGTAGAAGAACTCCTGCGGGCGTGCGGTGATGTTGATGATGTCGCCATGTGAGACGAGTTCGTTGAGCGCGGCGGAATCCGACAGGTCAACCGTCTTGCTGCGCCCCGTGGCGCGCGAGATGATGACGGCGCGACCGGCCTCGGCGCGCGGGTTGGCTTCCGACAACACGACGTAGAGCGGCACGGCTTCGCGTCGCAGAATCTTCGCGCCCGGTTGATCAACCAGCCCGCTGACAGTCGCCGTGTGGCTCGCGTACTCGCGCACGACGATGCGAAACTGCGCGCGGTCGAAGACGCCGCGACGTTTTAGTTCCGACGAGAGACGCGCGCCGATCTCGTCGGTCGTCAGGCCGTTGGCGTTGAAAGGTTCGCCCGCGAGCGGGTAGTCGAGCATGCCCGTGGACATGATGGTGTAGAGCGTCGAATCCTTCGACATGCCGCCCGCGAGGCGTATGTCCAGTATGTCGCCGACGCCGACGCGGTAGAGCGCGGTCGGCGCGACGGTCGCGGCGGCAGGCGACGACGCGGGCGCAAGCGTGGTCGAGGCGGCCGGGTTGTTAGCAGGAGCGTCGTTAACGTTGCTCACGGCCGTCGCGTTCGTGCTGGTGGCGTCGGGCGTGTTAGCGGCGTTAGTTGCGGGCGTGTTCGTTCCCTTCGCGGCCTCGGAAGTTTTGCCGGGCGCGGGCGGCTCGTACTTCGGCGGCGCGGGGATGCTGCGCATCGAAGGGCTGCCGAAGACCGGGAGCGGCGCGGCGGTCGCGTTCGGCGCGGCGTCGCTCGTCGTGTTGGTCGTGGCAGACGCGTTGAGATTGGGAGCGGCGGAGGTCAGAACGGCCTGGGTTTTTTGCGCTTCGGATTTCGCGGCATCGCCCTTCGGCTCGTCACCCTTGGGTTCGCTCTTGGGTTCGTTCTTCGAGGCGGGCTTCGCGATGGTCGCGGGCTTCTCGCCTTTCGCCGTCTCTTTCTTCAACTCGACCTTCGCCGGGGTCGAACTGACGACGGGCGAATCGTCTTCCGCCGGGCCGAGGCGCGACTGCGCGCTTGCCGTCCCGGCCGCCAGCGGCACGCCAACCGACAGCCCGATCACAAACGCAAATAGGACTTTACTCATAATGCACTCTACTTCCCTGCGCTCCGCCGCGTCTCGTGCGGCCGGGGCAGTGGCCGCTGGTGTTCGTCGCGTCGAAGTCTTTCTGTTTACCGGGGCGGATGCGCCTCGTGCCGTCATTCCCGGCAGCGCGTTTATCGGAGTCTCCGTCTAAACCGTCCCGTCGTTTAGATTAAACGACGAAAACGCCCCATTTCGCAAAGTTCTAAATGTCAATTTTTCCTGTCGGGTTCAAGTTTAACGGAAAGTCCGGCGCGCGCTGGCGCGTTTCGTCGAACCACGCGAGTTGAAGTAACTGACGGTCGGCGCGTGAGGCGCGGGGGCGAAGGCGTCGGAAGCTGATCGGCGCGGCCGCGCGCCGCACTCGCGCGCGACTTAGATTCTACTCTCCGCTTTTCGCGGCTGGCAAGTTTTCCGGCGAAAACAGGTGCGGCCAGCGGCCGCCGAGTTCGACGCGCACGGCCTCTTCCGCGTCGTCGGCCGTCGCCGAGTCGAGGCACAGACTCGCCACCTCGCACGCGCTCGCCGCGTCCACCCGCGCCAGCGTCCGCCGCACGCGCGGCATCGCAGCGGCCGCCATGCTCAGGACGCGCGCGCCGAGACCGACGAGCACGAGGGCGTAAGCGGGCGTGGCGGCCATCTCGCCGCAGACGATGGCCGGGATGCCCGCGCCGCCTGCCGCCTCGATGGTGCGCTTGATGCTTTGCAGCACCGCCGGGTGCAGCGTGCGAAACCAACCGGCCACCTCGTCGTTGCTGCGATCCACGGCGAGCAAATACTGCACGAGGTCGTTCGTGCCGAGACTGAAAAAGTCCACTTCGCGCGCGAGTTGATCGGCGACCATGACGGCGGCGGGCACTTCGATCATCGCGCCGATTTTAAGTTCGCCCGTTGCGTGCCCTTCCGCGCCGAGACGCGCGCGCTCCTCTTCGATGATGCGCCGCGCGCGCCTCACCTCGGACACGTCGGAGATCATCGGCAGCACCACGTCGAGCCGACCCGTCGCCGCCGCGCGCATCAGGGCGCGCACCTGCGTGCGCAGCATGTCTTCGTGTTGGAACGAGTAGCGGATGGCGCGCAGGCCGAGCGCGGGGTTGCGCTCCGCCGTCTCAAACTCCCCGGCCGTCTGCTTGTCGCCGCCGAGATCGAAGAGACGCACCTTCGCGCCGTCCGCCCCGGCGAGCGCGGCGATCTCTGTGTAAGCCGCGCACTGCTCGTCCTCGGTCGGCGCGCCGCCGCGCTGCGTGAACAGGAACTCCGAACGGAACAGGCCGATGCCGCGCGCCCCGTAGCGACGCACGCCCTCGTACTCCGCCGGCAACTCGACGTTCGCGCGCAAAATAATTTCGACGCTGTCGGTCGTCAGGAGCGGCACGCCCCCGCCGTCTGTGGCGGCGGCGACGCCCCCGTTAACGAGTTTGCGCGCCTCTGTAAAATGCTCGACGGTCGCGGCCGTCGGGTGCAGCACCACTTCGCCGCGCCCCGCGTCAATCACGATCTCGTCGCCCGTGCGCGCGTGGCGGTAGAGATCGCGCAGGCCGACGATGGCCGGGATGCCGAGGCCGCGCGCGAGGATAGCCGTGTGCGAAGTCCAGCCGCCCGCGTCGGAGGCGATGGCGCGGACGTGCGAGAAGTCTAACTCCGCCGCCGAAGAAGGCAGCAACTCTTCGGCGACGACGATGGCGTCCGCAGTGAGACGGCGCGACTGCGCTTCGCCGCTCAGGGCGACGAGCAGGCGGCGCGTCACGTCTTCGATGTCGGAACTGCGTTCGCGCAGGTAGTCGTCTTTGATCTCGGCGTAGACGGCGAGCAGTTTGTCGGAGGCGACTTTGACCGCCCACTCGGCGTTGGCGCATTCCTGCCGGATGTAGTCTTCCACCTCGTCGAGCAGTTTGCGGTCTTCGAGCATGAGCAGTTGCGCGTCGAAGATGTAGGCGTGCTCCGCGCCGAGCGCGACTTCGGCGCGGCGTTTGATGGCGAGCAACTGGCGACGCGACAGGCGCACCGCCGCTTGAAAGCGACGCACCTCGCGTTTGAGATCGTCCGTGTCGAGCGTCGCGCGGTAGATGTTGCCGCGCCCGCCCGTGTGGATGCGCAGCACGCGCCCCGCCGCCACGCCCTCCGAGACGGCCACGCCGCGCCAGCGTATCTCGCGCTTCTCGATCTTCGCACGCCTGCTCATACTTCCTGTTCTTCCCCGAACCCGTTTTCGATGAGCGCACACACCGCGCCCATCGCTTCCCGCTCGTCCGCGCCCTCGACCGTGAGGCGCAACTCCGTCCCGCGCGCGGCGGCCAGCAGCAACACGCTCAAGATGGACTTGGCGTCGGCCACCGCGCCGCCGTCCGCGCGTTCGAGCCGCACGCTGCTGCGGTAGACGCCCGCTGTCCGCACCAGCTTGGCGGCGGCGCGCGCGTGCAATCCCAGACGGTTGACGATCACTACTCGCTTCTCCAGCATCAATCTCTTCCGAAATCTCTTCCAACTGCGGCCGCGCTCATTTCTTCTTCGGCGCGGCGAGCAGTTCGCCCGCGAGGTGGATGGCCTGCTGCCCCTGATCGCGGACGCGACCCGCGACGACCGCGAGCGGTTCGGCATCGGTCTGGCTCGCCAGCTTGATCACCATCGGCAAATTCACGCCCGTCACCACCTCGACCTCGCCCTCGACGAAGAACATCGAGGCGATGTTGGTCGGCGTCCCGCCGAACATGTCCGTCAGGATGAGCACGCCGTGCCCCTCGGAGACGCGCGCGATGGCGCGTTCGATCTCGGCGCGCGCCTCGTCAACGTCGTCGTTCCAGCCGATGGAGATGGCCGCCACCTGCGCGACGGGGCCGATGATCATCTCGGCGGCGGCGAGCAGTTCGGTCGCCAGTTGCCCGTGCGTCACGATCACGCCCGCTATGCGTCGCGGCGTGTCAACCTGTCCGGCTTCGTCCGACTTAACTTTTCCGGCGTCGTCCATATCACGCTACTCTCCGAGGTTGTTTTATGCGACCGCCCGCGATACGCGTTGCGACGGCGGGCAGCGGCGGTTGTACCGAACCGGATCAGAGATCGTTGGCGATGTTGCCCATCAGGTAACCGCCGACGGCGGCGTTGACACCGACGATGCGGGCGATGAGTTTCAGTTCGTTCTGGTCGAGCCAGATGCCGCCGCACGCCCCACACTTATCAATCAGCACCAGATCGTAGATGATCAGTTTCTTCATCTCGCGCCCGTCAATCGGGCACACGCGCACCGTCTCGCGCGACGGGTTGAGGCTCTCCGTGCAGTCTGTGCAGATCAGAAAGTCGTGCTCGATGGAAACGTCTTCGAGTCTGTAATCACGGCGGCAGCGGATGCAGTCGTCATTGTCGCTCATGCCTGTTTCTCCCTCTGCTGTCATCGCAACTAGTTAACCGGAGGCGGCGCGGTCTGCGCCTTTCTTGCGGGCGGCGCGGCGCGGCGGGCGCGGAGTCTTGCCCACGTCGCGGTGGACGGCGGTGGCGTCGAAGCCGTCGCGCCTGAGACGACGCGCGAGCGCGTTGGCGACCATCACGGAGCGATGCCGCCCGCCCGTGCAGCCGATGCCGACCGTGACGTAAGACTTGCCCTCGCGCCGGTAGAGCGGCAGCAGGTAGTCGAGCAAGCCGCCGAAGCGTTCGAGCGTCTCGGTCGTCTCGGCCTGCCGCTGCAAAAACTCGACGACGCGGCGGTCGTTGCCGGAGAAGGCGCGCAACTCTTCGACGAAAAACGGGTTCGGCAAGTGGCGCACGTCGAACAGCAGATCGAGATCGCGCGGCCCGCCGTACTTGTGGCCGAAGCTCAACACCTGCACGCGCATCGGCGTGCCCGCCAGGTCGGGGCTGAAACGCTCGATGAGGTAACGGCGCAGAGTGTGGACGTTGTGCTCGGAGGTGTCAATGATGAGATCGGAGTGGGCGCGGATGTGCGCGAGCGCGGCGCGTTCGGCGCGAATGGAGACGAGCAGGCCGTCGCCCTTGTCGGCCGGGTGCGGGCGGCGCGTCTCGCTGAAACGGCGTTGCAAGACTTCGTCGCTGGCCTCGAAGAAGAGGACGCGGACGGCGAGGCCGCTCGCCCGACGCAGTTTTTTCAACTGCGTTTCGAACTCGCTCAGGAAGTGACCCTCGCGGATGTTGATGACGAGCGCGGCGCGTTTGATGCGCGCCTCGCCGCCGTCGCTAGTGCCGCCGTCGTCCTCATCCTCTTCGGGCTGGACGAGACGCGCGAAGGTGGGCAGCAGCGTGAGCGGCAGATTGTCCACGCAGAAATAGCCGAGGTCTTCAAAAGCATTCGTCGCCGACGACATCCCCGAACCGCTCAAGCCCGTGATGACCACGATGTCGGGCGCTTCGTTGCTCGCCGTGGGTTTAGCTGCTCTTTTTTTCCGGCTCATCAATTGTCAGTTCCGGCTGTCGCCCCGCCGCCGTGGCCGCCGCAGTAGTCGCCGCATCGCTTCCCGCATGATTGCCGTCCGCGCCGAGCAGGCGCGTGTGGCGCGCGACGAAATCCTCCGCCGCATTGTAACCGCGCAGGCGTAACAAGTGAACGCGCAGCGCGGTCTCCACCAACGTCGAGAGGTTGCGCCCCGGGCTGACGGGCAGCAGGACGTGCGGCACGTTCACGCCCAGAATATCCACCGCGCGCTCGTCAATCCCCAGACGCTCCACCTCGCGCGCGTCCGCCCAGCGTTCGAGCCGGATGGACAGCCCCACCTGCTTGGGGCCGCTGACGGCGGCCACGCCGTAGAGGTCGCGCACGTTGATGATGCCGAGGCCGCGTATCTCCATGTGCTCGCGCAAAAGTTCCGGCGCGCTGCCCAACAGGTAGTCCGCGCCGAGGCGACGCACCTCGACCAGATCGTCCGCGACCAGACGATGCCCACGCACGATGAGATCGAGCGCGCACTCCGACTTGCCGATCCCCGACTCGCCTTCGATCAGCACGCCGAGGCCGTAGGCGTCTAACAGGACGCCGTGCCGCAACTCGCGTGGCGCGAGCGTCTCGCGCAGGTAATCCGTGACGACGCCGATGGCGACGGAACTGACGAGCGTCGTCTGCAACAAGGGCAGTCCCACGCGCTCGGCCGCTTCGACAAACTCCGGCGGCGGCGTCTGCTCCTTCGTCACAAGGACGCAACTGATCGTCTCAAGCGAAAGGTTGTCAATCGCCGCGCGACGCGCGTCGGGCGTGAGTTGTCCGAGGAACAGAACCTCACTCTGGCCGATGATCTGCACGCGCCCGGCGTGGATGTAGTGCGTGAAGCCGGAGAGCGCGAGGCCGAGTTTCTGGATGCGCTCGGAAGTAATGCGGCGCGCGGCCAGCCCCCGGCCACCTGCCAGCACGCGCAACTCAAGGCGCGGCGGCGCGGCGGCGACGAAATCGCCGACGGTGATCGAGGGCTGCGGCTGTGCGCTCGCGTCGCTCATTGCGCGGGAGACGAGGTGGCGGCGGCGGGCGTCGCGCCTTCCGGGCTGGCCGCGCGCGTGATGACGTTCAGTTCGATCTCCACCACGTCGCCGAGGAACGTCGGGTTGTCGGGGCGCGAGAAGTTGACGCCGTAGTCTTTGCGGTTGACGCTCGTGCGTGCCGTCGCGCCGAGCGTGGTCTTGCCGGTCTTCTCGTCCTTGCTCACGCCGTTGATGGTGAACGGCAGCGCGATCTCCTTCGAGACGCCGTGCATCGTGAACGTGCCGTGCGCGATAAAATCTTTGCCCTTCTTCTCGATGCGGCTGCTGCGGAAAGTGATCTCAGGGAACTTCTCCACGTCGAAGAAGTCTGCGTTGCGCAGGTGCGCGTCGCGCCGCTCGATGCCGGTGTCAATGGTCGCGGCCTTGATGACGGCGTTGACCGTGGACTTCGTTACGTCCTTGTCGTCGTAGACGATCTCGACGGTGAAGTCGCTGAACTTGCCGCGGACGTGCGAGAGGCCGCCGAGGATCGGGATCGAGAAACCGACGTTGGAGTGCGCCGCGTCGGCGGCATACTTCGTGACCGCGCTGTTGACGGGGACGAAGGCGAGGAGGAGGGCGATGAGGGCGACGCTCAGATGTTTTCTGTTCATGATTCTTCCTTCTTTAAAGTTTTCCTGACTTTGATGTAACGGGCGATGTACTTGTCCGGGGTCTGAATCGCACGGGGGCGCGGCGATTATAAATCCACCCGTCACGGTGGATGAACACCTCGCCGCGCCCCTCTGGCGAAACGCTTGTGCAGTTTAGCTTACGGCTGGATGAGGCCGAAGTTTCCATCCTTGCGTTTGTAGAGCACGCTCAGGCGATCCGTGTCCGCGTCGCGGAAGAGGATGAACTGGTTCGAGTCTTCGCCGAGACGGATGACGGCCTCTTCCGGCGTCATCGGCTTCACGGCGTAGCGGCGCGCGCTGATGATGCGACCGGCGGCGGGCGCGGCGGCCTCGACGCTGCCGTTGTCCGGCGCGAGCGACGAGAGCGACGGCGCGGCCTGCTTGCGGTCAATGATCTTCTTCTTGAGCTTGACGGCCTGTTTCTCGATCTTCGAGATCGCGCGCGACAGAGCCTGATACATGTCGGCGTTCGTGTCGCGCGCCGTCAGCGTGTGCTCGCGCCAGTGGAGCAAGACCTCGCCCATGTGGCGGTTCTTCTCCACCTCGATGATGATGTGGGCGCTCGCCGTCGAGTCGTCGAAAATTTGGTCGAGCTTACTGAAATGCTCCTCGACGTGCCGCCGCAAGGCCGGTGTGACCTCGACGTGTCGCCCCGTGTACTCGAATTTCATGAAACCTGTTCCTCCCCTAGATAAAAGTGATGAGTGACAAGTGACAAGTGACGAGAAAAAGACGTGAATCGTAAGTCGTAAATAGAAGGAACAGTCTTTCTCTATTCACGATTCACTTTCTTCTCTTGTCACTTGTCACTTGTCACTCGTCACTGTTTTAAACCGGTGCTTTGCGCTCGCGCGAGCCGGGAATCTGCATCTGGTCGCGGTACTTCGCCACCGTGCGGCGCGACAACTTGATGCCGTCCTTCGACAGAATCTTCACCACCTGATCGTCCGTGATCGGGTTGTGCGAGTCCTCTTCCTCGATCAGTTTCTTGATCTTCAACTTGATGATGCGCGTCGAAACTTCCTCGCCGTCCTCGTTCGTCATGCCCTCTGTGAAGAAGCGGCGCAACTCGATGACGCCCTGCGGCGTGTGCGCCCACTTGCGGTTGACGACGCGCGAGATGGTCGAAAGGTGCATGCCCGTCTGCTCGGCCACGTCCTTGAGCATCATCGGCTTGATGAACTGCACGCCCTTATCCAGAAACTCGCGCTGGCGATGCACGATGCACTCGACGACGCGGTAGATCGTCTGCCGCCGGTGCTCGATGTTGCGCAGAAGGTCAACCGCCGAACGCATCTTGTCCTTGATGAAGTCGCGCGTCTCCTTCGAGGTGTCGGGCTGGCCGAGCATCTGCTGGTAGCTATTCGAGAGGCGCAGGCGCGGCGAGCCGTCGTCGGCGAAGTAAATCTCGTACTCTTCGTCAACCTTCTCGATGAAGACTTCCGGCACGATCAAGACCGGCTCCTCCGACGAATACTGGCGACCCGGATGCGGGTTGAGCGCGCGGATGAAGGCGAGTTCTTCCAGGAGCGTCTCGACCGACACGCCGATCTGTTTGGAGAGGTTATGAAGTTTGTGCTGCTGGAGGTCTGCGAGCGGGTGTTCGCGGATGAGTTGCGCGGCCAGTCGCTCGCCTGCGCCCATGGCTTCGAGTTGGACGAGCAGGCACTCGCGCACGTCGCGCGCGCCGCAGCCGATGGGGTCGAGCAAGAGGACGATGCGCCGCGCTTCTTCCACCGCTTCATCCGTCCAGCCGCCGAACTCTGCGAGTTCGACGTTGGTCGCGTTGAGCCGCCCGTCGGGGTCGAGGTTGCCGATGATAGCCTCGGCGATGGGCAGCACGTGTTCGTCCACGTGGCTCATGCTGAGTTGCCACATCAGATGCTCGGAGAGCGATTCGGGGCGCGTCAAAAACTGCTCGAAGGTCGGCCCGTCTTCCTTGTACTCGTACTCCTGCGTCTTGTAACCGGGGTCGAGATACTCTTGAAACTCGCGCCCGAAATCAATCTCCTCGAAGGCGTCCGTTTCGCGCTCCGCCCCGTCGCCGTCGGACTCTTCGCCCGTCGCCGCCGCGCCTTCGGGCGTCGCCGTGTCGGGCGAGTTGAGCAGGGATTCGACGGAGGCGAGGTCGCCCGCGCCGTTCTGGTTGCCGTTCAGATCGTCCCCGGCGGGTTCGCGCGCGGCCATGTCCTCGCGCGCGGCCGTGTCGTTGGCGAGATCGGTGTTGCCGCCGGCCAACTGGTCAATGATGTGCTCTTCGATCTCGCGCTTCTCTTCCTGCGCGACCACCTCTTCGAGCACCGGGTTTTCGAGCAACTGCTGCTGGATCAGTTCGCCGAGTTCGATGGTCGTCATCTGCAACATCTCGATCCGCTGGCGCAATTGCGGCGTCAGCACGAGTCGCTGCGAAAGGCTGGTTGTGAGCTTAACGGACATACCTATGCTTATTGATTACTGACCTAAAACTTCGCCGGGTTGTTGAACTTGAAACGCCGTTCGAGGCGCGACGGGGAGATTATAACCTAAACGCGGCCGCCGTGCAGCGACTTCACAGGCGGAATTTTTCGCCGAGGTAGAGCCGCCGCACTTCCGCGTCTTCCGTCAGCGCGAGCGGCGCACCGGAGCGGAAGATGCGCCCCTCGGCCATGATGTAGGCGCGGTCTGTGACGCCGAGCGTCTCGCGCACGTTGTGATCCGTGATCAAAATCCCGATGCCGCGCCCGCGCAGGTACAGGATCATCTTCTGAATCTCGTCCACCGCCTTCGGGTCAATCCCGGCGAACGGCTCGTCCAACAGGATGAACTGCGGCTCGGTCGCCAGCGCGCGCGCGATCTCCGTGCGCCTGCGCTCGCCGCCCGACAGAGCCTCGCCGCGCGTGTTACGAACGTGCGCCACGCCGAACTCTTCCAGCAACTCTTCCAGCCGTTTGAAACGCTCGCGCCGCCTGAGTCCCATCGTCTCTAAGATGGCGAGGACGTTTTCGGCGACCGTCATCTTGCGGAAGACCGAAGGCTCTTGCGGCAGATAGCCGACGCCGAGGCGCGCGCGCAAATACATCGGGAGCTTCGTGATGTCGCGGTCGCCGAGACGGATGCGCCCGCCGTC
>JAUZFQ010000125.1 GCA_030838445.1 Pyrinomonadaceae bacterium | reverse complement strand
CTCGGTAATCATCGGGCGCACCGCGACGCGGCCGAACGAGACTTGTTCGAGGAGGCTCAGTCGTTCAGCGTCGATTACTCCGGCGTGATATAAGTCTGCGGGAGTTCCGATAGCCCCCTGCTTACGTAGCCGCATGATCTTCGCAGTGGCAGACTTCCCTATCAGCGGGTGTGCCGACATGATCTCCGGCGGAGTTCGATTCAGGTCTATCGTCTCCGGCAAGTCCAGCCCACGCATCTTGTTGAAGGCCGCCAGTTCACTCGCCGTGGCGAGGCGACCTGAGCCTGCATCGGTTTTTGCCATTGTCTCACCCTCCCAACCTGCCTTCGTCTCCAAAGCAGGGAGATTAAATTTGGCGATCAGATAGTCCGCGCGCCCTTTGGTTTACCCGATCCGTCGCGGCCGTGTTTGATAACGGGCAGCGTACCTCGCAGAGAAGGCTTATCATAACTCTAGTAATACCCGGCTCAAAAGAATTTCTCAGGTGAGCCGGCTATATTTTCATCGAAACTCGAAGCACGGCTAACGCCCGTCCAGGCTAAAACGCTTCGCGCCAAACTCCAAAATCCGACCCGCGACTTTCGCAACGCGCCCGCCGCCGACCGTTCAAGCCATAGGAACTTGACCGTCGCCGCCCGCAATCTTCCCTTCGCCGCTCGCGGCTAGCTGCGACGTCGTCGCCGCCGTGATGACCGTTTTCTGTTCGGCGAAGAGGAGCGGCAGGCGTTCGCTTTCGAGCACGTCGAGACGGCGCAGCACTTCCGAGATGGCGAGTTCGTTCTTCAAGTTGATCTTAAAATCGAGGTCGGCGCGCAGGCGTTCCTTCTCCGCCTGCCGGTTCTGCGACATCATGATGATCGGCGCTTGCACACCCGCGACGACGCCGAGCAGCAGGCCGAGCAATTCGTAGGGAAACGGATCGAGCCGCGTGCTGACCATGGTGTTCAGGAAAATCCACGCGACCAGAAAGATCGCCGAGTAGGTGATGAAGCGCCAACTGCCGCCGAACGCGGCGAGCGAGTCGGCCACGTGATCAGCCCACGTCAAACGCGCCTCGTCCTCCTCGTTGACGTTGCGCGAGACGCGCTGGCGCAGCAGTTCGTCGGTGCGTCGCAGGCGTTCCGAGATCGCGCTGACCATCTCCAGAGCCACGTCCGGGTTGCCGCGCACGAACCGCAGGAAGTCTTCGCGCGCGAGCACGGCGAGGCACGCCTGCTCCGTGACGGCGGCGTTGGCCGAACGCGGCTTGCCGTCAATGATCGCCATCTCGCCGAAGAAGTCGCCGTCGCCGAGTTCGGCCAGCATCACATTCTCGCCGTCGCCGTCGTGGATGTAGATGCGCACCTGCCCGCCTTCGATCAGGTACATCGAATCGCCGGGGTCGCCCATCTTGAACAGCAGCGTCCCCGGCGCGGCGTCGCGCACCGACATCAGAGCGCGCAGCGTCCGCGCCGCCTCGTCGTCCAGCGACGCGAACAGCGGCACGGAACGCAACGCCTCAATCGTCATCACCTGAGAAGCATCGGCCATGATTCTTACCTCCGGGGGAATGAAGTGATGAGTGATGAGTGATGGGTGATGAGTTAAAGGCGTGAAGCGTGAATCGTAAATAGATGAAGACGTTTTTCTCTATTCACGATTCACGATTCACGATTCACTTGTTTTTACTCATCACTCATCACTCATTACTTACTACCTTTCCGTCTCTCATCTGGATGGTGCGGTCGGCGAACTCCGCGGCGAGATCGCGGTCGTGCGTGACCAACAGGACGGTCAAACGGTCGTCGGCGACCATCTCTCTGAGGAGCGAGAGGAGTTCGCGTGCGCGGGTCGAATCGAGGTTGCCGGTCGGCTCGTCGGCGAGCAGGACGCGCGGCCGATTGGCGAGCGCGCGGGCGATGGCGACGCGCTGTTGTTCGCCGCCCGACAACTCGGAAGGCCGGTGCCCGGCGCGTGCGCCGAGGCCGACGCGCTCCAACAGTTCGCCCGCGCGCTGTTCCCTTTCGCGCCCGGCGAGGCCGGCGAAGGCGAGCGCGAGTTCCACGTTTTCGGCGGCGGTCATCGTCGTGATGAGGTTGAAATTCTGAAAGATCATCCCGACCGAATGACGCCGGTAGCGCGCCATCTCGCGCTTCGTGAACGGCGCGAGCGAGCGGCCGTCGAACAACACCTCGCCCTCGCTCGGCCGATCCAGCCCGCCGATCAGATTCAGCAAAGTTGACTTGCCCGAACCCGACGTGCCGAGCAACGCGACGAACTCGCCTTCCCCGACCGCGACCGACACGCGATCCAACGCCACGACCTTCGTCGCGCCCATCTGGTAATGCTTTGAAACGTCGAGCGTCTCGATCAGAGAATGGTTCATGTGTCGCTGCATTGTCCGTAGTCAGTAGTCCGTGGTCAGTTGTTCAAAACTCATCTTTAGCAACTCGCGTGATTGCCACATGCAATTGACCATTGACAACCGACTACTGACTAATCGAAAGCCGTCGCGTGCAAATAACACGCGACGGCTGAAAATTTCAAGTCGCCCCCCGTTTCAAACAACGGACAACTGACTACGGACTACGGACAAACTCTCAGACCTCTTTGTACTCCGAATCCACGTCCTCGTCGGCGAAGGCGACGCGGTAGTTCGGCGACTGCTTCTGCTTGGTGATGAGCAGGTCGTCTTTGGTCTTCAACAAGTCGGCGCGGTTGTAGACGGAAAGCTCGAAGTTGTAGCCGTGCGTGATGGCGTCCTTCGGGCACGCCTCGACGCAGTAGCCGCAGAAGATGCACCGCCCGTAATCAATGTTGTAGACCTGTGCGAAACGCTCGTCCACGCCGGTGCGTTCTTCGGGCGCGCGCGGGTCGTCGGCCGCGATGATGTAGATGCAGTCGGACGGGCACGCCGCCGCGCAGAGGAAGCAGGCCACGCACTTCTCGCGGCCGAGTTCGTCCACGTGCAGCAGGTGCTGACCGCGATAACGCGGCTGCATCGTCACCGGCTCCTCCGGGTATTGCACCGTCCACTTCTCCTTCGGGATGTAGGAGAACGTCACGCTCATCCCCTTGATGATCGCCTTCGTTGATTCAACGATGTCGCTGATGATGGACATAAAGCACCTCTGGTCAATGGTGAACGGTAAATGGTGAATGGTTGAAGAGAACTTCTGATCCATTCACCATTTACTATTTACCATTCACTAGATCAATTCCAGTTGACTGAAGAAGTACGCGATCTCGATGCGCGCGTTCTCTTCGGAGTCCGAGCCGTGGACGGCGTTCTCGCCGATGGAAGTGGCGAACTCTTTGCGAATCGTGCCCTCGTCGGCCTTGGCCGGGTCGGTCGCGCCCATCAGGTCGCGCCAGGCCTTGACCGCGCCCGCTTTCTCCAACGCCAACACGACGCACGGCGCGCTCGACATGAACTCCGTCAACTCGCCGAAGAACGGGCGTTCGGCGTGGACGGCGTAAAACCCTTCGGCCTCCTTGAGCGTCATGTGAATCAACTTCATCCCGCGCAGTTTGAAACCGCTGTCCGTGATCCGCTGGATGATGCTGCCCGCCCGCCCGTTGCGCACCGCATCGGGCTTGATGATTCCGAATGTAAGATTTCCGATTTGTTCTGCCATTATTCTCCTCGCCGGTTTATTCAAGAATGATTATGCCGGATTTCTTTCGTGCTCTGCGCTTCGATCTGTGCTTGATAGTAAACTCGTGCCTGCACCCTTCTTGCCCGCTCGCCACTTCCAGAACAAAATCTAAAGACATCCGGCCATGTGTGGAATTGACAACTCTGAACCGTTCCACTTGAGCAGGGCAAAACCCCGGCGCGCTGGCTTCAACCTTGTAGTTTCCCAAGGGGAGATCGAATTTATAAATGCCCTCTTCGTTAGTGGCCGCGTGATAACTCTTGCCGCCTGCGCCGTAAGCAACGACGCGCGTCTGGTCAACTATCACAGAACCAAAATGATCGTAGATCGCTCCCGTCAAGATCATCGTCGGTTGGACGCTTTGCGCCGGGTCACTACCTTGTGCGAAAGCGTTAAAGCTCAGAACGAACAGAGAAGCGAGCCAGAGACATTTCATAAATTATTCGACAGCCGTCTCGCCCTTCCCTGTTAGCCCTTCAATGCGGCGCGTCATCGGCGGCGCATTGAAGCCTAAGTTATGCCTTTGCACTCGCGCCGAGCGCGTCACGCATCGCTGTGCCGATGTCTGCGGGCGAGCGGACGACGCGGATGCCCGCGGCTTCGAGCGCGGACATCTTCTCGGCGGCCGTGCCTTTGCCGCCCGCGATGATCGCGCCCGCGTGACCCATGCGGCGTCCCGGCGGCGCGGTCTGCCCGGCGATGAAGGCGACGATGGGTTTCGTCACATGCTCTTTGGCGTAGGCGGCGGCTTCCTCTTCGGCCGTGCCGCCGATCTCGCCGATCATCACGATGCCTTGCGTTTCGGGGTCGGCCTCGAAGAGCGCGAGCGCGTCCGTGTGCGTCGTGCCGACCACGGGGTCGCCGCCGATGCCGATGGCGGTTGACTGACCCAGACCGAGCGCGGTCAACTGCCCGACCGCCTCATACGTCAACGTTCCCGAACGCGAGACGACGCCGACGTTCCCTTCGCGGTGAATGTGGCCGGGCATGATCCCGATCTTGCACTTGCCGGGCGAGATGATGCCGGGGCAGTTCGGCCCGATGAGACGCGTCTGCTTGCCTTCCAGAAAACGCTTGACCCGCACCATGTCGAGCGCGGGGATGCCCTCCGTGATGCAGACGACGAGCGGCATTCCGGCGTCGGCGGCTTCGAGGATGGCGTCGGCGGCAAACGGCGGCGGCACGTAGATGATCGAGACGTTCGCGCCCGCCTCGCGCACGGCCTCCTCGACGGTGTTGAAGACGGGGATGCCCTCGTGCGTCGTCCCCCCCTTGCCGGGAGTGACGCCGCCGACGACGTTCGTGCCGTATTCCACCATCTGCTTCGTGTGGAAACTGCCCTCTTTGCCCGTGATGCCTTGAACAACAAGGCGCGTGTTTTTATCAACCAGAACGCTCAAAGGTGTCTGCTCCTCAAGGTGTTATTTAGTTAACTCGGAATGACCGCGCAGTATAGCACGGCCTCCGAGCGAATCCAGAACTACCGCCCTGCTATTCGGCCTCGACGTTTCTCGCCGCCCCGCTGGCGGCAACGTGCCGGACGGCTTTCTACACAGTGTCGCGCACAACCGGAACGCATTGAAATCGCCTCGCCGTCGCTGTATCCTTGCCGCAAAGGGAGGATCAGCCATGAACGAAGACCCTACGCAAAATCTACCTCAAGCCTCATTTGAAGAACGCGTCCTCACCGCGCTGTCGGCAATCCGTAGCGACATTGCCAGCCTTGATACGCGACTGACGACGCTCGACGCGCGCCTGTCATCTCTCGAAGAGAAAGTTGACCGGCGGTTGCAGGAGACGCGCCCGATGTGGGAGGGCGTGCAGGCTCAGATCAGGCAACTCGATGGCAAGTTCGACGTAGTGCTACGCGACCTCTACGAACTCCGCACCGACCAAATGTTGATCAACCGGCGGGTTGATCAACTCGAACGAGAACGCTCGCAATAAAGTGCGGGTGGAACGCCGTCCTCAATCCGACCTCTTACTCAAGTTCAACTACGTCGCCGTACTCCGGCGCGTCAACGCGCCAGCCGAAACGCTCTTTGATGTGTCCGGCCATGGCGCGTGCGGCGTCGGGTTCGCCGTGCGTGGTGAAGGAGCGGCGCGGGGCGGCGGGCATGCCTTCGAGCCAACGCAGCACTTCGGCGTAGTCGGCGTGGGCGGAGAAGCCGCCGATGCGTTCCTTGTGGCAACGCACGGGGATCATGTTTTTGAAGATGCTCACTTCGTGCGCGCCGTCGAGTATTTTCCGGCCGATAG
Organism: Pyrinomonadaceae bacterium; assembly: GCA_030838445.1. Classification (GTDB taxonomy): domain Bacteria; phylum Acidobacteriota; class Blastocatellia; order Pyrinomonadales; family Pyrinomonadaceae; genus JAIVJZ01. Next base: position 1,026 of record JAUZFQ010000125.1, on the reverse strand, counting down.
TCCCGGCGGCCTGATAGCCGACGAAGACGATGGTTGATCTCTCGTCGGGCAAGTATCGCTGCGCGTGGTGGAGCACGCGCCCGCCCGTCATCATGCCCGACGCCGAGATGATGATGCGCGACCCGCGTTCCTCGTTCAACTTCTTCGACTCTTCGCGCGAAGAGGCCGTGATCATCGAGTGCGTGCGCAAAGGGTGTCGTCTCTGGCGGAGGATGCTCGCGTAGTCTTCGTCCTGTTCCTCGGTGCGGCGACTGTAGACCTGCGTCGCGGCGGCGGCCATCGGCGAATCAACGCGGACGGGGAGGACTGGGATGCGCTTCTCGTCTTCGAGTTCGCGGATGAGATAGATCATCTCCTGCGTACGCCCGATGGCGAAGGCGGGGATGAGCACGACGCCGCCGCGCTCCTTCGTCTCGTTGATGATGCGCGCGAGTTCCTCTTTGGGGTCGGCCGGGTCGTGCAGGCGGTCGCCGTAAGTTGATTCGACGAGCATGTAGTCGCACGCCGGGGGCGCGACGGGGTCATGTATGATCGGCTGGTCGTAGTGGCCGAGGTCGCCTGAGAACAGAACGCTGCGCCCCTTGCCGTCCGTGCCCGCGCCCTCGATTTCGACGAGGACGAGACTCGAACCGAGGATGTGTCCGGCGATGCGGAAGCCCGCGCGGATGCCCGGCGCGACTTCGGCCGACTCGCCCGTGTTCGGCAGCGGCCGCATCAGTTGGAGGGCGTCGCGCGCGTCCTCTTCGGTGTAGAGCGGCAGCGCGGGCGCGTGGCGCGAGAGGTTGTGGCGGTTGCGATACGCGGCGTCCTCTTCCTGCAAGCGCGCGCTGTCGGGGAGCATGATCTTGAGCAGTTCCGAAGTGCCGCGCGAACAGTAGACCGGCCCTTTGAAGCCGAGCGCGACGAGGCGCGGCAGGTAGCCCGTGTGGTCTATGTGCGCGTGCGTGATGAGCACGGCGTCGAGCGTAGCGGGGTCGAAGGGCGGGTCTTGCCAGTTGCGCTCGCGCAGTTCTTTGAAGCCCTGAA
>JAUZFQ010000093.1 GCA_030838445.1 Pyrinomonadaceae bacterium | reverse complement strand
CGCTCGATGCTGCCGGAACGAATTACGAAGAAGAATTAATTGCGGTATGAAGCGTAGAGATTTGATTCGCTATCTTCATTCACAGGACTGCAAACTTTTACGTGAGGGCGCGAATCATTCGTGGTGGCACAATCCGGCGCAAAATAAGCGTTCAGCCGTGCCGCGTCATACAGAAGTCAGAGATGAGTTGGTTAAGAAGATTTGCAAAGACCTGGGAATCCCTCCGGCGAAATAGGGTTTAAGCGCGCTCTATTTTTATACCGAACTTAAAGTCGTTATGGATACCGTCGTCTGCCCTGCTTGTAAAACCGTTAACGCGGATGCGACTGCCGCTTCCGCTTGCTCTCAGTGCGGCGAGTCGCTCGCCCCGGCGCTGATCGAGCAGAGTGTCAATAAGTTGAAGCAGTTGACGGCCAGGTTCGAGGAAGCCAACGCCCCCTCGTTCAAATCATTCAACGGCTTCGGGACGACGCTGCTGGATTATCGCGCTCTGCCCGACGGGACGTATGAAGCGACGCGCTGGGCGATAGCGCTCTTTCTGCCCCTCTTCCCGATTTCGAGTTATGTCATTCAACCGACCGGGCAGGAGAGAACTTACGGCAGCGAAACGTCGAAGTTTCGGATCATTGCCCGGACGCCTCTGGCCTTGACGAGAATCTTACGCACCTATCTGCTCGCCGCCGTCGGCATCTTGCCCATCGTTACCGGGTCGCTATATTCAAGCGTCGTCAACCGCACGCTCGGCGGCCTCCCGGCTTTCGGCGCGATGATCTTGTGTTTCGCTTGGGCTATTTACATTATCTTCTTCAAGCTGAAGAATGAGGGCGCGGCTTACAAGACAGTCGCCGCCACCACTTGAAGATCGCCTGACCTTCACCCGCTGACAACTTAAACGGAGTTTACTTTTATGAGCACAACAGTCGAGCAACAAACCGCGCAATCCGAGATCGTCCGCAAGCACAAAGAGTTTCTCTTCCCCGCCGTCGCCACCTACTATCAAGAACCCGTCGCGCTCGTGCGCGGCGAAGGGCAGTACGTCTGGGACGACCGCGGCACGCGCTACCTCGACTGCTTCGGCGGCGTGCTCACCGTCAGCGTCGGCCACGCCAACCCGCAGGTCAACGCGGCGATCATCGAACAGGTCAAGACCCTCTCGCACACCTCGACGCTCTACGCCAACCAGCCGCAGGGCGACCTCGCCGAGAAGCTCTATCAGATCACGCCCGGCCGTCTCAAGAAATCCTTCTTCACCAGCAGCGGCACGGAGGCCGACGACACCGCCATCACCGCCGCGAAACTTCACACCGGCCGCCACGAGATCGTCGTGCTGCGCCACAGTTACTCCGGCCGCTCGGCTACCGCGCTCTCCGCCATCGGCCATTCCACCTGGCGACCTCTGCCCGCGCAGGTAGCAGGCATCGTCCACGCGCGCGCCCCTTATTGTTATCGCTGCCCGCTCAAGTTGAGTTACCCGGAGTGCGGCCTCGCCTGCGCCGAAGACATCAAGGACGTGATCGAGACGACCACGACCGGGCAGATCGCCGCCTTCATGGCCGAACCGATCCTCGGCGTCGGCGGCTTCATCGTCCCGCCCGCGGGCTACTTCGAGCGCGCCGCCGAGATCACGCGCGCGCACGGCGGACTCTTCATCGCCGACGAAGTGCAGACCGGTTGGGGGCGCACCGGCGACAAGTGGTTCGGCATCGAACACTGGAACGTCGAACCCGACATCATCACCTCCGCCAAAGGCATGGGCAACGGCGTCCCCATCGGCATGACCACCGCCACGCCGGAAGTCGCAGACAGTTTCCCCGGCCTTACCTTCTCCACCTTCGGCGGCAACCCCGTCTCGATGGCCGCCGCGCTCGCCGTCATCAAAGTCATCGAAGACGAAAACCTGCGCGCGAACGCCGCCACCGTCGGCGCATACTTCCGCGAGAAATTGGAAGAACTCAAAGCCAAGCACCCCGTCATCGGCGACGTGCGCGGCATGGGCTTGATGCAGGGACTCGAACTCGTCAAAGACCGCGAGACCAAAGAACCCGACCCGCAATCCGTCCTCAGCGTCTTCGAGGAGACCAAACGCCGCGGCGTCCTCATCGGCAAAGGCGGCCTCTACGGCAACGTCATCCGCACCGGCCTCATGCTCAACTCGACCAAGGACACGGTTGACGAATTGATTGAGGCTTTGGATGGGGCGTTCGACGTGGCGAATGCATAATGTTGATTATCTTTCCGCCCTACGTGTTGAAGCGTATGATTGAGCGGAACATTCCCGTCGGCGCGGTGCGCGATGTTCTGGAAAGCGGCGAAGTCATCGAAGAATATCCCGCTGACGAGCCACCGCGATATTTAATGTTGGGGTGGAACGGGGCGAGGCCGATCCACGTTGTCGCCGAAGACGACCCGGTGACGGGTGAAACAACAGCCGTCACGGTGTACGAACCTGACGCCAAACTCTGGAAAAAAGATTTTACGAAGCGTCGCAAGTGAACCCATGAAGTGCTTGATCTGTAAAAACACACAAATGAAGGAAGGCACCACCCTCCTGCCGATTGAGCGCGGCAACGCCATCCTGCTCATCACCGACATCCCGGCGCAAGTTTGCACGAACTGTGGCGAGCCATATCTCGACGAAGACACAGCGCGCGATGTTCAAGAACTGGCAAACGAAACTCTGGCAGGCGAGGTCAGTTATGCGGAAGCGCGCGGCGATAGAACAGTGTTAGTCGCGCCTTTCGCTTAGACGCACGGCGTCCTTATCGGCAAGTGTAGCCTGTACGCCAACGTTATCCGCATGATGATGCTGAATTCAACAAAGGCTCATGTGGACGAATTGATTGAGGCTTTAGACGGAGCTTTTGGAACGCTTTAGGCATCGCAGACAAATATCCTATGAAAACTTTGATTCGTAACGGGCGCATCGTCACCGCCGTGGATGATTACAAGGCCGATGTGTTGATTGAGGATGGGGTGGTGTCGGTTATCGGGGCGCGGCTCGACATTGAAGCGGAGCGCGTGATTGATGCGGAGGGGAAACTCGTTATTCCCGGCGGGATTGATCCGCATACGCACATGGAACTCCCTTTTGGCGGGACGCAGGCGTCGGATGATTTCTTTACGGGGACGCGGGCGGCGGCTTACGGGGGGACGACGACGATTATTGATTTCGCGGTGCAGTATAAGGGCGAGTCGCTGACGGAGGCGCTGGACAACTGGCACGCGAAGGCCGAGGGCAAGACGGCGATTGATTACAGTTTCCACCTGATCACGACCGAACTGGAAGACGACCGCGTGCCGGAGTTGCACCGGATCATTGACGAGGGCGTGACGAGTTTCAAGATGTTCATGGCCTATCCGGGCGTCTTTCTCGTGGACGACGCGACGATCTTTCGCGCGATGTCGGCGGCGGGCGAGCGGGGCGGCCTCATCTGCATGCACGCGGAGAACGGCGTGGTCATCAACGAGATCATCAAGCGCGCGCTCGCCGCGGGGCGCACCGCGCCGAAGTATCACGCGTTGACGCGCCCGACGCGCGCCGAGGCCGAGGGCGTGCATCGCGCGATTGCGATTGCGGAGATGGCCGAAGCGCCCGTCTACATCGTCCACCTGAGTTGCGCCGACGCGCTCGAACAGGTGCGCGCGGCGCGCGACCGCGGCCTGCCCGCGTTCGCCGAGACGTGCCCGCAGTATCTGTTCCTCTCTTACGACAATTACGAAGAGCCGGGGTTCGAGGGGGCGAAGTACGTGATGACGCCGCCGCTCAGGGAGAAGTGGAATCAGGCGGAGTTGTGGAAGGGTTTGAAGACGGACGATCTGCAAGTCATCTCCACCGACCACTGCCCTTTCTGCATGAAGGAGCAGAAGGAACTGGGGCGCGACGACTTCTCCAAAATCCCGAACGGCGCGCCCGGCGTCGAACACCGCGTCCCGCTCATCTACAACGGCGGCGTGGTGGAGAACAAAATCTCGCTCAACCGTTTCGTCGAACTCACTTCGACCGCCGCCGCCAAGATGTTCGGTCTCTTCCCGCGCAAGGGCACGATTGCTGTCGGGTCGGACGCAGACATCGTGATCTTCGACCCCGAACGCGAACAGACCATCAGCGCGGCGACGCACCACATGAACGTTGACTACAGCGCGTATGAGGGGAAGACGATCCGGGGCGTCGTCGAGATGGTGCTGTCGCGCGGGCGCGTCGTGATTGAGAACGGCGAGTACAAGGGCAAGGCGGGCGACGGACGCTTCCTCAAGCGCGGGACGTGCGTGACAATGTAGGGGCGTCGCCTTAGATGTCAGGGCATCCCCTTCAAGCTGTTTCTTTCAAGCCGGAGACTTCAACTACTCAAGCCGAGAGGGCAAGTTCACATGAACTTCAGGATTAAACTTTTAACCTGCTCGCTTTGCGCGCTGCTGTCTGGAGTCGCTGCTTGCAAGTCGGCGGGGTCGGGCGGCGGGGGCGTGACGTTGCCGGGTGTGCGCGGTGGGGGCAGTAACAGTGCGGCTGTTATCTCCGCCGACGACAAGCCGCTCGACGTGTTGACCAAAGCGATGCGCGCCCAACTCGACGCGAAGTCATACCGTGCGCACGTCACCACCTCGACGGCCGACGGCATGACCAACAAAATGGAGATTGAATACGCCGCGCCCGACAGCTACCGCATGACCAACGAGGGCGCGGGCGGCGGCGCGGGCAAAGGGTTCAAGGTGGAATATGTCATCGTCGGCGGCGCGACCTACGTCAAGATGCCGAACGCCGGGTGGGTGAAGTCGCCGCTGGACGCGCGCGCCATGATCAACGCCTTTCGCGATCCCAAGATGCTCGACGAGTTGGCGAAGACGGCGGACGTGAAACTCGTCGGCCCCGATACGCTCGACGGCGCGCCGATGCTCGTCTACGAGTACACACAGAACAACCCGATGGGCGTGAAGATGAAGAGCACCTCCAAGACGTGGCTCTCCGTCGCCGACGGGCTGCCGCGCAAGACCGAAAGCGAGGGCGACTTCAACGGCACGAAGACGAAGACGCTCGTCACCATGTCCGACTACAACTCGGACATCAAGATCGAATCCCCGGTGAAATAAAGGAGGCACAAGAAGTGCGCCACGCCCTGCGACAAATATCGGCCGCTGTCTTCTACGGCCTCTGCCTGACCCTCGCCTGCCACGCGCAAGAGGCGCGCGATGGACAACTCATCACCGTCACGGGCGAGGCGGAAGTGCGCGTCGTGCCGGACGAGGTCGTCTTCGACGTGACGGTGCGCACCCTCAACAAAGATTTGAAGATCGCGAAGGCGCAGACCGACGAACGGCTCAAACAGCTCGTCGAACTGACGCGCAGGTACAAGGTCGCGCCGGAAGACATGCAGACCGACTACATCAAACTCGAACCGCGCTATCGCGGCAACAACGAGACGCGAACGTTCCTCGGCTACTCGGTGCGCAAGGATTTTGTCTTCACCCTGCGCGACGTGACGCAGGCGGAGAGCCTGCTCTCGGAAGTGATGACGTCGGGCATCACGAGCATCAACAGTATCAACTTCCGCACCTCGCAGATGCGCAAGTACCGCGATCAGGCGCGCTCTCTCGCCATCCGCGCGGCGCGCGAGAAGGCCGTCGCCCTGACCGCAGAGATCGGGCAGCGGATCGGTAAGGCTTACTCCATCGAAGAGGAACCGGCGACGCGCAGCCCCATCTCCCAAAACAATTACATGGCGAACGCCACCTCCACCTCCGGCGACGACGCGGCGGAGACGGAAGGCACGCTCGCGCTCGGCCAGATCACGGTCAGCGCGCGCGTCACGGTGCGCTTCATCCTCGAATAGACACTTCCGGCGAACTATGGCGACTGCAACTGACAGCGAAGACGTTTTCGTCACGCAGCGCGACTTTGAAGAGTTGCGCGCCGACGTGTCCGCCAGCCCCCTGTGGAATCGCGACCTCGCGCCGACGACGATCCGCGAGCGCACCTGGACGACTTGGAACATCGCCGCGCTCTGGATCGGGATGAGCGTCGTGATCACGACCTACACGCTCGCCGGGGCGTTCATCGAGGCAGGCATGAACTGGTGGCAGGCGATGATCACGATCCTGCTCGGCAACACCATCGTCCTCATCCCGATGATCCTGAACGCGCACGCGGGCACGAAGTACGGCGTCTCGTTCCCGGTGCTCTGCCGCGCGGCGTTCGGCGTGCGGGGCGCAAACGTCCCGGCCATCCTGCGCGCGATTGTGGCCTGCGGGTGGTTCGGGATTCAGACGTGGATCGGCGGCACCGCGCTCGACGCACTGTTCGGCGCGATGTGGGGCGGCTGGAACAATCTGTTCGGCGGCGCACACGTGCTCGGCGTCGCCCTGCACACTTGGATCGGGTTCTTCCTCTTCTGGTTCATACAGGTGTTCATCATCCTCAAGGGCGTCGAGGGCATCAAGCATCTCGAAACGTGGTCAGCCCCGCTGCTGCTCGGCGGCGGCGCGGCGTTGCTCGCGTGGGCTTCCTGGCGCGCGGGAGGACTGGGGCGCGTCCTCTCCGAGTCGAGCGCGTTGCAGAAGCAGCACAACTATTTCTGGACGATCTTTCCCGGCGCGCTCACCGCCTCGGTCGGCTACTGGGCGACGCTCAGCCTCAACATCCCCGACTTCACGCGCTACGCGCGCTCGCAGAAGTCGCAGATGATGGGACAGGCTTTGGGGCTGCCGCTGACGATGACCGCCTTCGCCTTCATCGGCGTCGCCGTGACGAGCGCGACTTTGTTGATTTACGGCGAGGCGATCCCGAACCCGGTTGACTTGATGCAACGCTTCGACAGCGTGCTCGTCATCCTCTTCGCCACCGCCGTCATATTCGCTGCGCAGTTGACGACCAACATGGCCGCCAACGTCGTCTCGCCCTCAAACGACTTCTCCAACCTCAACCCGAAACTGATCTCTTATGTGACGGGCGGGCTGATCACGGCGCTCATCGGCGTGCTGATGATGCCTTGGAAGTTGATGGCTTCGATGGGCGCATACATCTTCACTTGGCTCGTCGGCTACTCCGGCCTGATGGGTGCCATCGCGGGCATCCTGATCTGCGACTACTGGGTGCTGCGCCGCCAGCAACTCGACCTCCACGATCTGTTCCAGATGGAGGGTCGCTACACTTACACGAACGGGTTCAACCTGCGCGCGCTCGTCACACTCGTCGTAGCAATCGCGCCCGTCGTCCCCGGCTTCCTGCACGCGGCCACCACGCCCGGCGGGCGAATCGCCCAGCCCGGCTTTTTCGACACGCTCTACACCTACGCGTGGTTCGTCCCCTTCGCGCTCGGGTTTGTGCTTTACTATTTGTTGATGCAAGGAAACTTTAGAAAGGAAGAACGATGAAGTTGGAACGGTGAACGATAAACGGAAGACAGACAATTGCTCTCACTTCATGGTTCATCGTTCCAACTTCATCGTTATAAAAACATGGCTCGAACAGTTAAATGCGGACTCATACAGGCGACGAACGCCGCGCCCACGGACGCGCCCATCGAAGAGATCAAGCGCGCCAACATCGAGAAGCACATCGCGCTCATCGAAGACGCCGCGCGGCAGGGCGTGCAGATACTCTGCATGCAGGAGGTCTTCACCACGCCTTACTTCTGCGCCGAGCAGCAGACGCGCTGGTACGAGGCGGTCGAGAAAATCCCCGACGGCCCAACCGTCAAACTCATGCAGGAAGTGGCGAAGCAACACGGCATGGTGATCATCGTCCCGATCTATGAGGAAGAGATCGCGGGCATCTACTACAACACCGCCGCCGTCATTGACGCCGACGGCAAATACCTCGGCAAGTACCGCAAGAACCACATCCCGCACGTCAACCCCGGCTTCTGGGAGAAGTTCTATTTCAAGCCGGGCAACCTCGGTTACCCCGCGTTCGACACGGCCTACGCGCGCATCGGCGTCTACATCTGCTATGACCGGCACTTCCCCGAAGGCGCGCGAATTTTAGGTTTGAACGGCGCGGAGATCGTCTTCAACCCGTCGGCCACCGTCGCCGGACTCTCCGAGTATCTCTGGAAGTTAGAGCAACCAGCGCACGCCGTCGCCAACGGCTATTTCATCGGCGCGATCAACCGCGTCGGCCACGAACAGCCCTGGGACATCGGCGAGTTTTACGGTCAGAGCTACTTCTGCGACCCGCGCGGGAAGTTTCTCGCCGAAGCCCCGCGCGACGCGGACGCACTCGTCGTCGCCGATCTCGACCTCGACCTGATCCGCGAAGTCCGCAACACGTGGCAGTTCTTCCGCGACCGACGGCCGGACACCTACGATCAGATCGTGGCGGATTAAAACGGCGTGCATCAACCGAAGCGGGCGTGTTAATGAGAGAGAGACAACGCATCTCCACCGGCATGAAGTGGGAAGCCGTCGTCGGCTATTCGCGCGCCGTGCGCGTCGGCGACAGAACTTACGTCACCGGCACGACCGCCACGGGCGACGACGGCGAAGTGGTGGGCGTGGGCGACGCTTACGCGCAGGCCGTGCAAACCATCCGCAACATCGAGCGGGCGCTGGCACAACTCGGCATGGGCTTGGAACACGTGGTACGCACCAGAATGTTCGTCACGGACATCTCGCGCTGGGAGGAGTACGGCCGCGCCCACGGCGAGTTGTTCCGCGACATCATGCCCGCCACTACGATGGTCGAAGTCTCGCGGCTCATTGACGAACGCATGCTCATCGAGATCGAGGCGGACGCAGAGTTGTAAGCGACGCTGGCCGATCCGACTCAGACGCAGTTCAGGTAACACACAAAACTCAATGTCAACGACACACGATTCACCCATCAACCTCGCGCAGATCGAGCGCAACTTCCGCGAGATCGCGCCGCCCCTGACCGAGGCCGAGGCGATCATGGAATCGCACCGCTGCGTCTATTGCTACGACGCGCCCTGCACGCGCGCCTGCCCGACGCACATCGATGTGCCCGCCTTCATCAAGAAGATCGCGAGCGGCAATCTCACCGGCTCGGCGCGCGTCATCTTCGAGGCCAACCCCATCGGCGCGTCGTGCGCGCGCGTGTGCCCGGTTGACGTGCTCTGCGAGGGCGCGTGCGTGGAGAAGACTCTGATGGCGAAGCCCATCGAGATCGGGCGGCTGCAACGCTACGCGACTGACGCCGTTTTCACACGCGGTCGCGACGTGCTCAAGGCGGGCGCGCCGAACGGCAAGTCAATCGGCATCGTCGGCTCAGGCCCGGCGGGTCTGTCGTGCGCGACTTATCTCGCGCGCCTCGGCTACGCCGTCCGCATCTACGAGCGCAAGCCGCTCGCGGGCGGCATGGACACCTACGGCATGGCCGAGTACAAGATGACGCAGCGCGTCTCGCAGGAAGAGGTGGCGCAGGTGGCGCGGCTCGGCGTCGAGATCAAGACGAACACGGAGATCGGGCGCGACATTCAGTTAGACGAACTCGAAAGCCAACACGACGCGGTCTTCCTCGGCGTCGGACTCGGCGCGACCTCGCGTCTGAACATCCCCGGCGAGCAACTCGAAGGCGTCTATGACGCGCTCGACTTCATCGAACGCATCAAGACGCGCGACTGGGCGAGCATCCCCATCGGCCGCACGGTCGCCGTCATCGGCGCGGGCAACACGGCGATTGACGCGGTGACGCAGGCGCGACGCCTCGGCGCAAAGCGCGTCCTCATGATCTACCGACGCACCGACCGCGAGATGCCCGCCTACGAGTACGAGTACGAACTGGCGAAACGCGATGCGGTGGAGTTCTGGTGGCAGACCGCGCCCGTGGAGATTGTGGCGGGCGCGGACGGCACGCGCGCCGCCGCGTTGCGCTGCGTCAGGACTGAGGCCGTCGAGACGGACGACGCCGGTCGCCGCTCGTTCCGGACAATCGCCGGGTCGGAGTTCGAGATTCCAGTTGACATGGTGATCAAGGCGCTCGGCCAGCAGAAGATGGTTGACTGGCTCTTGCAAATCGCCAAGCTCAAACTCGACGCCGCCGGGCGCGTCGCCGTGAACCCGGAGACGATGCAGACGGCCAACCCGAAATTCTTTGCCGGAGGCGACTGCGTCAACGGCGGGCGCGAGGCCGTGGACGCCGCGCAAGCCGGTAAACTCGCGGCGCAGGGCATCCACCTCCACCTCTCCGGCGAGCGCGTCGAATTCGCCGGAGCGCGCGTCCCCCTGCACGAAGAGACGAGCGAGATCAAACATTGATCGCCGGTGATTGAAAAAAGTTGTATTCGCGGCCGCCTTAAAAATTGATCTCGCGGGTATCGAGTCGCAAACAATCATTTTGAGTGACGGAGTTAAGTTTTATGTCGTCGCAACCAAGCCACAGGTACACGCTCGAAGAATACTTCGCGCTGGAGCTTGCCAGCGAAGAGAAGTATGAATATTGGAACGGCGAAGTGTTCTGCATGAGCGGGGTTAGTCTCGCTCACAGCCAGATCGAAGGGAACATGATGTCGGGCTTACGGGGTCAGGTTGATAAGCACGGATGTCGCGTCTTCCCTGCGAACCTGCGCATTAAAGTTCCAGCCTATCCGCCATATCGTTACCCCGATTTGACGGCCTTGTGCGGCCAGCCGGAGATTGAAAAAATGGGTGGGCTGGATATGCTGGTTAACCCCGCCTTAATCGTAGAGGTGCTTTCAAAGTCAACCGAGGCGTTCGACCGGGGCGACAAGTTTACTTACTACAAATCCATCGCCAGTTTCAGCGAGTATCTACTCGTCGCGCAGCACCGCCCGCACGTCTCCCAATTCGTGCGACAGGAAAACGGCGTCTGGACGTTCATGGAATTCAACGATCTGGCCGACACGGTGCGGTGCGCCTCCGTACCGTGCGCGCTGGCCTTGAGCGAGATTTACCGCGACGTGACTTTCGAGCAGACGGCGCGCGGCGAAGGTCAGGCACATCCCGCGGGCGACTCCGGCGAGTCGTCGCATTAGTTTAGAGAGGCAACACACATGGCTGACTTAAAAGTTAACTTCGCGGGCATCGAATCGCCGAACCCGTTCTGGCTGGCGTCTGCGCCGCCGACGAATATGGGTTCGATGGTGGAGCGCGCGTTCGACGCGGGCTGGGGCGGCGCGGTGTGGAAGACGCTGGGCGAGCCGATCCGCAACGTCTGCTCGCGCCTCGCTTCGATTGATCAAGGACCGCAGCGCATGCTCGGTCTTAACAACATCGAACTGATCACGGATCGGTCGCTCGAAGTAAACCTGAAAGAGATCAGGGAGTGCAAGCGGAAGTATCCGAAGCACGCGCTGATCATCTCGCTGATGGTCGAGTCGAAGCGCGAGGCGTGGCACGAGATCGCGAAGCAGGTGGAGGACACGGGCGCGGACGGGGTGGAGTTGAACTTCGGCTGCCCGCACGGCATGTCCGAGCGCGGCATGGGCGCGGCGATGGGGCAAGTGCCGGAGTACACCTGCATGGTGACGGAGTGGGTGAAGGAGGCGACGCGCTTGCCCGTCATCGTCAAGCTGACGCCGAACGTGACGAACATCACGCCGCCGGGGCGCGCTGCGGTGCGCGGCGGGGCGGACGCCGTCTCGCTCATCAACACGATCAACTCCGTGATGGGCGTTGACCTCGACACGCTCGTCCCCTACCCGAACGTCAACGGCATGGCCGCGCACGGCGGCTACTGCGGCCCGGCCGTCAAACCCATCGCGCTCAATATGGTCTCCGAACTGGCGCGCGACGCGGAAGTGAACGTCCCCATCAGCGGCATCGGCGGCATCGGGACGTGGCGCGACGCGGCGGAGTTTCTCCTGCTCGGCGCGACGACCGTGCAGGTCTGCACCGCCGTCATGCACTACGGCTACCGCATCGTCGAAGACATGATTGACGGCCTCTCGAATTACCTCGACGACAAAGGCTTCCACAGCGTCAACGACATCATCGGCCTGAGCGTGCCGCGCGTCACCGACTGGGGCAACCTCGATCTTAACTACAAGACGGTCGCGCGCATCGACCACCAGAAGTGCATCCAGTGCAACCTCTGCCACATCGCCTGCGAAGACGGCGCGCACCAGTGCATCCCCTTCACCGAAATTGACGGCAAACGTTTCCCCATCGTGGACGAGCACGAGTGCGTCGGCTGCAACCTCTGCTACCTCGTCTGCCCCGTCCCCGGCTGCATCTCCATGGTGCGCCTCGACGACGGCTCGCGCCCGCTCACGTGGCGCGAACTCACGACGCGCGAACCGGAGACGATGACGGCCGACTAGTCGGCGACTTGATGACGGCAGACTAGCGTGCGACTGCTTGGCTTGATTCGCAGACCGTCTCGCCCCCACGCAGATGCTACGAAAGGCTCTCCTCATCGCGGCTTTTTTGTGCGGCGGTTTCGCCGTGCTGTTGACGATGTGGATCGTCGTGCCCGCGCTCTCGTTCGATCTCTTTAAGGTGGCCGTGGGCGCGAGCGAGTGGAGTTTGTGGTTCGGCGCGGCGGGGCTGTTGGGCGCGGGGTTGAGTCTGGCGGCGCGCGCCGCGGGCAGCGGGCGGGCGGCGTGGGTTGCGTTATCGCTCGGTGTCGCGGCCGTCGGGTTGTCGTTGCTCCCGCCGCTCGACGCTTGGCGCGTCGCGCGTGCGAACAACGTCGAGTTGTCGCTCGGTCAATATCTGTTCGGCTCAAGGGATGCTCAGGCCGCAGGCGTCGCGCGGACGACCGAAACTTTTGCCACGGTCGGAGGGCAGACGCTGAAGCTCGACGTTTACCTCGCGCCGGGAAACGAGACGACTTTGCGGGCGGCCGTCGTCGTCGTCCACGGCGGCTCGTGGAGCGCGGGGGAGCGGAGCGATTACCCTCTGTGGAACGAGTGGCTGGCGCGGCAGGGCTACGCGGTCTTCGACGTTGACTACCGGCTCGCGCCGCAGCCGAACTGGCAGACTGCGACGGGCGACGTGAAGTGCGCGGTCGGGTGGGTCAAACTTAACGCTGCGAGGTTCGCGGTTGATCCGTCGCGCGTCGCGCTGCTCGGCCGCTCCGCAGGCGGGCATCTCGCGTTGCTCGCCGCCTACTCGACGAACGAGTCTAACCTGCCGCCGAGTTGCGCCGCGCCCGACGCGTCTGTGCGCGCGGTCGTCTCGCTGTACGCGCCCACGGATTTGAAGTGGGGCTACGAGCATCCGGCCAATCAGCGCGTACTCGACGGGCCGGGGAAGATACGCAACTTCACCGGCGTCACGCCCGCGTCAGCTCCGGCAATTATCCGGCTTGCGTCGGCGACCGCGCACGTTAGTTCCCTGTCGCCGCCGACGCTGCTCTTCCACGGCGGGCGCGATCAACTCGTCGCCGACCGACACATGACGCTGCTCACGGAGCGTCTCTCACAACACAACGTGCCGCACCGCGCCCTGCTCATCCCTTACGCGCAGCACGCCTTCGATTACAACTTCGACGGCTGGGGATCGCAACTCGCGCGCCCGATCATGTTGAAGTTTTTGCGCGAACATTTATAGCGACGTTCGAGAGCATGATGTTTAAGTTTCAACTGCGCGTCGCAATCAATCGAAACCTATGATGAATCAAAGTTTCAACCAGAAGCCATACGCCTCGGGTCGCGTGCGCGCTCTGCTGACGATTGTCCTGCTGGGTGCGTGCGCGGCGTGCGGCGCGCTTTCGCTGATCGTGAACGCCGTGCTGATCGGGATGCTGCGCAACGCGGGCGACCAGAGTACGGTTTACGAATTCGGCGAATCCGTGACGGAACTGCTGTACGTCGGCGTCGCCCTGCTGCAAGTCCTCGTCTTCATCGCCACGGCGGCGGCCTTCCTGATGTGGATGCATCGCGCCTACCGCAACCTGCCCGCGCTCGGCGCGCGAAGGCTCGACACGACGCCCGGATGGGCGGTCGGCTACTTCTTCATCCCCTTTGCAAACCTCGTCAAACCGTTTCAAGTGGTGCGAGAAATCTGGCACGGGAGTACGCCCCGTGGTGGCGGCAGCAGCTTTGATGGGCGCGACAATTTCGGCGGCTTCCCGTCGTCGGGCACGCCCGCGCTCATCGGGTGGTGGTGGGCGTTCTGGATCATCGCGAACGTCGCAGGCCGTGCGAGCAGCCGCGCCACGGACATGGCCGCGACGATTGGGGGCATGGTGCTGGCCTCCTGGGCGACCATCGCTTCCGACGCCCTGTTCATCGTCGCCGCCCTGCTCGCGATTCTGGTCTTGAAGCGGATTGACGACATGCAGGAGGCGAAGTTCAGAGAGTCGGGGACGCAATGGCCGCCACCCCCGCCGGAAAGTTTTGAGACTCCGCGCGTCGTGTGACTCGCCGCTTGCGTGTCACACGACGCGCATGATCTCCGCGAGCGACTTGCGTCTGATGTCCAGCACGACAACGAACTGCCACGGCTGCATGAGGGTAGTCGTTCGTCAACTCTTCGGGCGGTTGAGTTTCGCCATGAGTGGTGGGATTTCGGCGAGGAGTTCGCGCGCGAGAAAGCCGAGCGACCCCATGCGCCGCGCCAGTTCGTCGCCCGCGCGCGCGTGCAGGTGGACGCCCCACACGGCGGCTTGAAACGGCGTCGCGCCGCGCGCGGCCAGCCCCGCGACGACGCCGGAGAGCGTGTCGCCCGACCCGGATGTCGCCAGCCCGACGTTGCCCGCGCGGTTGCAATAGACGTTGCGACTCGCGGGCGCGGCGATCAGAGTCTCGCGCCCTTTCAGTGCGACCACCGCGCACAGTTCCGCCACCGCGCGCCGCACCGTCTGCAAAGTCTCTGCTTCCACTTCGTCCTTCTCGATTCCCAACAGGCTCGCCATCTCGCCCGCGTGCGGCGTCAACACGACCCGCCCGCCGAGACGCGCGAGTCCCTGCGGCGTTGTTTTGAGAAAAGCGAACGCGCCCGCGTCGAGCACGAGCGTGGCGTGCCCGATGCGTGGCAGCAGGTTTCGCATCAGGCGCGCGGTCGCCGCCTTGTCAACCATGCCGGGGCCGACGAGCACGGCCTGCGCCCCCGCCAACTCTTCTTCGAGTTGCTTGACTGCGCCCCCCGCGATGCCGCCCGCCGCAGTCTCCGGCAAGCCGATGACGCGCGCCTCCGGCACGGCCATCGAGACGTGCGGCGCGAGGCTGCGGCACGTGGCGATCTGCATCTTCCCCGCCCCCGCGCGCAGGGCTGCGGTCGCGGCCAGCACGACCGCGCCCGCGATCTCCGTCGAGCCTCCGATGACGAGCACGCGCCCGCGCGCCTCTTTGTCGTCGTCGTCCGCGGGCTGCGGCAGCGGCCACGCGCCGAGCACCTTCGGCGTGATGACGAGGGGTCGCGCGTTGCGCGTCTCGTCGCCACGTGCGTCACGCCTACTTTTTTTCGACGCCATCTTTCCCCTCTCCCCGCCGCCGCAATGACAACAACGACAGCAACAGTTGCGCTGCGACATTCAACGCGCCTTACTTGGGCGCGACCGGAACGTCCTTTTCCGTCGTGACGGGCGCGCCCTCGCGTTCGAGCGGCGCGACGAAATTATACTGGCCGAGGACGAGCTTGCCGTTCTTCCCGATGCTCGCGTCGTAGATGTAAGAAGTGACGGAACAGTTCGCCACGTCCGACTCGCGATCAATCGTTAGAATTTGCTCCTCCGTCATGCGTTCGAGCAGGTAACGGAAGCAGAGCACGACGACCGAGTGCGCGACGATGAGCACGCGCTCGCGGCGATACTCGCGCGTCAGCGTGTCAATCACGTTACGCAGGCGCAGGATCACGTCGCACCAACTCTCGCCGCCCGGCGGGCGGTGATAAAACTTCCCGATGGCGCTGCGAAAAGCCAACTGGTCTGGATACTTCGCCTCGATGCCGAACTTCGTCAGGCGGTCGAGGATGCCGAACTCTTTCTCGCGCAAACGCTCGTCGGCGATGAAGGTGATGTCGTCCTTGTCGATCCCGGCGGCCGCCAACACGAGTTCCGAAGTTTGACGCGCGCGAATGTAAGGCGAGGTGAGGACGACCGTCGGCCTCTCGTCGGGCGACATCTTCTTGAACCAATGGCCGAGCGCGCCCGCCTGTTCCTCGCCGCAATCGGACAACGGCACGTCAACATCGCGCTTGACTCCGATGTCGATTTCGGGCAGCCCCGCCGCCTCCGCCTTGTCGCGCGCCACGTTGCCCGCGCTCTCCCCGTGCCGCACGATCCACAACACGTCCGGCCACTTCTGTTTCTCGCTCACTCTCACCTCCTTGAGTTTGAAGGGTAAAGGGGAAGGGATAAAGGAGAAAGGTAAAGACATGAACGCGCGCTCATCGTGCGCCGCTTGCTTTCTTCCTTTACCCTTTACCCCTTTCCCCTTCCCCCTTCTAAGTTATCGTCTCGTTATTTCGTTTCGCGGCCTCGTCGCTGAGCGTGGTCAACCACGAAGGCGAAAGTTCGGATTGACTGTCTCTGCCCTTCGCGCGTCGCTGGCCGATGCCGCCCGCGGCGGGCAGGAGACGATTCACCAAACCACGTATGTCCGCGCTCAACTCCGGGAAGAGTTGATGAAACTTGATGGCGGCAATGGCCTGTACTGACAGGATCACTTCCGCGTCGCCGCGTTTGGTGGCGGCGATGATCTGGCGCGCGGCGCGCTCGGCCTGAATCGTCGAGACCGGCAGCGAGTCGCTGATGCTGAACCACGCATACTCCGCGCGATGCTGCCCTTTGAAGGTGGCGTTCGGCGGGCTGCCCGTCCGCATCAGGCCGGGGCAGACGGCCGTCACGACGATGCCGTCTTTAATAAGTTCCGCGCGCAACCCTTCGGAGAGTCCGACGAGCGCGAACTTGCTCGCGCTGTACGGGACGAGATGCGGGACGCCGATCTTGCCGCCGATGGACGAGACGTTGACGATGCGCCCGCGCCGCTTGCGACGCATCGCGGGCAGCACGGCCAGCGTCGTGTAGAGCGGTGCCCAGAAGTGTATCTTCATCGCCTCTTCGTAATCGGCGAGCGTCATCACCTCGACGGGGCCGACCTGAATCACGCCCGCGTTGTTTATTAACACGTCCACGCCGCCGAAGCGTTCTTCTGACAGGCGCACCCACTCGCGCACCTGCGTCCTGTCCGTCACGTCGCACGGGAAGGCCAGCACCTCCGCCCCTCGCCGCGCGAGATCGGCGCGGGCGCGTTCCAGTTCCCGCGGGTCGCGCGCGCAGATAGACAGACGCGCGCCCTCGCGCGCCAACTCCCGCGCCAGCACCAACCCTAAACCCCGCGAGCCGCCCGTGATCAAAACCGTCTGGCCGCGAAAGTCGAACTCGCGCCACTTCCTGAGCGCCGCGCGCACGCCCAACAGCGCGCCCACGCCCGCCCCTGCCAGCAGCAACGCATCCTGCTTCTTCTTGTCCACACTCACCCCTTTTCGATTGCGGAATGTGGATTGCGGAATGCGGATTAGAAAACAAGGCGCGCCTACCTGAGCCAGCGCTTTTCATTCCGCAATCCGCATTCCGCAATTATTTAAACTCCGCCACGACCGGCGTGTGATCCGACGGGCGTTCCCAGCCGCGCGGCTCTTTGTCAATCCACGCGTTCGTGCAGCGCGCGGCCAGATGTTCCGACACCCAGATGTGATCGATCCGCACGCCTGTGTTCTGCCGAAACGACCCGGCGCGATAATCCCACCACGAATATAATCCGTGCCCCGGTTCGTGCTGCCGGAAGGCATCCGTGAAGCCCCACTCTTTGATGTTTTCGAGCGCGTCCTTCTCCGGCTTGCTGAACAGGATGCGACCGCGCCACAGTTGCGGGTCGTGTACGTCGCGGTCTTCGGGCGCGACGTTGAAGTCGCCGCAGAGCAGCACCTCGTCGTCCGTCCAGTAGTCGTCGTCGAAAAATTCACGCAGCCGCTTGAGCCAGTCCAGCTTGAAACGATACTTGTCCGTCCCGACCGACTGCCCGTTCGGCACGTAGACGTTGACGATGCGGACGCCCTCGACCGTCCCCGCGATCAAACGCGCGTGCGAGCCTTCTTCTTCGCCGGGGAAGCCGCGCTCGACATCCGTGATGGGCGCGCGCGAGACGATCCCGACGCCGTTGTAAGTTCGTTGGCCGTAGACCTCCGCGCGGTAGCCGAGTTCGGCGAACGCCTCGCGCGGGAAACGCTCGTCCATGCACTTCAACTCCTGCATGCACAAGACGTCCGGCCGCGCCTTTTCGAGCCACTGCAAGACGACGGGCAGACGCGCCGCCACCGAGTTCACGTTCCAAGTTGCGATTTTCACGTTGCCTCATATTATATCGGCGCGCCTGAAAATTCCCACCGCCGAAGACGTCGCTACATAAAACCATCGAAATAGAGTATATTTTTCTTCCTACGTAGTTCCGCCTTAAATTTTGCAGACACACGACGCTCGTCCCGGCGCGCTCCGGCCACGCGAGCGCGCGAGGAGGAGAGTTTGGCAGCCGCCGCTTTTTACGATCTGGAAGGCACTCTGGTCAGCACGAATCTTGTGCACACGCTCGGCTTTTACGCGCGCAACCAACAGGGCGTCTTGCGCTCGCTTCGCAAGACTGCGACCACCGTCTTGAGCATTCCGATCTTCGCCGCGACCGACCAGTACAGCCGCAAGGTCTTCAACGATCTCTTCTTCAAACGCTACAAGGGCGAGACCGAAGACCGCCTCCGCTTCTTCGCCGGCGAACTGTTCGAGACCGTCTTGAAGCCCGCCGTCTTCCCCGGCACGTTCGAGTTGATCGAAAAATCGCGCAGCCTCGGTTTGCGTCAAGTCGTCGTTACCGGCGCGCTCGACTTCTCCGTCGAACCCCTGATGAAATATCTCGGCATCGAAACTTACGTCTCCAACCGACTTGAGTTCGTCAACGGCATCGCCACGGGACGACTCTTGCCGCCCGTCCTCGCCGCCGCCACGAAAGCCAGTTGGATCAGAAACTACGCCGAGCAGGAAGGCATCAACCTCAGCGAGTCTTATGCCTACACGGACAGCATGAGCGATCTTCCGATGCTCTCCATCGTCGGCCACCCCGCGGCGGTCAACCCCGACATGCGGCTCAAACAGACGGCTCTACATCACGACTGGCCGATTCTAAATTTGAAGTGACAAGTGACGAGTGACGAGTGACAAGCTAAAATGCTTGCCTTAACTTGTCACTCGTCACTTGTTACTTGTCACTTAAAAATATGGCTTTGCAATTAAGAAAAAAACTGCACGAGTCGGTCGTCTATATTGACCGCGACAGCGCGCCGCGCATCGTCGCCTCCGGCATGGACTTCCTGTTGGAAGATTTGCCGGTCGGTACGCGCGTCATCTACCCGAACCAACCGCTTAAAGGTCTGGTCAACCGCGAGGCCGCGATCCGTTACGCGCTCAACCACCCGCACGATTGCGATCCGCTGTTCGCGCAACTGACGCCGGGCATGAAAGTGACCATCGCCGTAGACGACATCTCGATGCCGCTCCCGCCGATGAACACGCCCGACATCCGCCAGACCGCGCTCGAAATTCTCGTCGAGATGTTGAGCGGCCACGGCGTTGACGACGTGCACATCATCATCGCCGTGTCGCTCCACCGCAAGATGACGCCCGCCGAGATGAAGCGCATGTCGGGGCCGAAAATCTGGGACGACTTCTACCCCGACCGCTACTACAACCACGACGCCGAAGACCCCGACGGCATGGTCACCCTCGAGCGCACCTCGCACAACGAGGTGGTGGCGGTGAACCGCCGCGCCGCCGAGAGCGACCTGCTCATCTACGTGAACATCAACCTCGTCCCCATGGACGGAGGCCACA
>JAUZFQ010000115.1 GCA_030838445.1 Pyrinomonadaceae bacterium | reverse complement strand
GCTCGCTCGTCGAGACCGACAAGAACAACTTCGGCCCGCGCATCGGCTTCGCCTACAGCGGCTTCAAAGAAGACAAGTCGCTCGTGCTGCGCGGCGGCTACGGCGCGCTCTACGCGCTCGACGTGAGCGGCCAGCCGAACATCGCGCAGAACCCGCCGAACGCGTCGCGCTACTTCTGCTCGATCACGCAGTTCGGCACGTCGGCCTGCCCGCAAGTTCCTTTCGTCCCCAATCTCGAAACGGGCTATCCGTTCCCGCCGACGCCCGTCGTTTCGGGCACGATCATCCCGGTGACGAACGCGAACCAGACCATCTTTTACGTTGACCCCGACACGAAGACCGAGTTGTTCCACCAGTACAACCTGACCTTGCAGTACGGGTTCGCGCGCAACTGGCTGGCCGAGGCTGGCTACGTCGGCTCGGCGGGTCGCAATCTGCTCATCGTGCGCAACATCGGGCAGGACGGCAGCTACGGCCCCGGCTCGCGTCAAGTCGCGGGCATCAACCGCGTCATCGCCACCGAGTACACCGGCTCGTCGCGTTATGATTCGTTCCAGTCGAAGTTGGAGAAACGTTTCGACCGTGGGCTGTCCATCCTGTCGGCCTACACGTGGTCGCACGCGATTGACGACGGGCCGGGCGGCTTCGCCGGTGCGAGCGGCGGCCGCGACCGCATCGGGCCGTCAAACCCGCTGCGCCCCGAACTCGACCGCGGCAACTCCGACTTCGACGTGCGCCACCGCTTCACCTTCGCCAACGTCTACGACGTGCCGCTCGGTCGCGGCCGTCGTTTCGGCGGCGACATGCCGCGCGCGCTCGACTTCCTGATCGGCGGCTTCCAGTTCAACAACATCGTCACCATCCAGAGCGGCCCTGTCTTCAGCGTGGTCGTCAACGGCGGCGGCATCCGTCCCGACCTGATCGGCGACCCGACGCCCACCGATGCTCAACGCGCGCAAGGCTTCCTCTTCAACCCGGACGCCTTCCGCAACCCCGTCACGCCGATCTTCGCCAACGACCCGAACGGGCCGAAGTTCGGCTCGCTCGGACGCAACACCTTCCGCGGCGAGCGGCAGGAGTACTGGGACTCGTCGCTCTTCAAGAACTTCGCCATCCCGGCCATCAGCGAGGAGTTCAAAGTCCAGTTCCGCGTGCAGGCGTTCAACGTGCTGAACCACGTCAACCGCAACATCCCGACGAGGGAGTTGGACAACACGGGCGACCGCGGCCGCGACCGCGCGATCCAACGCCCGCGCCAGTTTGAGTTCTCCGTCAAGCTGCTGTTCTGACCGGGCGGCAGCCGACGCAACAGTCGAGTGGCGGGCGCTTTTACGGGCTTCGCCACTCGTTTACTATCTGCCGCCTCGCGCGCGTGTGGGCGAACGAAGTATGCTACGTCCAATGAGTTATCCGGCACGTTCAAACCCGTCGCTCGCCTTCGCCTGCGCCGCCCTCTGCGCGTCGTTCGCCACACACGCGAACGTCACTACGACCGTTGCCATGGCGACGCAAAAGCGACGCACGCCCGCCGCGAATCAATCCGCCTCCGCCCCCGTCTCGAACGCGCCGCAACGCGCCGCCGCGCTCATGCAAGAGGCCGCCGCGCTCATGCAATCCGGCCGACTCGACGAGGCCGAAGGGGTCGCCCGCCGCGTCGTCGAACTCGTGCCGCGCGACGCGAACGCGCGCAACCTGCTCGGCGTGATTCTCGATCAGCGCGGCCGCGCCGCCGAGGCGGAGAGCGAATATCGCGCCGCGCTCGCGTTGAACCCGAAGGCCACAAACGCGCTCGCCAATCTCGGCGTCCTCTTGGCGCGCACGAACCGTCCCGACAAGGCCGTCGAAACTTTCGAGTCGGTCTTGCGTCTCGCGCCCGCGCACGGTCAAGCGACTTTCAATCTCGGCATCCTCTACGCCGCGCGCGGCGACTACGAGCGCGCCATCCCTTTGCTCGAACGCGCCGCGGGCGTCAACAATAATGCGGGCAAGCAGGCCGCGCCGAAGACTGACAACAACACCGCCAACGCGACGGGCGACCTCTCGCTCCTGCTCGCGCTCGCCAACGCTTACATCCACGCCGGGCGTGCGAAGGACGCCGCCGCTCTCGTCGCCACGGTCGAGCGCGCCGCGGGCGACGACGCGCGCACGCTCTTCTCGCTCGGCCTCGCGCTGGCCGAAGCGCACGAGTACGCGCGCGCCGCCGCTCTGTTTGAACGCACGAACGCGCTGCGCCCGAACACGCCCGAAATTCTCTACAACCTCGGCGTCGCACTCTACAACCTCGACCGCTTGGACGAAGCCGAGCGCGCCTTCAACTCCGCGGCCGCACTCGCCCCCAACGATCCGAACGTCTACTACCGTCTCGGCCTCATCGCTTCCGCGCGCAAGCAGAGCGACCCGGCCATCGCGCTCTGGCAGAGAGCTTTGCGCCTGCGCCCCGACTTCGCCGAGGCGAATTTCATGATCGCCGAAGAACTCTTCAAGCATCAGCGCAGCGACGCGGCCGTCGAGTTCTACGAGCGCGCCATCACGCATGACCCGTCGAAGCAGCTTTACTACATTCGACTCGGCGCGGCGCATTTCCGTCGCCGCCGCTACGTCGAGGCGCGCGCCGTCTACCAGCGCGCCGCCGCGCAGTTTCCGCAGTCGTCCGAGATTCAATATCTCATCGGCTACGCCGCGCGCGGCGAGGGTTTGTACGACGACGCCATCGCCGCCTTCCGTCGCGCGCTCGAAGCCCAACCCGCGAACGCCGACGCGGTTGCCAACCTCGGCTTCATCGCCAGCGAGCGCGGGCAGACGGCCGAGGCCGACGAACTGCTGCGCCGCGCCATCGCACTCGACCCCAAGCACTACCCGGCGCACTACGACCTCGGCAAACTGCTGTTGCGCCTGCGTCGCTACGAAGAGGCGTTGTCCGTCTTCGAGCGCGGGCTGGCTCTGAACGACTCCGACCCCGGCATCCATTATCAACTGTTCACCGTCTACTCGCGCCTCAAACGCAAGACGGACGCCGAGCGCGAGTTGGCGCTCTTCAAACGACTCGAAGAAGCGCGCAAGACTTCGAGCGGCGACGCCATGCCGACGCCCCCCGGCGCGACGGGCGAACCTGCCGCCGCGCCGCTCGAACTGCCCGCGTCGGCCACCGGCGACGCGAGCAAGCCGCCCGCGTCGCCCGACAGATAGAGCGGAGAGACGTAGCATGGAGCGGAGAATGATCATGGGAAGAAGAGGGAAGTTAACTGCGGCGTCGGCCGCGTCGCTGCTGTTGCTGTTGTCCGGCATCACGTCGGGCGTGAGTTTTGCGACACGCCACGCGCGGGCGGCATCAGTTGGTGCAACTACGACAACGACGGCGACGACAACAACGACGACTGCGGGCGTCGCGCAGAAGAAGTTGACCGGCAAGCGACTCGCGTCCGCGACCGCTTTGTTCGAGACGAACTGCGCGCGTTGCCATGGCGCGGACGGGCGCGGGCAGACCGCGATGGGCAGAGCCTTCGCCGCGCCGAACCTGACCGACGCCGCGTGGTGGAAGAAGACGCGCCCGACCGACCAGCGCCTCGCCAACTCGATCCGCCACGGGCGCGGCCAGATGCCCGGCTTCGGCCAGCAACTCTCCAAGTCCGACATCGCCGCGCTCGTCGCTTTCGTGCGAACGTTCGACGGCAAATGACCGGCACCGCCCGCTCACGAATTTTCGAGGAACGACGCCAGCGCATGCTACCTAACACGTCCGCCAAGTTGCTCCCGCGCACGACCGCCGTCGCCCTCGTCACCATCGCGTCACTCTGTCTCGTCACGACCGCACGCGCGCAAACCTTCGTTACGCGCGCGCAAACCGCCGCCGCTCCTTCCGTCTCGAAAGTCGAGCCGCCTTCGTGGTGGGCGGCGCACACCGTCAACCCCGTGCGCCTGCTCGTGCGCGGCAAGCACCTGCACGGCGCGCGCGTCACGCCCACGCGCCCGGAGACGCAGGCGAGCGCGGTCGTCACGAACGCGGCGGGCACTTACGTCTTCGTCAGCGTCAACATCAGCCCGGTGGCCGCGCCCGGCGATTACCCGCTCACGCTGGAGACGGCGAACGGCAAGACTTCGATCCCCTTTCGCCTGAACGTCCCGCTCGACCCCGCGACGCACTTTCAAGGCATCACCACCGACGACGTGATCTACCTGATCATGCCGGATCGTTTCGCGAACGGCGACGCGTCGAACGACGTGCCCGCGAACGCGCCCCGCGCGGCGACCGACCGCAAGAACCCGCGCGCCTTTCACGGCGGCGATCTGCGCGGCGTCATCAACCGCCTGCCCTATCTCAAAGAGTTGGGCGTCACCGCGCTCTGGCTCAACCCCTGGTACGACAACTGGAACGGCATCAACGCGTGCGATAAGCCGTGGTGTCCGAACACCTATTACCACGGTTATCACGCGACGGATTATTACGCGGTCGAGGATCGCTTCGGCGACATGGAGACGCTGCGCGAGTTGGTGTCGAAGGCGCACGCGTCCGGCATCAAGATCGTTCAGGATCAAGTGGCGAATCACGTCGGCTCGCAGCACCCGTGGGTGAACGATCCCCCGCTCGACAAGTGGTTTCACGGCACGCCCGCCAGCCACACGCAGAACCCTTTCCGCGCAGACCTCCTGCTCTCGCCACACGCTTCAGACGCCGCACGCCGCCCCGTGCTCGACGGCTGGTTCTCAGACGATCTCCCCGACATGAATCAGGAAGAGCCGGAGGTGGCGCGTTACGAAATCCAGAACGCGCTTTGGTGGGTCGGCATCACGGGGCTTGACGGCATCCGTCAGGACACGATCCAGTACATGCCGCGCGCCTTCATACGTGACCTCTCCGTCGCGCTCCGCCGCCAGTACCCGAAGATGTGGATGGTCGGCGAAGTGTTCGACCGTGATCCGGTTCACCTCTCCTATTTCTTCGGCGGTCGCCGCGGCTGGGACGGCACGGACACCGAACTCGACGCGCTCTTCGACTTCCCCCTCTGGCAAACGTCGCTCGACGTGTTCGCTGGCAGAGCACCGGCCGCCGCGCTGCGCTCGATGCTCCGTAACGACTCGCTCTACGCAGACCCCGCGCGGCTCGTCACGATGACGAACAACCACGACGTGCGCCGCGTCGCCTCGACCGAAGGCATGACGCTCGAAGGCTCGATGCTTCACCACGCGTTTCTCTTCAGCGTGCGCGGCATCCCGCAGCTTTACTACGGCGACGAAATTTTCATGGAAGGCGGCGACGACCCCGACAACCGGCGCGACTTCCCCGGCGGCTTCCCCAATGATGCGCGCAACGCCTTCGAGCGCGCCGGACGCACCGCCGCCGAGCAGCGCATGTTCGAGTGGACGCAGCAGTGGCTGCGCTTGAGGCGCGAGCACGCGGCGATGCGCCACGGCCGACTCGTTGATCTCTTCTTCGACGAAGACGCCTACGCCTTCGCGCGACAAACCGACGACGGCGAGACGATCATCCTCGCCTTCAACCGCGCCGCCGCGCCGAAGCGGATCGCCGCGCCCGCCGCGTTCGTCGGCGCGCCCGACGGCGCGGAACTCTTGCCGCTGCTGGTGGCGAAAAAAGGCGAGCGGGTCGCGGGCGGCGAGATCAGTTTTACAGTGCCCGCGCGCACGGCGGTCGCCTACCGCGTCGCGCGTGGCGTCGCCCCTTAAGCGCGCGGTGCGAGCGGCTTGATGATAAGCGGCCGCTGTTGTAAAAGTAGTCGCAAGCGATACACGAAAATTAGCTCTGCTCAACTCTAAAGTCGAGGGGTTCGTCTGTGAGTTTTTCACGTTCGAGCGGCGTCTTGCTGCATCCGACCAGCCTGCCGGGCACATACGGCGTGGGCGATCTGGGCGACGAGGCTTACCGCTTCATAGATTTTCTCGCCGCGGGTGGGCAGACGCTCTGGCAAGTCCTCCCGCTTGGCCCCACCGGCTACGGCGATTCGCCTTACCAATCCTTCTCGGCCTTCGGCGGCAACACGCTGCTCGTCAGCCCCGACCGCCTCGTCGCCGAGGGCTTGTTGGACAAGCGCGACTTAAACGCCGCGCCCACATTCCCGAAAGACCGCGTTGACTTCGGCGCGGCCATCGAGTTCAAAAACAAACTGCTCGCACGCGCGTTCGAGAACTTCCGCCACTCGACCGACACGTCTTTGCGCGGCGCGTTCGAGACGTTCAGCCAGCGCGAAGCGGCGTGGCTCGACGACTACGCCCTCTACCGCGCGATGAAAGACGCGCGCGGGGGCGTGGCATGGAACAAGTGGGAGCCGCCGATGGTGCGGCGCGACCCGGCCGCGCTCGTCGCCGCGCGCGAAGCCCTGCGCGAACAGATCAGCGCGCAGAAGTTCTACCAGTTCCTCTTCTTCAAACAGTGGCACGCGCTCAAGCGTTACGCCAACGAGCGCGGCGTCTCCGTCATCGGCGACATCCCGATCTTCGTCGCGCACGATTCGGCCGACGTGTGGACGCACCCGCGCCTCTTCAAGTTGAACGAGGACGGCAGCCCGCGCGTCGTGGCGGGCGTGCCGCCCGACTACTTCAGCGCGACCGGCCAACTCTGGGGCAACCCGCTCTACGATTGGGAGCACATGCAGGCAGACGATTTCCGCTGGTGGATCGCGCGCGTCAGTTCGATGCTCAACACGGTGGACGTCCTTCGCATTGATCACTTCCGGGGTTTTGCCGCGAGTTGGGAGATACCGGGCGGCGACACCACGGCCGAGCGCGGCCACTGGGTCAACGCGCCGGGGCGCGAACTGTTCGAGGCCATCAAGCGCGCCCTCGGCACGCTCCCCATCCTCGCCGAAGACCTCGGCGTCATCACGCCCGACGTGGAGAGCTTGCGCGATGACTTCGGCTTTCCCGGCATGCGTATCCTCCAGTTCGCCTTCGGCAGCGACGGCAAGAACATAGACCTGCCGCACAATTACCACCGCCACCTCGCCGTCTACACCGGCACACACGACAACGACACGACCGTCGGCTGGTTCAAATCAGAAGCGGGCGAAGGCTCGACGCGCACGCCCGCCGAGATCGAAAGCGAGCGCAAGTTCTGTCTCGACTATCTCAACTCCGATGGGCGCGAGATTCACTGGGACTTCATCCGCGCCGTGCTCGCCTCGGTCGGCAACATCGCGATCATCCCCCTGCAAGACATACTCGGTCTCGGCAACGACGCGCGCATGAATCTCCCCAACAGCACCGACGGCAACTGGTCTTGGCGCTACGCGCCCGGCGCGCTCACCGGCGACCTGTGCGACCGGCTCAAAGCCCTGACCGAACTCTACGGCCGCAATACGAAAGCCGAAGTCAGCGACCTGAAATCTGACGAGCATTGAAAGCAATGACGAGAGCGTGAGGGCGGGTGCGGAAACGCGCGGGTGATGTCAGCGCGTCGCCCGTCCGCCCGTCCTTCGTCCCCGGCTTCTGACGGAACGTAACTACCGATCAAAAACATGAACACTCCACGTCGCGCGCCGCTCCACCGTGTTGTCATTCTCGTCGCCCTGTCTCTTTTCGCCGCGTCGGTCGCGTCCGCGCAGGGTGCGCCGGAGGTGTCGAAGGCGGAGCCGCCGAGTTGGTGGGCGGGCAGCACGTTGAACCCTGTGCGCGTGTTGTTGCGGGGCAGGAATTTGACGGGTGCGCGTGTCGAGGCGGTGGGCGCAGGAGGCGTGCGGGCGGAGGTGACGCGCACGAACGCGGCGGGCACTTACGTCTTCGTGGACGTGTTGATCGATCCGCGTGCGGCACCGGGCGCGCGCCGCCTGCGCGTGACGACGGCGCAGGGCACGACCGAAACGCCGTTCGAGATACTCCCGCCTCTTAGTCGCGCCGGACGCTTTCAGGGCTTCTCGCCCGACGACCTGATCTACATGCTGATGATTGATCGCTTCGGCGACGGCGATGCGTCGAACAACGACCCCGCGCAGTCGCGCGGCATCTACGACCGCAACAACAAGTTCTATTACCACGGCGGCGACTTGCAGGGCGTCATCAACCGCCTGCCCTACCTGAAAGACCTCGGCGTCACCGCCGTCTGGCTCAGCCCGTGGTACGACAACTACGACCGCCCGAACGAGATCGAGTTGAAGGAGGGACGGCCGAGCACGGGTTTCCACGGCTACAACGCGCAGGACTTCTACACGGTTGACGAACACTTCGGCACGCTCGCCAAGTTGCGCGAATTGATCGAAGAGGCGCACAAGCAAGGCATCAAGATCATTCAGGACAGCGTGGTCAATCACACCGGGCCGTATCACCCGTGGGTCGCCGATCAGCCGACGCCGACGTGGTTCAACGGCACGCGCGAGCGTCACCTCGCCAACGTCTTCGAGACGTGGGCGCTGC
Organism: Pyrinomonadaceae bacterium; assembly: GCA_030838445.1. GTDB lineage: Bacteria > Acidobacteriota > Blastocatellia > Pyrinomonadales > Pyrinomonadaceae > JAIVJZ01. The sequence continues at coordinate 31,914 of JAUZFQ010000115.1, read as the reverse complement.
ACGACCCGCGCGCCGACCCGCAGATCAAACGCGCCACGATGGAGGGCTGGTTCTTAGACTTCCTGCCGGATTTCAATCAGAACGACGAAGAGACGAAGCGTTACCTCATCCAGAACACGCTCTGGTGGATCGGCGTCACCGGACTCGACGCCATCCGAGAGGACACTTGGCAGTACGTCCCGAACAGTTTTTGGAAGGAGTGGACGGCGGCCATCAAGCGCGAGTTCCCACAGGTGCGCGTCTTCGGCGAGGTCAAGGACGGCGACGCGGTGCACGTCTCTTTCTTTCAGGGCGGGCGCGTGCGTTTCGACGGCGTTGACTCCGGCCTCGATTCGCTGCTCGACTTCCCGCTCTTTTACCCGGCGCGTCACGCCTTCGCCAGCGGCAAGCCCGTCAAGGAGGTCGCGCAGTTGCTCGCGAAGGATTGGCTCTACACCAATCCCGACCTTCTCGTCACGCTCATCGGCAGCCACGACGACGGGCGTTTCATGAGCGAGCAGGGGGCGACCGTCGCGGGGCTGAAACTGGCGCACACCTTTTTGTTGACGACGCGCGGCGTGCCGCAGATTTATTACGGCGACGAGATCGCCATGCCGGGCGCGGACGAACCGGCGACGCGGCAGGACTTTCCCGGCGGCTTCCCGAATGATGCGCGCAACGCCTTCACGCGCGCCGGGCGCACGCCCGCCGAGCAGGACATCTTCGAGCACACGCGTCGCGTCGCGCGCCTGCGCGCCGAACTCGAACCGCTCCGCCGCGGCACGCTCGTCACGCTGCGCGCCGACACGCATCAATACGTCTACGCGCGCGTCACGGAGCGCGGCTCGGTCATCGTCGCCATCAACAACGAGGGCAACCCCGCGACGCTTGAGTTCAACGTCACAGCGGCCAACTTCGCGCCCGACGCGCGGCTCGACGACCGCCTCGACACCATCGGCAACGTGCGCGCGCAGGGCGGCGTCTTGAAGATCACGCTGCCGCCGCGCTCCGCGAGTATTTTGACGACCGCCCCGGCGCGTTGACGTGCCCGGCAACGACTGACGGGCAGACGAACGAACGACGAATCGAATGAGCAGACGAACGGACGACGAATCATGGCTCTACGTAACAAACCTTTGACCGAACAGGTCGCGCTCATCACGGGCGGCGGCACGGGGATCGGGCGCGCGTTCGCCGGGGTGCTGGCCGAGTCGGGCGCGCGCGCCGTCGTCATCGCGTCGCGGCGCGATGACGTGCTCAAGGCGACGTCCGACGAGTTGAACGCGCGTTGCGGCGCGCAGCGCGTCCACCCTTACGCCTTCGACATACGCGACCTCGCGCAGACCGACGCGCTCGCGCACTCGGTCGCCCAACGCTTCGGCGCGATTGACGTGCTCGTCAACAACTCCGGCCTCGCCGTCCCTGAGTCTGTCGAAGCGATCACGGAGGCGGGCTGGGACAAGGTGTTGGAGACGAACGTGCGCGGCGCGATGTGGCTCGTGCGCGCCGCGCTGCCTTACATGATCCGTGAAGACTTCGGCGACGTGGTGAACGTCTCCTCGCAGGCGGGCAAGAACGGTTACGCCGACGTGCCTTCCTACTGCGCCTCGAAGTTTGCCCTGCTCGGCTACGCGGAATCCTTGCGCGACCACACGCGCAAAACCGGCGCGAACATACGCGTCTTCAACTTCTGCCCCGGCCTCGTTGACGTTGACCACACGGGCGGCGACGAAGAGCCGCGCGGGGGTGCAGTGCACGTCCGCAACATGGCGCGCGCGCTCCTGTTCGCGCTCTCGCTCGACCGTGAAGTCGTACTCGAAGACATCAACCTCTACGCGCGCTGACACGCCTTGAATGAAGGAGTAAGAGAGATGACGCAGCAAAAGCCACGTTTGAGCTTCTGGCAAATCTGGAACATGAGTTTCGGCTTCCTCGGCATCCAGTTCGGCTGGGGCTTGCAACTCGCCAACATGAGCGGCATCTACACCTACCTCGGCGCGAACCCCGATCAGATTCCGATCCTCTGGCTGGCCGGGCCGATGACGGGTCTGCTCGTCCAACCGATCATCGGCTCGATGAGCGACCGCACGTGGAATCGTCTCGGTCGCCGTCGCCCTTACTTTCTCGTCGGCGCGATCTGCGCGAGCGTCGCGCTTTTCTTCATGCCTGATTCGTCAACGCTCTGGATGGCCGCGGGGATGCTCTGGATTCTCGACGCCAGCATCAACGTCTCGATGGAGCCGTTTCGCGCCTTCGTCGCCGACAAGTTGAACGTGGATCAGCGAACGGCCGGGTTCGTTATGCAGTCGTTCTTCATCGGCGTCGGCGCGACGCTGGCGAACGCCTTGCCCTACCTCTTCCGCAAGTACGGCGTGACGGGCACGACGCCGAGCGGCATCCCTCTGACGATCCAGTACTCGTTCAAGATCGGCGCGGTGGCCTTTCTCCTCGCCGTGCTGTGGACGGTCTTCACGACGAAAGAGTACCCGCCCGACGACATGGAAGAGTTCGAGCGGATGCGCCGCGAGCACCGCGGCTGGGGCGCGGGCTTGCGCGAAATCTTTTCGGCCATGAGCGAGATGCCGCGGACGATGAAGCAACTCGCCGTCGTGCAGGTCTTCACGTGGCTCGGCCTCTTCTGCATGTGGATGTTCTACGGGCTGACGACTTCCTACCACGTCTTCGGCGCGACGAGCGAACGCGACCCGCGCTTCGCGCTCGGTCAGGAGTGGGGCGGCATCTCGTTCGCCGTCTATTCAATCGTCTGCTTCCTCGTCGCCTTCGCGCTGCCGAAACTCGCCGCCGCGACGAGTCGCAAGACCGTCCACGCCGCCGCGCTCGTCTGCGGCGGCATCGGGCTGCTCTCGGTCTATTTCATACGCGACCAGTATGTGCTGTTGCTCTCGATGGTCGGCGTCGGCATCGCTTGGGCTTCGATCCTCTCGATGCCTTACGCGATCTTGTCGGGCGCGCTGCCGCCCGCGCGGATGGGCGTCTACATGGGCATCTTCAACTTCTTCATCGTCATCCCGGAGATCGTCGCCTCGTTCACGTTCCAACCGCTCGTGCGCTACGCCTTCGGCAACAACCCGCTCTACGTGGTGATGCTCGGCGGCGCGTCGCTGCTCGTCGCCGCGCTGATGGTGACGCGCGTGACCGACGTGGCCGACGCCGACGTGCCCGAACGTGCCGTGATTCGCGGCGACGAGCACACGCCCATCATCCCGCAAGGCTCCGCGCAGCCCGTGCCGAGCACCGGCTTGATCGACAAGCCGACGCAACGTTCTTGAAACATACGTATTCTAAGTGTTCGCGGGTGGCCGTGGTTAAGAGTAACAGCGATGAAGTCTCGACATTTTTCAACCCTGCTCGCGGTCTTTGCTTTGACCATCGCGCTCGCCGGGCGCGCCGAAGCCTTCTGTCCATTCTATGATGACGCGCCGCCGTGCGAGGCGTATTGGAGGGCGCAGGCGGTCTTCGTCGGCACGGTGAAGGAGGAGGTCTACTCCGACATCTACCAGCGGGGCGAAGGCAACACCCGCTGGAATTATCGTCGCCGCATCACGCGCTTTTCGGTCGAGACGGCCTATAAGGGCGTGAAGGGCAAGCTGGCCGAAGTGGTCAACGAGGAGATCATGCCGACCCCCGTCGTCCTCCCCAACGGAGAGCAGGAAATGAGGACGGTAGGCGGTTATACGGGCTGCGATTACAGGTTCGACGTGGGCGAGACCTATTTCATCTACGCGAATCTCAGCGAGGAGAAAGACGGAACGCTAACCGTTTCCATGAACCGCACGCGCAAGCTGGAAGACGCCGCCGCGGACTTGGAGTACGTCAACGAACTGCCGCGCGCCGCCCCGACCGCCAAAATCTTCGGGCGCATCGTGCGCACCGACCTGAGTGTGGGGAAAGACAAGGGAGGGCTGTTGCCGCTCGCGGGCATCAAGGTCACGGCTCGCAGCGGCAAGCGAACATTCGAGGCGTTGACCGACGCGCGCGGCAAGTATGAGTTGAAGGATTTACCGCCCGGCAATTATCAAGTGACGCCCGCCTACCCGGCGCATCTCTCCGCAGCCGACGGTTCCAGTCCCGCACGGGTGAGCGCGCGCGGCTGCGCCGAACTCGATTTCCACACCTATTCGAACGTGAGCCTCAAAGGCCGCGTGCTCGATGCGGAGGGGCGTCCGCTGCCGGGATTTAAAGTCGCTCTGATCGCTGCCGACGGCGCGGAAACAACTTCCGAAGGCAACTACACTTTCACGGATCAGGAAGGGCATTACGTGTTGCCGGCCATCCCGGCCGGCCGCTACCTGCTCTTCTTTAATTTGTTCCTCATGCCCGGCGAGCGCGCCTCCCGCCCGCGCACTTACTATCCCGGCGTCTGGAGCGAGGCGCAGGCGACGGTGATTACCGTCGTCGAGGGCGAGAATCTGCCCGCGTATGATCTGCAACTGTTGCCGCCTCCCGCCGACCGCGCCGTCGAGATCGTCGTGACGTGGCCGGACGGCCGCCCCGTGGGCGATGCTTTTCTGTACTTGGAAGACCTGGACTACGAGTGGGATGGCAGTCCGCCCCGCGTTAAAAAAGTTGACGGGCAGGAAGGGCACTATCAGGCGACGGGCTTCGACGGCCTGACCTACTGGGCGCATGCCCACGTCAATTTCGAGGGCGGGCAGATGCACGCCGAGCCGGTGAAGTTCACCCTGACGGAAGGCGCGGGGCCGATCAAACTGGTCATCGCGTCGCCCGGCGGCCATTGCCCGCACTACCGTCGCAAGTAAACGCGCCAACGATATGAAAACTTCATCATGCAATCTGGCAGCGAACGTTTCGTCGTGCAAATTCGTCCTTTCGCTGCTCGTGATCATTATGTTCTCGTTACTTGATACCAACGTCGCGCGCGCGCAGACGCCGTCGCCCGCGCCGCGCGACTTCTCGAAGGAGTCGGCGCGCACGACGCCCGCGTGGGTGCGCGACGGCGTGGTCTACGAAATCTTCCCGCGCGCCTTTTCGCCGCAGGGGAATTTCAACGGCATCACCGCCGACCTCGACCGCTTGAAACAACTCGGCGTCAACATCCTCTGGCTGATGCCGATCCACCCGGTCGGGCGCGAGCGCGCGAAGGGCACTATCGGCAGCCCCTACGCCGTGCGCGATTACTACGCCATCAACCCCGACTACGGCACGCCCGCCGACCTCAAGCGACTCGTCTCGGAGGCGCACCGCCGCGGCCAGAAAGTCATTATTGACATCGTGGCGAACCACACGTCTTGGGACAGCGTGATGATGACGAAGGCAGAGTTCTACACGCGCGACCGCGCCGGAAAGATCATCCCGCCCGTCGCCGACTGGGCGGACGTGGCCGATCTCAACTACGACAATCCCGCGCTCCGCGCCTACATGATCGACATGCTCAAGTTCTGGCTGCGCGAGTACGACCTCGACGGCTTTCGCTGCGACGTGGCCGGGATGGTTCCCACCGATTTCTGGGAGGCGGCGCGCGCCGAACTCGAACGCGTCAAGCCGGACATCTTCATGCTCGCCGAATGGCACGAACCCGACCTGCTCGTCAAAGCCTTCGACGTTGACTACTCTTGGCCGCTGCACCACGCCATGTCGGACGCGTTGATGGGACTCGCGCCCGCGAGCGTGGTGCGCGCCGCGTGGGAAGAGGAGCACGCGAAGTGGCCGCGCAATGCTCTGCACCTGCGCTTCTCCGACAACCACGACGAGCGACGCGCCATCGCGCGCTTCGGCGAACGCCCCGTGCTCGCCGCCTCCGCCTTGATGTTCACTTTGGACGGCGTGCCGCTGCTCTACAACGGCATGGAAGTTGGCGACACCACCGAGTCGGGCGCGCCCGCGCTGTTCGAGCGTCTCCCGATCTTCTGGCCGATGGCCGAGCGGCGGCCGGAGTTCCCGCGCTTCTACAAACAGATCATCGAACTGCGTCGGCAGAGCACCGCGCTCCGTCGCGGCACGGTCGAGTGGCTGCGCAACTCCGACGAGGCGCGCGTCATCACCTACCTGCGCCGCGCGGGCGACGAGCAGATGCTCGTCGCGATCAACTTCTCGAACCGCCCGTTCGCGGGCACGATTGAAGCGCCGGGCGGCACTGTGTTCGCGGACGTGACGCCCGACGTTGCGCCGCCGCTCCCGCCCGACGCGCCTGCGCCCGAACACCAGCCGCGCGCGCGCACCGTCAGCCTCCCCGCGCTCGCTCTCGACGCGTGGGGCTACCGTATCTTCCGCCGCGCGGTGAAGTGAACGCTGCGCGGCTCATGTAACTACTGCTCCTTCGCGTTTACGTCCTACTTCGCAAGCCGACACGTTCCAACGCACGCGTGATTTCGTCGTTACGCATGAACCAACGCCAGACGTTGCCGGTGCGCGCGTTCTCCGCGCTGAGCAGCATGATGCCGAGGTTGATGCCGATCACGTCGGGGTTGACCCAGCCGTTGTTCGGGTTGAAGGCGTCGGCGAAACCGTAGCGGCCGTAGACGCTCGCGCCGTACTGTTCGCGCATGGCGCGCAGGGCAGGGACGGAGATGTCGGGCGTGAACATGAGCGAGCCGCCCGCCGCCGAGGGAACGACCGTGCCGTCAATCGCCGCATCGCGCGGAGGGCCGCCCCACGCCAGATAACCTTTCGCGCTGTCCGAAGCGGTGATGCCCCAGACGTTCTCCGTGTAGCCGGGAAACTCAGACGCGAGCGCGAGGCAGAAGGCGCGGTGCGCGCGCGTCGCGGCGACGGAGTTCTGAAAGTAGTCCGTGAAAGGGTACTGGCTTTCGCGTCGCCCGCGGAAGTCCACCCACGCGTGCGAGTACTGTTGGATGAAGAGCGGGCCGCCGGTGATGTAGGTGTAGCCCGCGTAGGTGATGCGCTCGCGCTGCCACGCGAACCAGGAGCGCGGCGTGATGGGGTGCGTGGGCGAGCCGATGGCGAGCAGGTAGAGAATGAGGTGTTCGCTGTAAGCGTTCCAGCGATATTTGATGAAGCCGGTTTCGGGTCGCCAGCCATGCGAGAGCAGCGTCGGGTGACCGTTGAGCATCCACGGGAAATCCACGCGCTCGTAGATGAGTGTGGCGAGACGCACGACTTCGGCGTCGTCTTGAAACTTCTGCCGCGCCGTGAGCGCGCCGCCGAGCAGGAGCGCGGTGTCAATCGAAGAGACCTCGCTCTGCCAGCGACGCGCGCCCGTCCGCGCGTCCATCCAGTGATAGAACCAGCCGTGTTCGTGCATGGCGCGCGTGGCGAAAAAGCGCAGCGTCGCGCGCACGCGCTCGCGCGCCTCGCTCGGATTGATCCAGCCGCGCTCGGCGGCGACGCAGAGCGCGGTGAGGCCGAAGCCTGTAGCGGCGATGCTCGCCACGTCGCGATGGTTTTCATCAATCGGCGAATTGTCGGTGCGCGCGCGGTCGCGCACAAGGCCGGTCGAAGCGTCGGCCTGCTCCCGGAAGTAGCGAAACGCGCGGCGCGACATGTCTTCGAGCAACGCCTCGTCGCGCGCGTTGAGACGCGTGGAGGCGGGACGCACCTGAGCCACGGACGAACGCGCCCGCGTCACGTTCCTGCGTGAGCCTCTGCCACGCGCGACGGCCGGACAGATGATGTTGACGAGAACAAGCGCGGCGCAGAAGAACGCGAAGCCCCTCTGCGACGGGCGGCGCATCTTTGTCGTCGTGCGTCTCAGGCGAAACTGACCGCGCATCGGCTACTTCTCTCGAACACTTCTCCGGCTAACTTCTCCCGGCTAATTTCTCTCGCTTGCTTCACTCGACTACTTCTCTCAATTACTACATCGCTCGGCTACTGCCCGACGACTTTGAAACTCGCTTCGAGTCCGTCTGCCGAACTCGTCCCGGCGAACACTTTGAAGTCGCCGGGTTCGACCGTGAAGCGCAGCGCGCGGTTGTAAAATCCGAGGTGCGCGGGCGTGAGCCGGAACTCGACGCGCCGCCGCTCGCCCGGCGCAAGCGTCACCCGCTCGAAGCCTTTCAACTCTTTGACGGGGCGTGTCACGCTCGCGGCCACGTCGCGCACGTAAAGTTGCACCACCTCGTCGCCCGCGCGCGCGCCCGTGTTCTCCACCTCCACGCTCGCCGTCAGTTGCCCGTCCGGCCGAATGCTCTGCGCGCTCAGTCGCAAGTCGGACAGGCGAAACTGCGTGTAGCTGAGGCCATAGCCGAAGGGATAGAGCGGCGTCCACGGCACGTCCAGATATTTCGAGGTGTACTTCTGATCGGTCGGCGGCCGCCCCGTGCGCTTGTGATTGTAGTAGAGCGGCAGTTGGCCGACGGCGCGCGGGAACGTGACGGGCAGTTTGCCGCCGGGGTTCACGTCGCCGAACAGCACGTCGGCGATGGCGTGGCCGCCCTGCGTCCCCGCGAACCACGTTTCGAGAATCGCGGGCGCGTTCTCCGCGAGCCAGTTGATCGTGAGCGGCCGCCCGTTCATCAACACAACGACGTAAGGCTTGCCCGTCGCGTGAATCGCCTGGATCAACTCAGACTGCCTGCCCGGCAGATCGAGCGACGTGCGCGACGCGGCCTCGCCGCTCATCTCCGCCGATTCGCCGACGGCGACGACGGTCACGTCCGACGCGCGCGCGAGCTTGACCGCATCGGCGATGCCGTCGCGGTCGGTCGGCGTGACGGAGTTTCTGGCCTCGTCGCTCGACTGCGCGACGTTCGTGCCCCCGGCGTTCGAGGCCGTGGGCGGCGGCGCGTCGTAGTTGCCCGTCACGCCGCGGCCTTCGACGGCGACGCCCTTCACGTATGACACTTTCGTCTGCGGCGCGACCTTAGCCTTGATTCCTTGAAGCAGCGTCACGGCGTCTTCGGCGCGGCCGTCGCCTGTCCAGGAGCCGAGCATGTCCTTCGGCGAATCGGCGAGCGGCCCGACGACGGCGATTGACTTCAAATCCTTCGCCAGCGGCAACGCGCCGCGCTCGTTCTTCAACAGCACGAGCGAACGCGCCGCCAACGTCCGCGCGGCGGCGACGTGTTCGGCGCGCATGATCGTCACGCTCTCACGCGCCTCGTCGGCGTAAGGACGCTCGAACAGGCCGAGCCGGAACTTGATGCGCAAGACGCGCCGCACAGCCTCGTCAATCGTGGCGGGCGTGAGCTTGCGTTCTTTCAGCAACGCCTCGCCGTGCTGGTTGTAAAGGCGCGAGACCATTTCGATGTCCACGCCCGCTGTGAGCGCGAGGCGGGCGGCCTCGCGTTCGTCGGCCGCGAGCGCGTGATTGATCAACTCCTTCACGGATTCGTAGTCGCTAACGACGATGCCGTCGAACTTCCACTCGCCGCGCAACACGTCCGTCAGCGTGAACGGGTTGGCCGAGGTCGGCACGCCGTTGAGGTCGTTGAACGCGCTCATGAACGTGCCGACGCCCGCGTCAACCGCCGCCTTGAACGGCGGGAAGTAAACTTCGCGCAGCGTCGTCTCCGACATGTCCACGGTGTTGTAGTCGCGCCCGGCCTCGGCCGCGCCGTAGGCGACCCAGTGCTTGGCGCAGGCGACGATGCGTTCGGGCGCGCTGTAGTCCGCGCCCTGAAAGCCGCGCACGCGCGCGCGCGCCAGAGCCGCGCCGAGATAAGGGTCTTCGCCCGCGCCCTCAACGATGCGCCCCCAACGTGCGTCGCGTGCGATGTCAACCATCGGCGCGAACGTCCAGCGCACGCCCGCCGAAGACGCTTCGGCCGCCGCCACTTCGGCCGCGCGTTCGGCCGCCGCCGGGTCGAAACTCGCGGCCTCGCCGAGCGGCACGGGGAAGACTGTGCGGTAGCCGTGGATCACGTCGAAGGCGAAGAGGACGGGAATCTTCAAGCGCGACTCTGTTATAGCGATGCGCTGCAATTCGTTGACGCGCGCCGCGCCGCGCACGTTCAAAGTCGAGCCGAGCAGGCCGCGTCGCACCATGTCGCGGTGTTCGGGGCGGAAGTTGCCGTTGGCTTCGCCGTCGAGCATCTGTAGCTGGCCGAGTTTTTCGGCGAGCGTCATGCGCGCGAGCAGGGCATTGATCTTGCGTTCGACAGAGGGTTGCTGTTGTTGTCGCGGCTGCGCCGACGTGGTGGTGAAGGATGCATTAACAAAGAGGGTGACGGCGACGAGCGCGAGAGCCAGCAAGCGGCGCGCGCGTGTGGCAGACGAACGCCGGAGATTGAATAGCGACATAGAACCGGACTCCTCGGAAAAACGGCGCGCGAACGGGCAGGACGATTGAGTCGTCTACCCGATTCGCGCGCCGCTCTGGAAACGCTCCTTAGAAACTGAACCGCGCTTGCAGTTCGACCACGCGCCCGGCGAGGCCGAACGTCGCGCGCCCGAAGTCAGGGTGCGTGATGTTTACCTGATCCGTCGCCGGTTGGAACGAGGGGAGGTTCAGCAGGTTCAGGACGTTGAAGAAATTGGCGCGGAGTTCGAGGTTCGCCGCGTCGCCGAGGAAGCCCGGCAAGCCCGTCTGCTTGACGACGCTCAAATCGAGCGAACGATAGCCCGGCCCGCGGAAAGAGTTGCGCCCGATGCCCGGCGCGCCGCGAACGGCGCTATTGAAACAGCGTCGCGGGAAGTCGTTGCAGTCGCGGAAGACGCCGAAGATTTCCGGTCCGCGCGTGCCGAAGATGCCGTTGATGAAATCCTGATTCGAGCCGCCCCTGATGTCGCCGCCGAAGTATTGCGTGGGGCGGTCGGGCAGGATGCCGTCGCCGTTCGGGTCGGCCACGTCCGGAGCGAAGACGATGGGCGTGAAGGGGAAGCCCGAACGCACCGTCAGGATGCCGTTCAACTGGAAGCCGCCGAGCAACTTGCCCGCCAGAGTTTCGCGGTTGCGGAAGAACGGCACGTCCCAGAGGAAGCTCGCCGTGAAGTTGTGCCGCACGTCGAAATCGGAAGGCCCACGCATGAGGCTCTGGTCAATCGGGTAGTCTTGCTGCGTGCCGCGCCCGAACGAACTCGTGTCGATGCTCTTGCTCCAACGGTAGATGGCTTCGCCCTGAAGGCCGCGCGCGTACTGGCGCGTGACGCGCAGGATCATCGAGTTGTAACTCGAATTTACGTCGGGCAGCGGGAAGAAGATGCGGTCGAAGTTCGGGTTGCCGGTGAGACGCGGCGTGACGGGGTTGCCGCGCGCGTCGGCCGTCTGCACGCGGTCGCGGTTGAAGTCGAAAGTGTCGCCGGGGATGAAGCGGTTGAGGTCAATGGTGCGAATCAGTTTGCGCCCCATGTTGCCCACGTAGCCGACGGAGCCGACGGTCTTGCGCGTCAGTTGATACTGGAGTTCGAGCGAGTAGTTGTAGATGTAGGAGTTCGGCAAGTTCTCCGGCGAGCCGTTGATCTCGACGGGGATGTCGCGGCGGATGAAACCGCCCGGCAGCGTTTGCGGGTTCGGGTCGAGCAGGCCGCCCGTCAGCGGGTCAATGCCGCGAAGCAAGGCCGGGTTCAGCGGGTAGACGAAGGGCGACCCGGCGACGGCGAAGGAGTAGAGAATCGGGCCGGGTTCGGCGGCGTTGAGCGTGCCGGAGCAGCAGAGGCCGACGCGCGCGAAGAACGGCGTGTTGCCGCGCGCGCCGCTCAACAGGTTAGAGAAGATGCGGTCGTAGGCGATGCCGAAGCCGCCGCGGATGACGGCGCGATCTTCGTCGAGCAGCCCGCCGAACGATTTGATGCGCGGCGAGTAGGCGAAGCCGAGACGCGGCGCGAAGTTGTTGCGGTCGGGCTTATGAAGGCGTTCGACCGGGACGACGCGCCCGTCAACGATGCCGTTCGGGCCGAGGACGTAGTTGGTGAGCCGCCCCTCTTTCTCCGTCAAAGGCGTCTGGTACTCGTAGCGCACGCCGATGTTGAGCGTCAGGTTGGGTCTGGCCTTCCAGTCGTCCTGCACGAAGAGGCCGTAGGTGTTGGAGCGAAAGTAGCGTTGGCCGTTGGCCGCGCCGCCGGTGCGCGGGTCAATGTCTATGTTCTGGAAGAAGACGGAATCGTTGGCGAAGTCGAGCAGGCTCTTGAAGACGAACTCAGGACGCGCGCCCGACACGAGGTTGTTGTTGTCCTGTTCGTTGCGCGCCTCGCCGCCGAACTTGATGGCCTGATTGCCGCGCACCCACGTCAACACGTCGCGGAGTTCGTAGGTGTTCTGCGTGCGGTTGTTGGGACGGCCGCGGTCTATGCCGAAGCTCGGCGCGCCGCCGAAACTGAACCCCTGCCCGAAGCCTTGAATCTGCAAACGCGGGACGGAGAGATTCTCCGCGCCGAGGTCTGCGAGTTCGTTCGCGTTGAAGCGCGTGAAATTGAAGCGCGCCTCGTTCAAGACCGTGGGCGAGAACGTGTGAATGTTGGTCAGGGCGACGGCGGAGTTAAACGGTTGGAAGGAGATGTCCTCGAACGGCCGCCCGCTCGACGAGCCGGAGAAGCTGCCGAGCTTGGTGAAGTACATGCTGAGCGCGAACGAGTCGCGCTGGCTGAGGTTGTAGTCGAAGCGCGCGTTGTACTGGTTGCCGCGCGTGCTGTTGGGGATCGCCACGCGTGCGAGCGTCACGTCGGGGATGCCGTCGAAGAAGCCGGTCGGCGTGGGGTTGACGTTCTGCCCGAAGGGCGAGTTGATCGAGCCGATGTCGAAACTCAATCCGGCTTGCCCGTTGATAGCCTGATTCGGGCCGTTCGGGCCGGACGTGGCGAGTCCGGTGGCGATGACGCGCGGAGTGATGCCGGGCGTGTTGAAGAGGCGCGCGGCGAAGCCGCCGGGGCGCACGCGCGAGACGTAATCGCGAAACTCCGGCGTCTCGATGAAGATGTCGCTGAAGTTGGTGTTGCTGCGGCGCAAGCCTTCGTACGAGGCGAAAAAGAAGAGGCGGTTCTTGCCGCTGTAGTAAGACTTGCCGCCTTCGCCGAAGCGCGGCAGGTAGATGGGGCCGCCGATGCTTCCCGCAAACTTGCGCTCGTACTGTTCGACGCGACCGGGCGCGCGCGGGGCGGTGGGGCTGCCGAAATACTGGTTGAAGGCGTTGAGTTTGGGCGAGCCGTAGTTGATCACGGCCGAGCCGTGGAAGTCGTTCGTGCCGTTCTGCGAGACGACCTTGATCTGCGCGCCGGTGTTGCGCCCGTCCTCGGCCGAGTAGCTGCTGGTGACGACGGAAACTTCCTTGACCGACTCCTGATTCGGCGTCACGACCGCCGCGCCGCCCAGACCGAGACTGTTGACGCTCACGCCGTCAACCATGTAGTTGTTGCTGGACACGCGCTGGCCGTTGGCGCTGATCTGCGTCTGGTTCTCCGTCTGGAAGACGCCGGAGTTAGAGCCGCCGCCGACGCCCTCGACGCCGGGAATGAACTGCGCCTGATTGCCCGTGCCGCCGCGCGCCGTGTCGCCGAGCACGCCGGGCGCGGTGCGCGCCAGTTCGTAAGGGTTGCGCCCGACCTGCGGCAGGCGGCGCACCTCTTCGGCCGTGATCACGCCACGGACGTTGCCGGTCTCGGTTTCTAAGAGCGGCACAGAGTCGCTGACGACCGTCACCGTCTCGCCGATCTGGCCGGTCGTCAGCGTGATGTCGAACCCTTGAGTGTCTTCGCCGCTGACGATGATGTCTTTGAGTTCCTGCCGCGCGAAGCCCTCGCGCTCGCCGGTGATCGTGTACTTGCCCGGAGCGAGACCTGAGAAGCGGTAAAAGCCTTCGTCGCTCGTCACGGTCGTCTGCGACTTGGCGGTCTCGTTGTTAATCAGCGTGACGGTCGCGCCGGGGACGACCGCGCCGGTCGGGTCGGAGACCGTGCCTTGAATGTTGGCTCTGAACTGTGCGTTCGCAGTCGTAGCGGCGCAGCAGAGTAAGAGGAGCGCGCCGCAGAAGATCGTGCGGAGAAGATCGGTCGGCCGTAGACTCATCATTTGAACCTCCACGAGGGCCTCACGCATGGCAGGTCTTCCGGCGCAAGGTGCGCGGAAGCATGCCAGCCGAGTGAGGTCAGTAGAAAACGTCTTCACTTTCCGGTGGCTGCCGGACTCTTTTGAGAGTACAGTTGGGGCGAAGTCGCCCCCAAGTTGTAAGCCATAATTCGATTGAACAATTAAGGTTGAGCGCAACTTATCACTCGACCGCTAAAAATTCAATGGAAATCTACCCTCCCCCTTTGTTAAGCTACGGCCACCGATCAGACAGTTTTAGTTTTTACTGATCCAACGCAGCGCGCGCGGCCGCCTTGTGCCGGTCTCGCAAATTTCGGGTTCGGATGCACGCCATCCTGACCCCGTTGACACACGACTGTGGGAACTCCCCGGCAATTCTAACGACACATTGGACACATTGAAGGAGCGTGTATTCATGGGCAGAAGCAAACATTTCCTCGCGGCCTTGCTGTTGGTGGTGCTCGCCACGGCCGCCGCGTGTACGAGCGGCGGCGACGGCAACAGTGCGGGCGGCAGCCAGAACGCCGGGGGCACGGGCAGCGCGGGCGCGACGCGCCAGAAGAAGGGGGCGAACGACAAAGTTTTCATCGGCTTCCTGATGGACACGCTCAAGGAGGAACGCTGGCAGCGCGACAAGGATTTGGTGGAGAAGCGCGCGGCGGAACTCGGCGCGCAACTCTCCGTGCAGGTGGCGAACAGCGACGACAACTTGCAGATCAAGCAGGCCGAGAATTTGCTCTCGCAAAAAGTTGACGTGCTCATCGTCGCTCCGCACAACAGCGAGATCGCGGCGACCATCGTCGAGATGGCGCACCGCGAAGGCGTGCCCGTTATCAGCTACGACCGTTTGATCAAGAACTCGGACGTTGACCTCTACGTCTCGCATCAGGTCATCAAGATCGGCGAGTTGCAGGCCGACTACATCCTCAAACGCGCGCCGAAGGGCAACTACGTCGTCGTGCAAGGGTCGGCCACGGACAACAACGCGCGCCTGCTGCACGACGGGCAGATGAACATCTTGAAGCCCGCCGTGGATCGCGGCGACATTAAGATCGTCGTCGATCAACCGGCGCGCGAGTGGCTGGCGAGCGAGGCTCTGAACATCGTGGAGAACGCGCTGACGCAGTTCAATAACGAGGTGGTGGCCGTCATCGCCGCCAACGACGGCACGGCGCGCGGCGCGATTCAGGCGCTCGACGGGCAGCGGCTCGCGGGCAAAGTGTTGGTCTCCGGGCAGGACGCAGACCTCGCCTCGCTCCAATACATCGTCGAGGGCAAGCAGACGATGACCATCTACAAGCCGATCCAGCCGCTCGCCTACGGCGCGGTTGACGCCGCGCTCAAACTCGCGCGCGGGCAACAGGTCGAGACGAACGACACGGTTGATAACGGTCGGAAGAAAGTGCCTTCGATGCTCTACGAACCGCTCGCTGTGGACAAGAACAACATCGGCATCGTCGTCAAAGACGGCTACCAGACGCTCGAAAAAATCTGCGAGAAGATTCCCGCCGATCAGTGCCCGAAACTTTAAAGTTTTAAGGAGGCTATGTTGATGGAAGATGTTCGTAAGGTGATCGAAAAGACCAACTTGAAGTTTGCCGAAATCTTCGGGCGCGGCGACGCGGCGGGCATCGCTGCGCTCTACACGGCGGACGCGCGCCTGATGCCGCCCGACGCGCCCGCGCTCAGCGGGACGGAGGCGATCACGGCCTTCTGGCAGGGCGCGATGAAGATGGGGATCAAAGCGGCCACGCTCGAAACGATAGACGTGGAGACGAGCGGCGGCGACCTCGCCACGGAGATCGGGCGGTTCACGCTCGGCATGGAAGTGCCGGGCGGCGGCGGTGAGCGCGTCGAGCAGTCCGGCAAGTACATCGTGCTCTGGAAGAACGATGGCGGCACCTGGAAAATCCACGCCGACATCTGGAACGCGGACGCGCCCGTCGCCCGCCGCGGTTGACGAACGACATGACGAACACGACGGCGAACCCGACGAACCCGACGGACGGCACGCCCGACGCCGCGCCCTTCCTTGAGATGCGCGACATCACGAAGACCTTCCCCGGCGTGCGCGCGCTCGACGGCGTGACCTTCGATCTCAAGCGCGGCGAGTTTCACGCGCTCGTCGGCGAGAACGGCGCGGGCAAGTCCACGCTGATGAAGATACTCGGCGGCGTCTATCCTTACCCGGAGTACGGCGGCGAGATTCGCATCGAAGGCGCGCTCAAACAGTTCAAGAGCGTGCGCGACGCCGAGGTCGCCGGGATCGCCGTCATCTATCAGGAACTCTCGCTCGTCAAAGAGATGACGATTGGTGAGAACATTTTTCTGGGGCGCGAGCCGCGCCGCCTCGGCGTCATCCGTTGGGACGAACTCTACTCGCGCGCGCGTCAACTGCTCGACTCCTTACGCCTCCCGCTCGACCCGCGCACGCCCATCCGCAACTTAGGCATCGGCCAGCAGCAACTCGTCGAGATCGCCAAAGCCCTCTCGCACGAGGCGCGCCTCCTCGTCCTCGACGAGCCGACCGCCGCGCTCACCGGCACGGAAGTCGAGACGCTCTTCGGCATCCTCAACGAACTGAGAGAGACGCGCGGCGTCGGCATGATCTACATCTCGCACAAACTGGACGAGGTGTTTCGCATGAGCGACCGCATCACCGTCCTGCGCGACGGGCGCACGGTCGGGACTGAACCGGCGCGTGCGCTCAACGAGGCGAAGGTCATCGCGCGGATGGTCGGGCGCGAAGTCGGAGACATTTTCCCCACGCCCGATCACGAGCAGGGCGGCGTCGTGTTCGAGGCGCGCGACATCACGGTCGAAGACCCGAACGTGGCCGGGAAGAAGTTGGTTGACGGCGTGAGTTTCGCGGTGCGACGCGGCGAGGTGTTGGGCGTGGCCGGATTGATGGGCGCGGGGCGCAGCGACCTGTTGATGGCGATCTTCGGCGCGCACGCGGGGCGCACGTCGGGCGAGGTGCTGATTGAAGGCAAGCGCGTAGGGATCGAGAGTCCGGCCGACGCCATCCGCCACGGCCTCGGCTTCGTCACGGAAGATCGCAAACGCTTCGGCCTCGTGCTCGACCAGACGATCCTGAACAACATGACGCTCGCCGGACTCACGCGCATCTCCGGACGCTTCGTGACGAACGTTGACCGCGAAGCGGCCGAGGGCAATCGCTCGATGCGCGAGTTGCGCGTCAAGGCCAACTCGGTCTTCACCGTCGCGGGCACGCTATCGGGAGGCAACCAGCAGAAGGTCGTGCTCGCCAAGTGGCTGTTGACGAACCCGCGCGTGCTCTTTTTGGACGAGCCGACGCGCGGCATAGACGTGGGCGCGAAGCAGGAAATCTACGCGCAGATCAACCAACTGGCGAAGTCCGGCCTCGCCATCGTGCTCGTCTCTTCGGAACTGCCGGAAGTGCTCGGCCTCTCCGACCGCGTGCTCGTCCTGCACGAAGGGCGCGTGACGGGCGAGTTCGCGCGCAACAACGCGACGCCGGAAAAAGTCATGGCCTGCGCGACGGGGAACGCGCAACACGCCGCTTGAGTTTTATGTCGTCTTAAGTTTGAGTTCTCTTCGGAGTTGTCCATGAGCCATCCACCAAATGAGCCGGTAGTTGATCGCCCGCCCGTGACGGCCGACGTGACGCCCGCGCCCGGCGACGCGGAGTTGACGCGGCAGATTCGCATCGGCGGTTTTAAGATTCCGACCGACGCGTTGCGCGCCTATACGCTGTTGCTCGCGTTAGTTTTGATCTGGGTGTTCTTCCACTACGTCACTTCGGGCTGTCCCAGTTTTCGCGAGTGGGAGGGGCTTGGGGGCTTTGCCCTCATGGTCAAGAACCACGTCGTTTATTTTTTCAGCTTCGCTTGGATTCAGGAAGGCTTATTCTTATCGCCGCGCAACTTCTCGAACTTGATGCGGCAGACGGCCGTGACGGGCGTGCTCGCCGTCGGCATGTTGATGGTGATCGTGACGGGCAACATAGACCTGTCGGTCGGCTCGCTCGTCGGGTTCATCGGCGGCATAGCGGCCACCGCGCAGGCGGCGCAGAACGGGTGGGGACTCGTGCCGACGATCTTCGCGGCCATCGTCGTCGCCGTCGGCGTGTCGCAGGCGCAGGGCGCGCTCGTCGCCTACGCGAACATCCCGGCCTTCATCGTCACGCTCGGCGGGCTGCTCGCGTGGCGCGGCTTCGTGCTCGGCATGACGCGGGGCGAGACGATCCCGATCACGCTGCCGGGCTTCAAGGCCATCGGGCAGCAGTTCGTGACGCGCCCGGTCGGACTCGCGTTCGCGCTCGTGGCGGTCGCGGCGATTGTCTGGATGAACCTGAGGCGACACCGCGCGCGCCAGCGTTACGGGCTGGGGAAGACGGGCGCGCTCGGTCTGGTGCTGAGCGTCGTCGTGCCGTCGCTCGTCGTCGTGCTGTTCATCCGGCACATGAACGCTTCGGAGGGGATTCCGATCCCGGTCATCATCTTGATCGTCGTCGCCCTGGCGGGCGCGTTCCTCACGCAGAGCACGACGTTCGGCCGCTACCTCTACGCCATCGGCGGCAACCCGGAGGCGGCGCGGCTCTCCGGCATCAACGTGCGCAATCACATCTGGGCGGTCTTCTGCATCATGGGCGTGCTGGCGGGCGCGGCCTCGCTCATCTACACGGCACGCGTCGGCAGCGCGTCGCCCGACGCGGGCAACTTGCTCGAACTCGACGCCATCGCGGCGTGCGTCATCGGCGGGACGAGTTTGATGGGCGGGCGCGGGACGGTCTTCGGCGCGTGCCTCGGCGCGCTGTTCATGGCGAGCCTCGACAACGGCATGTCGCTGCTAAATGTGCAGCCATATTCGCAGTACATCATCAAGGGCGCGATCCTCGTCACGGCCGTCGGCCTCGACATGCTCGGGCGCAAGCAGGGGTGACAAGAGCAGTGACAGGTGACGAGTGACGAGTTAACTGCTTCTTTGCGCCTCCAGCGCCTTTGCGTGAGTTATCTTCTTTCATAAAAAGATATCTCACGCAAAGGCGCTGGAGGCGCAAAGGACGAGGACGGGATGAGTGTTATTGAGGAACAACTAACGGGAAGAGGGAATGATGAAAGTTAAACTTGTGCGGGGCGCATCTTGGTGGTGCGTCCTTTTTGTTTTGGCGTTGACGTGCGGCGGCGTCAGTGTGGCGCGGGCGCAGGAAGACGCGGCGGGGAGCAACCTCGCGCCGGGCGCGCCGGGCGCGGAGGCGCACTGGCCGGGGGCGGGGAAGCAGGGCGTCGGCACGTCGAACACGCTCGCATCGAAGGTGTGGTTCACGTTCGGCGACGGCGTGTTGACGGAAGTCTATTACCCGACCGTGGACGTGGCTAACTCGCAAGAGTTGCAGTTCGTCGTCGTGTCGTCGGGCGGCCGCGTCGAGACCGAGCGCGACGACGCGACGCACCGCGTCGAGGTCGTTGACGGGCGCGCGCTCACGTTTCGACAGATCAACACGGCGAAGTCGGGCGCGTGGACGATCACGAAAACTTACGTGACCGACCCGGCACGGCACACGCTTCTCATCAACGTGGAGTTCAAGAGCCGCAACCCGCGCCCGACGGACGCCCTCTACGTCTATTACGATCCGTCTTTGAACAACAGCGGCCTGCACGATTCGGCGTGGCTGCAAGGCGACGCACTGCTCGCCTCTGACGCAGACAAAACTTCCGCGCTCGTCGCGTCGGGCGCGAATTTCACGGACGCGACGAACGGCTATCTCGGCACGAGCGACGGCCTCACGCAGTTACGCGCGTCGGGGCGAATCGTCAACCGATACCTGCGCGCGGCGGACGGCAACGTCGTGCAGGTGGCGCGCGTGAATGCGTCGCAGCCTTTCACAATCGCGCTCGGCTTCGGGAAAGATGTGGAGGAGGCGTTAGCTAACGCGCGCACCTCGCTGCTGAAAAGTTTCCCGCGCGTGCGCGAGGATTACGAGCGCGGGTGGCACGAGTATCTCGTGTCGCTGCGTCGCGTCGAAGCGAAGTATCAAGCGCAGTTCGACATGGCGGCGATGATCTTGAGGGCGCACGAGGACAAGACTTATCGCGGGGCGAACATCGCTTCGCTCTCCGTGCCGTGGGGCGGCGGCGCGACGGCCAACGAGCCGAACGTCGGCGGCTATCATCTCGTCTGGTCGCGCGATCTCTATCAGGTGGCGACCGCGCTCTACGCGCTCGGCGACAAGGCGGGCGCGGATCGCGCGTTGAATTATTTGTTCAAAGTGCAGCAGAAGCCGGACGGCAGTTTCCCGCAAAACTCCTGGCTCGACGGGCGGCCGTTCTGGGGTTCGCTCCAACTTGACGAGGTGGCCTTCCCGCTCATCCTCGCTTACACGCTTGGGCGCACGGACAACGAGACGTGGACGAAGCACGTGCGCCCCGCCGCAGACTTCCTCGTGCGCACGGGGGCGCGCACGCCGCAGGAGCGTTGGGAAGAGAAGCCCGGCCACTCGCCTTCGACCATCGCCGCCGAGATCGCCGGACTCGTCTGCGCGGCAGAGATCGCGCGGCGCAACGACGCCGGGGCGTCGGCGGCAATTTATCTGGCGACGGCCGACGAGTGGGCGCGCAACGTCGAACGCTGGACGGCGACCTCGACCGGCAAGTACGGCGACGGCAACTACTACCTGCGCATCGCGCACGCCGACGACGACCCGAACGACGGCGACCCGATGAACGCGGGGAACGGCGGCGCGGACTACGACGAGCGCGAGTATGTGGATGCGGGCTTTCTCGAACTCGTGCGTCTCGGCATCAAGCGCGCCGACGATCCTTTGATCGCAAAGTCAATCGCCGTGGTGGACAAGTTGATCAAGGTGGAGACGCCGAACGGCGCGGCGTGGTATCGCTACAACCACGACGGCTACGGCGAGATGGACGACGGGCGGCCGTGGAACTTCGACGGCAAGTACACGGGCAAGGGGCGTTTGTGGGCTTTGCTCGCGGGCGAGCGCGGGCAGTATGAACTCGCGCGCGGTGAGCGGGCGGCGGCGCGGATACGGCTCGACCACATGCTCGGTTTCGCGAACGAAGGCTTGATGCTGCCCGAACAAATCTGGGACAGGCGCGACGCGCCGAACGAGTCGTTCAAGTTCGGCGAGGGCACGGGTTCGGCGACGCCGCTCGCGTGGACGATGGCGCAGTTCATCCGTCTCGCCGCGAACCTAGCGGAGGGGCGCAACCTTGAGACGCCCGACATCGTGGCGGCGCGCTACGCCGCGGCCAAGCACATCCCGGCGGACGCGGGCGGCGCGTCGAGCGGCGACGCCGAAGAGGCGCGGCCGCCGGTGGAGGCGGGCACAGTCGTCAATCTGGGCGGCGGCATCGAGGCGGACACGCGCGTCTACGCGCTCGTGAACGGCGAGGCGCGCGAGGTGGAGATCAAACAGCGGGGCGCGTTCGAGTTGAACGTGCGCGTGCCCGAAGGAGATTCGACGGTGGTCATCGGCATGCACAAATCGAACGGCGCGACGGCGTTTCGGCGCGTCCAGTTGCGCGGGCTGACGAAAGCGGAGTTCGGCGCGCACGAAGCGGCGACGCAAGCCTCGCCCGCGCTCGCGGAACGTCTGCGGAAGGCGGAGCGTTCTCCGCAAGTGGAAGGCGACGAGGTGACGTTCGTCTATCGCGGCAAGGCGAAGCGCGTGGAGGCGGTGGGCGATTTTACGAGTTGGAGTCCGCGCCGCCTGTACCTGCGCGAACTGCCGGGGACGGACGTGCGCTACCTGACGATGAAGTTCGCGCGCGACGCGCGGGTCGAATACAAGTTCATCGCCGACGGCGAGTGGACGAACGATCCGTTGAACGAGCAGAAACTCGACAACGGCGTGGGCGGCTTCAACAACTTCTTCGTGATGCCCGGCTATCGCCCGTCGGCGGTGGCCGAGGCGAAGTGGGACACGCGCGGCACGCTGGAGAGTCTGGACGCGCCCACCGCCTCGCTCGACGGCGGCGTCCGCAAGATACAAATTTACCTGCCGCCTTCTTACGCGCGCGGCGGCGGCGAGCGTTACCCCGTCTTGTACTTGCAGGACGGCATCGAGTACGGGACGCGTGCGCGCGCGGTCGCCGTCGCCGAGCAGTTGATCACGCAAGGGAAAGTCGCGCCCTTCATCATCGTCTTCGTCAACCCCGTGGATCGCTTCAAGGAGTACTGGGCGAACGACAAGTTCGCGGCCTTCATGGCGACTGAACTCGTGCCGTTCGTTGACGCGCGCTATCGCACGCGCGCCGAGCGCGACGAGCGCGCTCTGATGGGCGCGAGTCTCGGCGGCGTCATCTCGGTCTGGACGGCGCTCAAACACCCGGACGTGTTCGCACGCGTGGCCGGGCAGTCCACGGCTTTCCAGATTGACGACGAGCGCGTGGTGACGGCGCTCGCCGGGTTAGAGCCGATGCGGACGGCGCGGCCGCTGAAGTTTTATTTCGACGTGGGACTGCTTGAACCGATCTGGAAAGTGAACCGGCGCGTGCGCGTGCTGCTCGCGGGCAAGGGCTACCCGGTCGCCTATCGCGAAGCCGCCGCCGGGCACAACTGGACAAGTTGGCGCGACCAACTGGCAGAGGCTTTCACGCGCGTGTGGAGCGATTGAAGGGGAGGCTGTCAGTTGTCCGTGGTCAGTTGTCCGTTGCGTGTGGCTATCATCCGAATCGCTAAAGATTAGTCTTGAACAACTGACAACTGACAACTGACAACTGACCACGGACAACTGACTACGGACTGTCTTCCGTTTCCAAATTGAAGAGGCCGCCCGTGCCCTCGCTGCACTGGCGGCCTCTTCCTTTTCGCCCGCTGCCTTGCGGCGCGAGCGAAAGCCTTAAGGGTTGTCGGTTATTGCTCCTTCGGCTGCTTCTGCCCCGCGTCATCCGCCGCACCCGCGGGGGTGGCGTTGGTGGCGTCGGCGTTGCGTTGCTTGCCGGTCATGCCCGCCTTCGTCGTGCCGGTGGCCTCGTCCGGGATAGGCCCGGAGCCGGGCAGCGCTTCCACGTTGATGAAGAAGCTGAATGCGCCCTGCTCCTGCACGCCGAGGAGGAACTGCACGTCAATGGTGTTGCCCGGCGCGAGACCGCCGCCCGGCAGCACCACCGAGAGCGTGGAGTTCAACCCGCCGCCGTTCGGTTGCGGCGGCGTTTCGAGCGTCAGCCCGTTGACCACGACCACGGTGTTGCCAGCCGAGTTCGTGACCGTACCCGTCGAAGAGAGGACGCGCAGGTCGGACTGTCCGGCCGTGCGGTTGTTGATCGTCGTCAAGTCAACGATGCGGAAGCGGAGCCGCGTCACGGGCACGCCGAGCGTGTTCTTGAAGCGGCGCTGGAAGGAGAGCGTGCCGAAGGCTGCGTTCGTCGGGTTTGCGCCGAACGAGCTACGGACGCGGTTGGGTGGTGCCGCTGCGGCGACCATCGGGTCAATCAGCGACGACTTGACGACGGCGTTGCGCTGGATGGGCGAGGCCAGATTCTCCGGCCCCGGCGCGCCGAGTACCGGCGTCAGGTTGTTGCCGACAGCGACCGCGGGCGTCGTCGTGACGAGCAGGAAGTCGGCCGCGTTGTCGTTCGTCTCCTTCGGCAAGCCCGTGATCAGGTTGCGCGCGAAGCTGTGCTGCGATGCGCTGCCGCCCGCAGACAGGAGAGTCGCGCCCTCGCGGAGGAGGTCGCAGTTGTTACCGCCGCCCGCGTTCACGTCGAAGGCGACCGCGTCTTCGCGTGTCGTCGTGCTCAGGTTCAACACGTTGGACGTGTTGAAGAGACCGATGTTGCGGTCGGCCTCGATGTCAGAGACGGCTGCGACGGTGGCGTTGCCGGTCGCGCTCGCGGCGAGGCTGTAAGCCGGGCCGACGACGAGGTAGTGACCACGCGCCGGAATGGTCGTGGCCGCCGGGATGACGGCGATGAGCACGGGCGTCGCGAGACAGGTTGCGCCGCTCTTGTAGAGTGCCCAACCGCTGATGTTCTGCGCGACATCCTGATTGTTATACAACTCGACGAAGTCGTCGCCCGCGCCATTGGGGCCG
The DNA here is from genome assembly GCA_030838445.1 of Pyrinomonadaceae bacterium. Lineage (GTDB taxonomy): Bacteria > Acidobacteriota > Blastocatellia > Pyrinomonadales > Pyrinomonadaceae > JAIVJZ01. The sequence goes on along the minus strand of JAUZFQ010000115.1, from coordinate 7,996 downwards.
GAGGTGCGAACTTCGCTGATGAGCACGCGTCCCGGCGGGCTGGCTTCGGTGATCGTGCCGGTCGCCGTGACGGTCGCGCCGAGCACGCTGTTGACCGCGTTGGAGAGCGTCACGGTGAAGTTCTCGTCCGAGGTGTCGCCGTTGCCGAAGACGGGCACGGAGATCGTCTGCAACGTCTGCCCCGCGGCGAAGTTGAGCGTGCCGCTGGTCGGCGTGTAGTCGCCGCCCGCTGCGGTCGCCGTTCCGTCGGCGGTCGCGAAATCAACCGAGACGGGGCTGCCGTATGCGTAGCTCAAGGCGACGGTGAACGGCATGTTCACGGAACCCGTGGAGGGTTCGGGTATCGAAGCGTTGTTGATGGTGTAGCTCGGCCGCGGCAGGATGTCCGTGACCGTCGGGTCGCTCGCCCCGCCCACGCTCGGATCGTCGGTCAGCTTCGTGCCGAAGTTGCCGCTGAAAGTGCCCTGGTTCGACACCGTCGTGACGTTGTTCGGGATGGACGGGTTGACCATCACGCTGAAGACGATGGTGACCGAGTCGCCCGGCGCGAGCGTGCCGATGCTAATCGGGAAGGTGCTCACCAAAGGTTGAATGTCAGGCGTCTTGGACTTGCTGACTTCCTTGTCTGTTTCCTTCGACACGCTGCTGTCGGAGAGCTTCGCGGCCTTTTGCGCGGTCGCGCTCTGCGGCAGCGAGACGAGGCCGGGGGCGTTCTGCAAGACGGGGGCAAACTCGCTTTGCGCGGCTGCCTTCGTCTGCGCGACGGCGCTGGTGTTGACGACGGGCGGGACGCTCGCGGGTGTCTCGGCGTCGCGGTAGGCCGGCACGATCACGTCGTCGGCGAAGGTCGGAGCCGACGAGCAGTTGGAGAAGCCACTGGTGGCGGAGATGAGCAGCGTGCCGCCGCCCGCCGGGTTCTGGCCGTTCACGAACGTTTCGATGCCGGGCGTGGCGGTCGCCGCCATCCCTTCGATACCGAAGGCGTTGACGGTGGTGCTCGTCCCCTGTTTGCGCAGGCCGATACCCAAGGCCGCCGGTTGACCGACGCTCGGCGCGCTCGTGTTGCCGGAGATGTCGAGGCAGACGTCGTTGTCGCCGGTCGAGTTGCCGGCGTCAATGCGGATGCCCTGTCGCACGCCGGTCAGCGGCGCGGCGACGGTGTTGTTCTTGATGGTCACGTTCAGCATGCCGTTGCCGTTGTCGCGCGCCACGGCGAGGATGCCGTTGCCATCCACCTGACTGATGTTGTTGCTGTTGATGGAGGTCGTCATCACCGGCGTGTTCGTGCCGAACCCGGCCGTGACGCTCGTGCCGACGCCGATGCCCTGCGCGGCGTTGATGTTGTTGGCGACGATGGTGTTGCTGTTAATCGTCGAGGTGACGGTCGCCAGCCCGAACGCCGAGTGCGAGAGCGACGTGCCGAGGTTCTGCTGGATGTTGTTGGAGGAGATGTTGAAGTTGCCCTGACCGCGGCCGTTGACGAGCGCGATCATGCCCTCGTTGCCGGTCTTGACGGTGGAGCCGAGGCCGGGAACGTTGATCTTGTTGTTCGTGATGTGAATGATATTCGTGGCGCTGCCGTTCGTGCCGCAGATGGTGGCCGGAGCAGTGCCGCTGGTGTTCGCGTTGCCGCATTGCACCTGCAAGCCCACGTTGCTCGGGAAATTGTTAATGGTGTTGTTGTTGAGCGTGGCCTTCGTGATGTTGGCCGTCGCGCCCGCCGACCCGAAGGCGACGAAGCGAATGCCGGAGCCGAGCGAGTTCCCCACGGCGGTGCTGCTCGTGATCACGTTGTCGGAGATTTGGGCGTCGCTGATCGTCCCGGCGAAGTTGAAGATGTCAACGCCGTGATAGAAGGCGTTCAGCAGCGTGTTGCCCGTAATGGTGACGACGCCGGAGACGTTGTTCTCCGTGCCGCTCTGGTCGTTGAACGCGATGTTGGCGTCCTGCGAACCGGCGAGCAGCGACGTGCCGGAGTTCTCGATCCTGCCGTTGGTGAAAGAGAAATTGTTGACGGTGTTGCTGCCCTTGATGCCGCTGCGCTGCGTGTTCAGGATGAACATGCGCGTGATTGAGACGCTCGTCGTGCTGGCGAGTGACACACCGACGTTCGCGCTCTGGATCGTGCCGCCCGTGCAGGAGGCGACGGAGGTGCAAGTGCCGCCGTTGCCCGCGACGGTGAGGCCGCCCGCCGCGCCCGTGGTGTTGAGGATGATGCCGTTCGTCGCACCGTTCGAGGTGATGCTGCGGAAGGTCAAGCCGCTCGCGCCGATGTTCGTGTTGGCGACGTTGAGGGCGGTGCCCGTCGTCGTCGTCAGCGTGTTGACGATGGACGTGTTGTTCTGCGTCGCGTTGACCGTGCCGCCGCCGGTGGCGGTGAAGGCCGCGTTCGTCGTGGTGGTGAGACTGATGCCGCCCGTGAAGTTGATCGTCGCGCCGGTGTTGGTGGCAAGGTTGATGCCCGTCCCGGCGGTGGCCGTGACCGCGCCGCCGAAGGCGACCGTGCCGCCGGTCTTGTTCGTCACCTCGATGAGGCGGAACGCGTTGGCCTGCGAGATCGTGCCGTTGTAGGTGATGCTGCCATTCTGCGCGTTGGCGAAGAAGGCTTGGGAGTTGCCGCCGACGAGCGCGCCGCCGTTCATCGTCAGCGTGCCGGTCAGGCCGTTGAGGGTGACGCAGTTGTCGGCGTCGCCCGTGTTGTTCGTCGAGACGCTCGTGAGCGTCATGTTGAGCAGCGAGTTCAGGACGTTGACGGCCACGGCGTCGGTCGCCGTCACTGTGCCGCTCGTCGCGGAGGTCGCGCCGGTGTTAGACACGATGCTGACGCCGATCTGGTTCGCCGCAGGCGCGCTGTTGAGCGCGGCGAAGGAGACCGCCGCCGCATTGCTGTCCACGAGGACGCCTGTGCCCGCCGAGTTGTTGACGGTCGTGCTGGTCGTGACCGTGATGCTGCGACCGACGGGCGAGTTGGAGAGGTTGAAGATTCTGATGCCCTGCGCCGTGCTGTTGGTCGAGGAGAGCGTGACGAAGTCGAGGTCGGCGGAGATGTCTTCCACGTCAATGGCCGCGCCGCCCGTAGCGTTGATGTTGTTGCCGGCGGCGTTCATGTTGAGGACGAAGCTGCCGGTGCTGTTGTCGGTCTGAAGGCCGCGCCCATTGCTCGTCGTCAGGTTGACGTTGTTCAGGAAGTTGATGACGGAGCCGGTCGCGTTGTTGCGCAGGACGACGGAATCGGTCGAGCCGGCCGTCTGGGTGACGGTCGAACCGTTGGAGAATTCAACGGTGCCGCCCGTGCGGGTCTGGATGTCAACCGCGCGGCCGTTGTTCTGGCCGACGGGGACGCCGAAGAACGTGATGTTCCCGCCGCCGCCGCTGATCAAGACCGCCGTGCCGGTGCTGTTGCCAGAGATGGAACTGCCGCCGCCGCCCGAATAGTTGAACGTGCCCGCCTGATTCGTCAGGCTCACGGCCGTGCCCGATCCGGTGGTGGTGATGTTCGCGTCGGAAACGTTGTTCGTGCCGCTGATGCCCGAACCGAAGAGTGCTGCGTTGGCCGCCGCCGTCAGGTTCAGACCTTGCGCGCTGACGCTGTTGGCGAGCGTGAGCGCGTTGCCCGTGCCGTTAGAAAGCGTCGGGCGCGACCCGGCCGCGCGCAGCGTCGTCGGCGTGGCGTTGATGGGGACGACGAGCGCGACGCCGTTGCCGATGAACTGCTGGTTATTCTCAAGCACGAGGCCGGTCGTGTAGGCGGCGTTGCCCGCGAAGAGGTAGATGTAGTCGCCCGCCAGGTCAACGTCCGACGCCGCGTTGTTGACCGGCGTGAGCGAAGTGAAAGGGCGTGTGGAACGACCGTCAGCCGTACCGTTCGCGCCCGCGTAGGAGTTATCCACGTACCAGACCATGCCCGTGATGGTGATGGTGATGGTCGCCGCGTCGGTCAGCGTGTTGTCGATGCTGTTCCTGAGCGTGTAGGTGAAGGTGTCGGTCGGGCCACGGAAGTTGGCGTTCGGCAGATAGGTGAAAGTGCCGTCGGCGTTGAAAGTCACCGTGCCGTTGGCGGGCTGGGTGAAGGAGGCGAGCTGGTTCGAGTCGGTGGCGTTCGAGTCGTTGTCGAACGCGCTGCCCGTGACGCGCACCTCCGGGTCTGTGCCCGCGGCCACGCCCACTTTGAGCAGCGTGTTGCCGACCGTGGTGTAAGCATCGTTGCGCGCCTGCGGCTGCGCGTGAATCGAGTCGGTGATGATGCTCGTGTTCGGGTCAACCATGTCGTTCAGGGTGACGCCGGTGGCCGTCTCCGTCGCGCTGTTGTTCTGGACGGTGATGGTGTACTTGATGGTGTCGCCGGCCTGCGCCTTGCCGTCGCCGAGCGTGTCGCCGATGATCGTGTCCGTCTTCGTCGCCGAGATTTCGGCGGAGGTCAGGCTCGTCGAGATGGGCGGGGCTTTCTGCGTGGTGGCGTCGCCCTGCGTCGGCTTGTCGGCCTTCTGGGCGGGCGTCTGTTTGTCCGCGCTTTTCGATCTGGTCTGCGTGAGCCGCGAGGTGGTCGAAGCGAACCCAACGGGTGTTAGGGGAGTCACCAGCATGAGGCAGGTGAGGAGGCTGGCGAGAAAGACTCTGGACGTGCTAACGCCTGACGTGGGGGTGAAATTCTTCATAACTCTCCTTAGGTGAATTTCATTTCGACATTCGCGAGGGCGGCATGCAGAAATAGATCGAGTTTAGGGTTGCGGCTAACGCTCGAAACGGTGACGTGCGGGTCGGGTTGGCAATTTTAGGTATTCCGAATTATTTAACGCTTACAAAAGAGAACTGTCCGCGTAGAGGTCGTAGCGAGATAACGGTTAATTTCAGTAGCGGCTTTCCTGAAACTGCTAGAGGTAAACGTAGTTTGCCACCGCCGCAGAAAGTTTATAGCACGATCCCGGCGGGCGTGACTACCCCTAGTAAGCGTTTTCGGGAAGCGACGGGCGAACCGCGCCTGTCTGGGCGGCCGGGTGGTCGCCCGTCGCTCCCCGCTTGTGATGTCCGAACAACAGCGCGTTCCGTTGCCGGCGACGCGCCGCTTTCGGTCGGGGTTGTTACGCCGCCTTAAGTGCGAGGCGGGAAGACGCCCTGCAAGGCGATGCAGAAGTTCAACGTCAGGTACGGCATCATGTTGTTGTGCGGTTGGTCGCCGCCGGCAGGCCCGCACGCGTTTGGACTGAGTTGCACCAACGCGCCCGGCGCGGCGTACTGCCCGATGGCGATACCTGTGGCGAACAACTGGTTGGTCGGGATTCTCTCGATGGCGTCCGACAGCGACGAGAGCACGCCGTGCGAGTGCACCGGGATTTCCGATTGGAGCAGCGTCACGGTTTCCGACCCGCCGGTTTCGCCGAGGTCGTGGAGGGAAAGTCCCGGCCCCTGGCCGGGATGCATCGGAGCGCGGCCTTGCAGGTCGGGCAAGGCGAAAGTTGATTTGCCGTCGCCGCCGTAGGTCGTCCCGAGCAGGGAGAAGAGCGCCGTGTTCTGGCTGAGGGGCAAGAGTTGCCCATCGCAGAAGGCCCAGCCTTTCGGCGCGAAGTTGAAGGGGAAGATTCTGATCTCAGCGACAAATGGGTCTGCCATGCGGTCTCCTTAAGTTTGGCTCGGGAAAATCCCGAAGAGTGAAATGATGAAGTCAACGCAGAGGTAGGGCTGGAAGTTAGTGTGGGGCTGACTCCCTCCCACCGGCCCAAGCATCTGCGGGGAGAGATTTGATGTCGGGGCATCAGTCCCGTAGGGCGAGATCGTCGCCCCGGTGGAAGCGGCGGGCAGTTGTCCGGCCGGAGCCGACCCGGTCGCCGTGTTACCCGTGGCGAGCAGCGCGTGGCTATGTGCGGGTATCTGCTGTATCGTCAGGGTTATCTCTTCAGCGCCGCCGGTCTCGGCCAAGATAAAACCGTTGCCTTGATGGATTGGCAGGCGGCCGCGCAGGTCGGGGAGCGCGAAGGTTGACTCGCCGTCGCCGCCGTAAGTTGTGCCGATCAGTTGGAAGAGGGTTTCGTTCTCGGAGATCGGGAGCAATTGCCCTTCGCAAAACATCCAGCCCGCCGGGGCGAAGTTCCCCGCGAACATTCTAATTTCGCCAACATAAGGTTGTGCCATCTTTATTCTCTCTCCTTAATTCTGCGACGGGAAGATACCCTGAAGGGCGATGCAGAAGGTGAGCGTCAGGAAGGGCTGCATGTTCAGATGCGCCTGACTCCCCCCCACATTCGCGATGGCGTTCGGGGCCATCGCCGTAAGATTTGACGGAGCGCCGTACAACTGCGAAGACGTGGATTGCGCCAGCAGCAGAGACGTGCCGGGCGTGTTCGTCGTCGCCGGGATAGACGTGGCGTTGGCGACGTGGGCGTGCGTGGGCAGTTCCGCTATCGTCAGCGTATGGGCTTGCTCGCCGCCTCTTTCGCCGAGAGTGTGACCGCTGCCCTCGTGTACCGGCGTGCGACCGCGCAGGTCGGGCAGGGCGAAGTTGACGCGCCCGTCGCCGCCGTAGGTGGTGCCGAGCAGCGAGAAGAGCGGTTGATTCTGGTTGATGGGCAGCAACTGCCCGTTGCACATCGCCCATCCCTTCGGCGCGAAGCCGAAGGACATGATTCTGATCTCACTGAGAAACGGTTCGGACATGCATTTCTCCTTACTGGATACGACTCCAGAGGTCGGGCCTCGGAAGTAGTGGGGAATGAAGTTAAAGAGCGCACTTCGACACAGGTGATCGAAGCTGAGTTACCGGATGGTTCGTCTTGACCTTGGGTTCTTAATGCACCGGCGCGCGGCCTGCATGGCCGGTTCAAATTAGTTGGAGCCAGAGTGTCTACAGGATTCGGAAAGGCTTGATCCCGCGCGAGGCCAGCATTGTAAGACTTGACCCCGCCGATTTCAAGGAGAAATACACGCACTGTTAAATATCCGAAATTATCGTTGTCAATTCTTATTAAAACTATTACACTCCGCGGTGAAGGGTACTTAGGCCATTCCGCCAACTTTCCACTCTCGTTAGAACCATCTGTCAGTTGTCCACAATCAGGAGTCCACTTTCCATGACTACCCCCCGTCGTGACTTTTTGAAATCCGCACTCATCTCGCTCGCCGCCGCCGGACTCGTCTCCGGGTCAGCCCGTTTTGCCTTCGCGCAAAAGAACCGGCTCAAGGATTCGCAAGGCTACTACCAAATCCCCGCGCAGGTGGCGGGCGACCCCGTCTTCCATTTCACGCGGGCGACCTTCGAGCCGTATGTGCAGAGCGACTTCCGCGTGACGGTGGGGCCGTACCGGACTGTGAACTTGACGCTCGTCAAAGTCGAAGACCAGCGGCCGCGCGTGCGCAAGGGCATGCCGCGCTCTGAGGGCGAGTGCTTCCTGCTGCTCTTCCAGGCCTCCGGCGAATTGTCCGACCTTCAACAGACCTACGTGTTGGAGCACGGTGCGCTCGGAAAGTTCTCCCTGTTTCTGGTCGGGGCTGGCGAAAAGGACGGGAACGTTCACTACTCGGCGGTCATCAACCACACGCGACCGGCCGACGGCTACAAGAAGGATTGAGGCCGCGCGCCGGTCTCGTCGTAACATAGACGAAGAAATTTTGATGGAGGCGAGGTAAGAAGTGGAGCGCCAAGTTGACGAAGGCGGCGACGTTCGCCTGCGCCCGGTCGAACCGGCGGACGAAGATTTTCTGCTGCGTGTGTATGCCACTTCGCGTGCCGACGAGATGAATCTCGTGCCGTGGGGCGAGGAGCAGAAGCGCGCGTTCGTGCGTTCGCAATTCGAGGCGCAGCACACGCAGTACTACGAGCGTTTCCCCGACGCCGAGTACGACATTATCCTCTACCGCGGGCAACCGGCCGGGAGATTGTGGATCGGCCGCACGCCCGAACAGATTCGACTGCTCGACATCGCCATCCTGCCGGAGTTTCAAAATCGAGGGATCGGCGCGGCCTTAATCAAAAGTCTGCTGGCCGAATCCGAGCAACGTGCCCTGC
>JAUZFQ010000065.1 GCA_030838445.1 Pyrinomonadaceae bacterium | reverse complement strand
TTCCCCGGCGGGCGCGTCGGACGGGTTGGCAGTGTCGTCGTCCGGTTCGTCGGGCGGGGGCGCGCCTTTCCGGTCGCGGATGTAAAACACGGTGCAGTCCTTGTCCGTGTAAACTTCTTCAAACCAGCCGCTGTCCATCGCGGCGTCGTAGAAATCGTTATGCACGTCTTCGTTGTCGGTGAAGACGTAGCGCGCGCCGAAGCGTTCGCGGATGACGGGGCCGGGGTCTTTGTGGCGGCCGAGCGTGATCTCTTCGTAGAGGCGCGAGAGAGTTTTGTCGCGGTCGTAGAGATAGGTCGGGTCGAGGCCGGAGACGTAGGCGTGCGTCGGGTCGTAGTAGAAGAGTTTGGGGAAGTCGTCCCAGTCGGTGTTGAAGATGACCTGACCGGCGGGGACGTGCGTGCGCATCCAGTTGATGCCGTTCGTGTATTCGTCGTGCGGCGCGGTCGTCGCGATCTCGCGCGTCTCTGAAACGATCATGGCGGCCATCGGGATCGTGAGCAGCGCGGCGACGACGGCGACAGCGAAAGTCTTCTGCGATTCAGACCACGCGCCCGCAGTCGTCGTGTCGCCCGCGAGCGCGGCGGGCGAATCGTTGTGGTCGAGGTAAGGCTCTAACTCGTCGAGCACGTCGGCGGGCAAGTGTCCGTAGGCGGTGCGGGCGCGCTCGAAGACGAGTTGCAGGGTGAAGGCGGCGAAGAGGACGGCGAAGGGCGGCCAGTATTCGGCGAAGCGACGCCAGCGCGCGTTAACGACGAGCAGGATGGTCGAGAAGACGAGGAAGAACAACGGGCGTGCGGCGCGCTTGCGATCCTGCCAGTTGAAGGCGACGTAGCCCGCGAACATGGCGGCGAAGGCGACGCCGCAGTTGCGCGCGAAATCCCAACTGTCGTAAGGGTACCACTCCTGCCCGACGGCGGTCGAAAACTCTTTCGCCGTCACCTTCATCGCGACATGCGCGTAGAAGAGTCGTGCGTTGTGTGGGAAGTAGGGGTTGATGACGAGTCCCGCCGCGAAGCCGACCGCGAACCACACGAGCGGCCGCCACTCGAAACGTCGCTCGCTCCACGCGACGACGCCCGTCCAGATGGCGGCGGCGAGTCCGAGCAGGACGAACATGTCGTAAGTCAGCGTGAACAGAAACGCGAGCGGCAGCAGCCACAGGTATTTTTTCTGAAACAGGAGATGAATCCCGGCGACGAGCAGCACGACCGAGACGCTCATCGCCTTCGCCATGTTCATGCGGAACAGGAACGGCGCGGAGCAGCCGAGCAACGCGACGAGCCACAGCAGCGGGTACTTGATCCGGTAACGCAGGATGAGCCAGTAGCAGGAGAGGACGGCGAGGCTGCCGAAGAGCCACGCCGAAATCTTCGCGCCCGTGCGCACGTCCGAAAAGAAGGTGAAGGGAATTTGCAGGACGTGGAAGAGGAAGTGGTGGTCAACGTAGTCGCGCGCGTTGAGCGTCGTTAAGGGCAGCCAGGTGAACTGCGGGAGGATGTGCCCGGCGCGAAAACTCTGCCTGAGTTGTTGACTCCAACCGATGTGATAGTAGCCGTCGAAGTCGCCGCAGCAGATGGCGTCGGTGGAGAATTGCAGCCACCAGAAGACGCCGCCGACGGCGAGCACGCCGACGGCGAAGTAGGCCGCGCGCTGAACGGCGGCCGACGCGAGAAAGTGCAAACGCCCCGTCGCGCGCGCTTCTCCGTCGCCCGTTGCGCGTTCTTCTCTATCGCGCGTCGCGCTGGTGGCGTCGGCGTCGTGAGTAGCGTCGGCGGCAACAGCGGCGGCGGTTTCGTGACTTCCGGCGTTCTCCATAAAGAAACTACATCTTCCTCTCGTCGGGCGCGTGGAAAAAACTGCGGGTTGTCCGTTGGGACGACAACATAACATGGAAGCGCGGCGGGAGGGAAAAGCAGGGATGAAGGATGAGGGATGAGGGATGAGTAAGACTGAGAAGCCGTGTGAAAAGTAATGTTGTTGCTTATCACACAGGGACTTCTCAGACTAGCCGGCCGAGGTTTCGGGGAGAGCTTGCCGGTGCGGGAATTTGATGGTGAAGACCGTGCCGCCGTCGCCGCCGCTGGTGGTGGTCGCGCCCTTCGCTTCAATCGTACCGCCGTGGCGTTTGATGATGCCGTAGGAGACGGCGAGGCCGAGGCCGGAGCCTTGCGAGCCTTTGGTCGTGAAGAACGGCTCGAAGATGCGGTCGTGAAATTCGGGCGGGATGCCCTCGCCCGTGTCGCGCACTTCGACGACGAGCCACGCCCCTCGCCGCTCTTCGTGCAACTCGATGCGCCCGCCCGCGGGCATCGCGTCGAGCGCGTTGAAGATCAGGTTGACGAAGACCTCGCGCACCTCGGTCGCGTTCGCCTCCACGAGATCGTCCGCCCCGGCCTCGTTCGTGAACGTGACCTCGTAGCGCAGGCCGTGGACGTGCGCGTCGTCCTCCCAACTCGTGCGCGTGAGTTGCACGGCGTCGGTGACGAGCGCGGCGAGCGAGACTTTGTTGAACTGCGCGGGCGTCGAGCGGCGGGCGAAGGTCTGGATGCGGCGGACGATCTCGGCGGCGTCCTGCGTGGCCGTCTCGATCACTTCGAGACTGCGGCGGTGGCGTTCGTCCGTCACGGAGCGCAGGAGCAGTTGGGTGCGGCCGAGCACGGCGGCGAGCGCGTTGTTGAAGTTGTGCGCGACGCCCGCCGAGAGTTGGCCGAGGCTGCGCATCTTCTCGCTCTCGGCCTCGCGCTCGAAGCGCGCGCGCAGGAGCGATTCGGCGCGCTTGCGTTCGGTGATGTCGCGTGCGATGCCCTGCACGCCGACGGGCTGGCCGTCTTCGTAAATGATCTGGCTGTTGACTTCGAGCGGGATGCGCCGCCCGGTCTTGGCGATCATCTCCAACTCGTAGAACGTCATCGTCTCCTGCCCGGCCAGTTTGCGCAGGAGCATCTCGCTCACTAAAGAGAAGTATTCCGGCGCGACCATCTGCTTCCAACTCATCCCCATCATTTCATCGCGCGCGTAACCGCTCGTGCGCTCGCCCGCGCGGTTGAGCGACGTGTAGCGACCCTCCATGTCGGTCGTGTAGACGATGTCGTTGGCGTTATCAACCAACTCGCGGTAGCGTTCCTCGCTGCGCCTGAGCCGCTCCTCGATCTGTTTGTGCCCCGTGATGTCGCGCGCCACGCCGCGCACGCCGTAAGGCGTGCCGTCGCGCATGCAGATGAGCGACATGTTGAACTCCAACCAGCGCCGCTCGCCGTTCGCGTTGACGGCCTGCGCCTCCTCGCGCCGCACACCCTCGCAGCGCAAACGCTTGATCGACTCTTTGACGGCCGCCTCGCCCGACTCCAATCTGAACACCGAGGCGACGTGTTGCCCGATCAGTTCCTCCGACGGTTGGCGTCGGCTGAAAAGGAGACCGGCGGCGTTGAGGCTCGTCAGCCGCGCGTCGAGATCGTGCGTGTAGATGATGTCGTTGGCCTGCTCTACGATGTCGCGGTAGTGTGCTTCGACGCGGGCGCGCTCCAACAGGCGCGCGACCTGCGCGACGAGGCGGGGCGGGTCGAAGGGGGCTTCGAGGTAGTCGTCCGCGCCCGCCCTGAGTCCTTCGAGCGCCGACGCGCTGTCCTTGCGGCGCGCGCTGACGAGCAGGATGGGCGTGAGACGCAGGCGCGCGTCTTCGCGCAGGCGGCGGCACAGTTCGATGCCGTCGAGGTGCGGCATCGCCACGTCGCTGATGATGAGCGCGGGGAGTTCGCGGCGCGCGAGCGTGAGACCTTCGAGACCGTCGGCCGCCGCGAGCACGCGATAACCGGCCTGTTGCAGCACGACGCTGGTGAGAGCGAGCGCGTCAGGCGAGTCGTTGACGATGAGGACTGCCGCTTCCGACTCTTCGATGGACATGTGAGAGATCCTGTTTGCGACGCGGGCGAGCTTTCGCCGGGCGTCAACTCCGCAGCCGCTCGACGAGATTAACGAGGTCGCGCGGGTTGATGGGTTTCGTCAGAAAAGCGTTGAAGCCGCACCTGAGCGCGCGGTCGCGATCATCGTACATGGTGAAGCCGGTGACGGCGATCATCGGCGTGGCCTGATAACCGGGCAGGGCGCGCAGGGCTTCGGCGAGTTCGTAGCCGTTCATGCCGGGCATGCCGATGTCCGAGATGATCACGTCGAACCGCTCGGCGCGCGCCGCGTCGAGCGCCTGCCCGCCGGAGTAAACCATCACCACTTCGTAGCCCGCGTACTGGAGGAGGATGGCGAGCATCTCGGTCACGTCCGGCGCGTCGTCAATGACGAGGGCGCGCGGCCGGTTCGTGTGCTCCCGCGGCGCGTCGCCGAGGGGCGAGGGCTGGGGCGGGGTCTCCGCGTCTCCGCCCACGGCGAGGTGTCCCGCCGCTGCCTGTGCGGCGTGGACGCGTGCGACCAACGCGCCTAAGAGAACGGCGGCGGCGGTCGCATGTGCGGAAGTTTCAGGGGCAGCCAACAGCATCTATCATCTCTCCCTTTCCGCCTGCGCGGCCGTGGCAACTGGAAAGTAAGCCTTGAATCGTGAGGCGAAGCGAATCAGTCGCCCGCGTCCGATCACGAACTCTTTCACTCACGCGCCCGACCCCGGCAGTTCGGACTTCTGCCGGTTGAGCAGGGCGTCCACCGTGGCGGCCAGCGTGGCCGGATCGAATGGCTTGGCGAGGTGTGCGTCGAACCCCGCGGAGAGGGCGGCGTCCACGTCTTTCTGCGCGGCGTAGCCGGTCAAGGCAAGCGCGGGAACTTCGCGCAAGCGCGGCGTCCGGTCGCGCAGCAACTTCAACAACTCATAACCATCAATGTTGGGAAGACCAATGTCGGAAATGATTATATCAAAGTGCTCGCTCGCTGCAATGCTGAGAGCCTCTTCGGGCGTGGCGCACACGCTCGTGCGGAAGCCGCGCACCTCGAAAGTGACGCGCAACATTTCGAGCGTGTCGGGCGCGTCCTCGATAATCAGGACGTGGCACGCGCCCGCTACCTCGCACAGTTCTTCCGCCGCGTCGGGCTTCACGGCGACCGCGGGCGGTTGCGCCTGTGGCGCGAGCGGCAGGCTTACGGTGAACTGGCTGCCGCGCCCTTCGCCCGCACTCGTGGCGACGACCGCGCCGCCGTGCGCCTCGACGAAACTCTTGACGAGCGCAAGGCCGATCCCCAAGCCGCCGTGCGTCTTCGTCGTGGACATGTCCTGCTGCCGGAAGCGGTCGAAGACGTAAGGCAGAAACTCCGCCGTGATGCCCTCGCCCTCGTCTTCGACGCGGACGTGCGCCGCCTCGCCCGCGAGTTCGCAAGCGACGCGCACGCGGCTTCCGGCCGGAGAAAACTTGACGGCGTTCGTCAGTAGATTCCAGAAGACCTGCACGAGCCGCGTGCGGTCGCCGGAGACGAGCGTGTCTTCCGCGCCTTCTGCGAGGGCGGGGGCGAGTTCGATTTGGATGTTCCGCTCGGCGGCGCGCGGGCGCACGGTTTCGATGGCCTCGCCGACCACCGCGCGGAGCGAGACGGGCAAAGTGTCAATACGCATCTTGCCGCTGAGGATGGCCGACATATCGAGCAGGTCGTTGATCAGGTGCGAGAGCGACTGCGAGTTTTTGCCGATGACGGCGAGGCCGTGCTTGATGTCGGCGTCGTCGAGTTGGCCGCCCGTCATCATGTGCACCCAGCCGATGATCGGCGTCAAGGGCGTGCGCAGTTCGTGCGAGAGCGTGGCGAGAAATTCGTCCTTGGCGCGGTTGGCCTCCTGTGCGCGGCGATAGAGGCGCGCGTTGTCGATGGCGAGCGCGGCGCGTCGCGCGAGTTCCCCGGCGAGCGCGAGATCGTCCGTGCCGTAGCGGCGCGCGCTCTCGGAACTGATAAAGGTGAGCGAGCCGATGGTGCGGCCGCGCGCGGCGAGCGGCATGATCATCGCCGCCTTGATGTCGAACTCGCGCAGCATCCTGATCTCTTCGGGGTCGCGGATGACGGCCTGCCACAGTTCGTCGGAGATTTCGGAAAACATTTCGGGGCGACCCGTGCGCAGGACTTTGGAGATGGTGTGCGGCGTGTTGAGGTCGAGCGGGAAGCGGCGTTGCATCTCGCGCCACGCGGCCTCGCGCGCGGGGTCTTGGTGCGCCACGATCATGCGGCGGATCGAGCCGTCGTCTTCGAGCATGTGGACGAGGCAGAAGTCGGCCACGTAAGGGACGGCGAGACGCGCCACCGATTCGAGCGTCAGGCCGTAGTCGAGCGAGGAGGCGAGCATCGTCGTCGCGTCGCCGAGAAAGCGCGCGGCCTCTTCGGCGCGCTTGCGCTCGGTGATGTCCTGAATGTTGGCGGCGCGGTAGAGCACTTCGCCGCGCTCGTCGCGGAAGGCCGTCACGTCGGAGAGGACGGGGAAGCGCGTGCCGTCGCGGCGGACGTGAATTGATTCGTAGACGTGATGCCCTTTCTCGTTGACGGCGCGGACGTGCTCGGCGAGCCGCGTTTGTTCTTCGGGCGCGAAGGTGTCGGCGAGCGGCGTGCCGCGCATCTCCTCGACCGTGTAACCGTGCATCCGCGCGAAGGCCGGGTTGATGGCTTCGAGCGTGCCCGTCACCGGATCGCCGAGCGCGACGCCCCAACCCGCGTGTTGAAAAATCTGCTCCCAGCGGCGCAACTCCTCTTCGGCGCGCTTGCGCTGCGTGATGTCCATCGTCACGCCGCGCATCCCGGCGGGTCGCCCGTCCGCGTCCCTGATGGCGACCGAGTGCGCCTCCATCCACACGGCGCGGCCGTCCTTCGTCATCCAGCGAAACTCGTTCGTGCCCACGCGCCCGCTCTCGAACGTCTCGGTGGCGGTGCGCGCCGCGCGCTCGCGGTCATCTGGGTGGACGATAGAGAGCCAGAAGTTGGGCGTGGCGAGCCAGTCTTCGACCGTGTAGCCGAGCAGAGTTTCCACGTAGTCGCTGACGAAGTTGATGCGCTGGCTCGACTCGTCAGGCACGCCCCACGCCTCCCACACCACGCCCGGCACGCTCGTGATGATCGCATCGAGACGGTGACGCTGCGCTTCGACTTCGGCGGCGAGACGCGCCTTCTCGGCTTCGGCGCGCACGCGCTCGGTGATGTCTTCGACGAGCGCGACGACGCCGTTGATGCGTCCCTCGGCGTCGCGCAGGGGCGCGGTCGAGATGCTGACGTTGATCTGCGTGCCGTCCTTTCGGAGTCGCACCGTCTCGTAACTTTTGAAGTCAGTCCCCGCGACGGCCTGCCGGTGATTGCGTCGCACCTCTTCGAGTTTGTCGGGCGGCACGGTGGGCAGCATTTGCCCCAGCACCTCGGCCTCATTCCAGCCGTAGATGCGTTCGGCCGATTGATTCCACATCTTGACGAGCGCGTCGGGGTCGAGCGCGACGATGCCGAGCGGCGAGGCGTGAATGATGGCTTCGAGCGTCTGGTTGCTCTCGCGCAGCGCGGCGAGCGTGGCCTGCATTTCGCGTTGACGCAAGCTGACCTCGCCCGCCAGTTTCACCAGGTCGTGGTGGTGGCTGTCGAGTTCCGACTGCAACGCCTCGCGCGTGCGCTTCGTCTCGATCAAGTTGGCGACGCGCGCCAGCAGTTCTTCGCGCACGAACGGCTTCATCAGGTAGTCCTGCACGCCCGCGCGCAGCAACTCGACGCGCAATGCCTCGTCGGACTTCGCCGTCAACATGCAGACGGGCACGCGCGCCAGTTCGTCGTCCGCGCGCAACTCCGCGACGAACTGCGCGCCGCTCATCTCCGGCATCATTACGTCGCACAGGATCAGATCGGGGCGCAACTCGCGCGCCCGCGCGATCCCTTCGCGCCCGCCCCGCGCGCTCGCCACGCGATACTTCGCGCCGAGTTGTTCCGTGATGAAACGCGTCAACTCGCGGTCGTCTTCGACCAAGAGCACCAGCGGTGCGAGCGACAACGCGGCGACTGACGGCGCGCCGGTCGCGGTCGCGGCAATATCGCGGCGTCGCGGCGTCGCGGCGGCTTCACTACGTCGCGGCGTGGCCGCGCGGGGCACGAATGCCGCCACCTCATTCTTCGCCCCGTCCTCGTCTGCGAAGGTTTTGAGTTCGCGCTTCAGTTGTTCGAGTTCCGCGAGGCGCGCGCCGGAGAGTTTGGCTTCGCGGACGAGCGCGAGCGTGCGCGGGATGAGCGGCGGCAGGACGAGCGCGGTGGCGACTGAGGCGACCGCCGTGATTAGTTTGAGGTAGCCCGCCAGCCAGTAGAGGGGCACGTTGTAAGTCGCCCAGACTTCCATGAAGTGCGTGCCAGCGCAGGCGACGATGAGCAGGCCGCAGGCGAGGACGACCGGGTGGAAGGAGAGGTCGCGGCGCGCGCGGCGGACGAAGTAGACGAGCGTGATCGAGATGGCGACGTAGGAGAGGGCGATGGCGAGGTCTGCGATGAAGTGCAACAGGACGAGCGAGCCTGTGCCGAGATAGGAGCGCTCTCGCGTCACAAAGGAGTGCGCGCCGCCGTTGCCCGCGGCGAACAGGTTGCGTGCCAGCCCCGGCCACAGCAGCAGCAACAGCACGCAGGCGGCCGCGAGGCCGACGCCGTAATAAAGCAGGGATGGAGAGCGGGAGACGCGGATCATACTGGACACCTCTGTAACTTTGACGGGCGGCTCGGCTTCGCGTGAAAGACTGCGCGAGGATTATTTCAAGAGTGAAATTGAAGTAAGACACAGCACCAGAACTGCGATAGCGGGAAGAGCCTTACACGCTTCAAAAGCTAAACTCTCCGGCAAATCAAGTCAAGACATATGACGACGCGGCGGCACGTATAGCGACGCGGCTGCGCGCCCGGGTATCAGTCCGGCGCGCGGCGCGATCACGCCGCAACGTCATCTCACGTCGCCTCTGCTTCGCCCTCGCATGTCGCCCCTGCTTCGCCCTCGCACGTCGCCTCTGCTAGTCTCTCCACGTCAAAAAACTTTCCGTCGAGGTGAAATTAACTTTGTATCCGGCCGGTAATCTGTTCATCCCCGCCCCGCACGGCAAACTCGAAGCGATCTTGAAAGAGCCGCCCGCCAGCGTCGCGCGGCGCGGCGTCGCGCTCGTCCTGCACCCGCACCCGCTGCACGGCGGCACGATGCACAACAAAGTGGTCTTCCGCGCCGCACGCGCCTTGAACGACGCGGGGTTCGTCACGCTCCGCAAAAACTTTCGCGGCGTCGGCCAGACGACCGGCACGCACGACGAGGGGCGCGGCGAGATGGAAGACGCGCGCGTCGCAATAGACTACCTCGTCGCGCATTACCCGGACGCGCCGCTCCTCGTCGCGGGCTTCTCCTTCGGCGCGCGCGTCGGGTTGGAGTTGGGCGTCAGAGACGAACGCGTCGGCGCGCTGATCGGCATCGGCACGCCCGTCAGCATTCCCGAACGCGGCTACGATTTCTCATTCCTGCGCGAGTGCCGCAAGCCCGTCCTCTTCGTCCACGGTGCGCGCGACGAGTTCGGCGACGTCGCCAAGCTCCAAGCCCTCGCCGCCGAACTCCCCGCCGAAGCGCGCGCCCGCGTCGCCGTCATCGAGGGCGCGGGACACTTCTTCGATGATCAACTCGAAGAGTTGACGCGCGTGCTCAGAGAGTGGGCGGAGCATGTTTGGGAAGACTTGAGAGAGGGCGCTTGATGCGAATCAGCGGCGACGACGGCGACGCGCCCGCGTAGTCTATCGCGGGAGCAGAACGCGCCGCGCGAATGTGAGGAGCGGGAGGGCGGTCGTCAGTTGGCCACCCTTCGTCTTGCGCGGAGTATGAGCCACACGGCGACGGCGCACGCCACCAGCAGAACCGCTAAGAGCAGTCCGTTACGAACGCTCAGCAGTCTTGCGCCCGGCGTCAACGTCCCACCGTTTCGCGTGACGATGACGCCGGGGAGTCGCCAGTATCTACTCGCTCCCCTGATCTGCTCCAACAGCGAACGCTCGCCGGGCAGCTTGCTCGCAATCAGCAGCAGTTTCATGTCGTCCATGACCACCTTCATCTGCGCGAAGTAAGAGTGGCCGAGCATGTCCGTGTCGATGCCGGAGGCGTCTATGCTGTCCATGCCGGGCACGACGATGATCTCCGGCAGCGAGTCGCCCGCGCGCGGGTAGCCGTGAATTTTTTTGGAAGCCAGCAGCGCGGTGTCGCTCGAAGAGGCGTAGAGCGTCACGCGGCGCGCGATCTTCTGGATGGCGGGCGCGAGGTCGCGGCCGAACACCTCTGCGTCAACGTCGGGCGCGGTCAGGATCACTTCGCTGAAAAGCGGCGTCGCGCGTTCGGCGGCGAGCGAGCGCAGCACGTTGGTCAGCGCGCGGTTGCCCATGCTGTGCGCGACGAGATGAATGCGCGCGCCGCTCGCGCCCTGCGCCGCCAAATCCGTGAGGAACTGTTTCAAGTGCGGCTCTGTCCAGACGACCTCGTTCTCGTCGGTCGTGTAGCCCGAAAGCGAGCCTTGCGAAGGCCAACTGTAGAGGACGGGCACGCCGGGGAAGTTCAGATCGTAAGCGAGTTGCGCGGTGCGGCGGGCGGCGTCCACGAACTTCACGTTGTAGCCGTGGACGAAGACGAACACGTCGCGCGACGCGGCCGCGCCGAGCCGCGTCTGGAACTGCGAGTGGAACTCACCTGCGTCGAGCGGCTTGACGCTCAGGAGGACGACGTGGAGTTTCGGGTCTTCTTTGAACTCCAGACGCCAGATCGAAGGCGACTCAAGTTGGCCGGGCACGTGCTCACTCGGAATGCTGACCTCGCACATCCCCAATTCGAGTTTGCCGCGCCCCGCGCCGTAAAAGTCACGCGGCTCTGTCGCGCCGGTGCGCGCGCGATCCGTGCCGTAGAAGATCGGAACAATCGTGTACGGTTCGGGCTTCGTCTCAGCCCCGGTCGCTTTCCCGACAGTCTTGTCCCGAATGTCGGGAGTCGCCCCGGCCAGAGGGGGCGGGGGCGCGGATTGGACGGGCGTCTCCGGCTCGCCGGGGAAGCGTGTGGAGGCCGTGCGCGGCGGCGCACGACGCGCCTCCAGCGGCGGTGCGGGTTGCGACTGCCGGACGACGACCGGCGGCGGCTGCTGCTGCTGCTGGCTTGAACTGGCCGGGGCGCGACCCGGCGTAGTATCCGCCGGCGGGTCGCTCTGAATTATAATAGGTGGATCGTCAGCCGAAGTGTCCCTAGGCGCAGAAGCACTGTCTGCCCGCTCCCGCAATTCGGAAAGCGTCTTGAGGGGCGTCATGCGCGCGACGAGCGACGGCACGCGTTCGACGCTGGCGGCGAGAAGCGTGCCGCGCGTCGCCGTGTTGCCGAGGACGACGCCGACGGCTTTGCCGTCGCGGGTCAAGACGGGGCCGCCGTAGCTCGCCGCCGGGATCGCGCCCGTGATTTCATAGCGCGGGAGGTTCACGCTGCTGACCCGCGCGGGCGATCTCGTCTCCTGCAAATTCGCGTTGCTGCCGAGCGCCTCCACGTCGCCGCCCTTTTTCAACCACTCGCCGTCGTCCAGAGTCGGCGGCACGCCCCGCGCGCCTTCCAGTTTCAACAGGACGAGACCGAGTTCCCTGTCCACGCCCACGACGCCGAGCACCTTGAAGCCACGCCGGTCGCCGGGGGCGAACGCGCGCGCCGTGTCGGCCGACGCGATGAGATTCAGGCGCGTCAACACCACGTCGGGCTGGACGAAAAAACCGCTTGCGGCCGCCGCGGGGCGTCCCTCACGGTCGTAGGTCTGAACCCACACGACCGGCGACGCGGCGCGCTGCGGCGCGGGCGTCACATGAAGCGGCGGCGCAGCGGTCGTCAAAGCAGCGGAGACTGCGAGCCAGAATGTGAGTAGAAGTTTTGACATGAGCTTGGCCGGTGGCTCTCTGAGGAGCGGAGGAGTTGAGCGTTTGAAGTGAGCGAGGGCGGTCTTTATATCACGAATCGGGCGGCCGGGCGGAGGAAAACTTGTGCCCCGCCGCAGTCTCCTTGTGCCCGCCGCAGTCGCCGACGCTTTAACGACCGTTGCGCCGTCGCTTCAAGTGGCGACGCGGCGGCGACGGGTCGGCCGCCGCGTCACACCTTCATTACCTTCCAACGCCCGCGCCGGAAGTAGATGACCGCGAGGACGGTGAGCAACGTCTCGGCGATGGGGATCGCCATGAACACGCCGCGCGCGCCGAGGCCGAGATGGATGGCGAGCGAGTAGGCGAGCGGGATTTGAAAGAGCCAGTAGCAGAAGAGGTTGATAACGGTCGGCGTGAAGGTGTCGCCCGCGCCGTTGAACGCCTGCACCATCACCATGCCGAAGCCGTAGAAGATGAAGCCATAGCTGATGATGCGCAGCGAAGAGACGCCGTAGGCGATGACGCTCGCGTCCGTCGTGAAGATGCCGATGATGCGCTCGGTGAAGACGACGAAGATGAACGCGACGATGCCGAGAAAGACGACGTTGCTCAAGCCCGCGATCATCACGGAACGCTCCGCGCGTTCAGGCTTGCCCGCGCCGAGGTTCTGCCCGACGAGCGTTGCCGCCGCGTTCGACATGCCCCACGAAGGGAGCATCGCGAAGATCAGTATCCTGAGCGAGAGCGTGTAGCCCGCGAGCGCGGAACTGCCGAAGATGGCGATGATGCGCGTCAGTCCGAGCCAACTCGCCGTCGCCACCAGAAATTGAAACATCCCGCCGACGGAGATGCGCAGTAGTTTCGACATCACCGGCATGTCAAGTCGCAGGTGCTTGCGCCTGACCTTGATGCGACTGCGCCCACTGAGCAAGATCCAGAGTTGGAAGGCGACGCCCGTGCCGCGCCCGATGGTCGTGGCGATGGCCGACCCCGTGACGCCGAGTTCGGGGAAGGGGCCGAGGCCGAAGATGAAGCACGGGTCGAGGGCGATGTTGACGAGGTTGGCGATCCAGAGCGAGCGCATCGCCGTCGCCGCGTCGCCCGCCCCGCGGAAGATCGCGTTGATGAGAAACAGCAGCAGGATGCAGACGTTGCCGCCGAGGATGATCGCGGCGTAGCTCGACCCGGTTTGAATGACGCCCGCCTCCGCGCCCATCAAACGCAGGAGCGTCGGCGCGAACATCAGCCCCGCCACGGCGAGCGGCAGCGACGTGAGCACGCCGATGATGATTGACTGCACGGCGGCCACGGCCGCGCCCTCCGGGTCGCGCTCGCCGGTGCGCCGCGCCACGGTCGCCGTCGTCGCCATGCTCAGCCCGATGGCGATGCCGAAGACGATGGTCAGCATGGACTCGGTGAGGCCGACGGTGGCGATTGATTCCGCGCCGAGCCGCGCTACGTAGAAGACGTTGACGATGCCGAACAGCGACTCCATCATCATCTCCAAGATCATCGGCACGGACAGGAGCACGATGGCGCGGCCGATGCCGCCCTCGGTGAAGTCCTGCCGCGAGCCGAGCACGGCCTCGCGCAACAACGCGATGATGTTTTTCAGACTCATGGCTCTTGTGTCGTCCACTGAAACTTAAACGCGACTTAAAAAGCACGCACCGCAGAGACGCCAAAGGACGCCGGAAAGAGCGGGCGCAGAAGGGAACGGATGGAAGGGGAACGATGAACGACGAATCACGAGGCACTCGGTCGAGTGGCCTTCGTCATTCGTCGTTCATCGAACTTTCTTCATCGGTTCTGTCCTCTTCTGCGCCCGCTCTCTCCGGCGTCCTCTTCTGATCTCTGCGGTGAATGTCTGCCGCCGCTGCCCTGACCGGAAAGTTGTCTAACGGTTTGCGCCGCGCGGAGGTTTCAACTTTACGCTTCCGCGACTTTTAATCTTCCGCGTAGAGGCGTTCGATCACGTCGCGATATTTTTCGTCCACGACGCGGCGTTTGACCTTGAGCGTGGGTGTCAGTTCGCCGCCCTCGATGGAGAGTTCGTGTTCGAGAAGCGCGATGCGTTTGACGCGTTCATACTTGGAAAGGTCGGCGCATTGGGCGTCCACTTGTCGCTGCATGAGATCAACGATGCGTTCGTGTTTGCACAGTTCGGCGGGCGTTTGGCCTGCGTCGCGGATGCCCTTGTGCTGCGTGTAGGCGCGCAGTTGTTCCCAGTCTGGGACGATGAGCGCGGCCGGGTACTTGCGCCCGTTGCCGATGAGCACGACCTGATTGACGAAGCGCGAACCCTTGATGCGCGCCTCGATGGCCGACGGCGCGATGTACTTGCCGCCCGACGTCTTGAACAACTCCTTCTTGCGATCCGTGATCTTCAAGAAGCCGTCCCCGTCAATGAGTCCGATGTCGCCCGTCTTGAACCAGCCGTCTTCGGTGAAGACGGCGCGCGTCTCGGCGGGCTTGCGGTAGTAGCCGCGCATGATGTTCGGCCCGCGCGTCTCGATCTCGCCGTCGGCGGCGATACGCACCTCGACGTTTTTGATCGGACGGCCAACCGTGCCGATGCGGTTATCTTCGAGCGTCCCCGCCGCGATGACGGGCGAAGTCTCCGTCAGCCCGTACCCTTGCACGATGGGCACGCCCGCGCCCATGAAGATGTAGCCGATCTCTTCCGGCAACGCCGCGCCGCCCGACACGAACAGGCGCATCCGCCCGCCGAGTCCCGCGCGCCACTTCGAGAAGACGATGCGTGAGGCGAGGTCGTGTTTCAACCCGAGGAGCGGCGGGATGGGTTTGCCTTCGACCGTGTGCTGCGCCCAGAGTTTGCCGACCGAGACCGCCCACGCGAGCATACGCGCCTGAAGTTTGCCCGCCGCCGTGGCCTTCTCCTGAATGCGCGCGTAAATTTTCTCGAACAGTCGCGGCACGCAGATCATGATCGTCGGGCGCACGTCGCGCATGTTGTCGCCGATCTTCTCGATTGACTCCGCGTAATAGACGCTCATGCCGTGGTAGATGTACATGTACATGCCGAGGCGTTCGAGCACGTGCGAGAGCGGCAGCACCGAGAGCGCGATGTCCTGTTCGCTGAACGCGAGGTGGCCGGAACTGTCGATCAGGTTCGTGACGAGGTTCGCGTGCGTGAGCATGACGCCCTTCGGCTCACCCGTCGTGCCCGACGTGTAGATGATCGTCGCGAGGTCTTCGGCCGAGACTGTGCGCGCGATTTCGTTTAGCAACTCCGGCTGCTCGGTACGCCGCGCGCGCCCGCGTTCGATGAGCGCGTCGAGCGTGGTCGCGCCGATCTCTTCCGCGCCCTCCGGCTCGAAAAAGACGAGGTGTTCGAGCGCGGGCGCGCCGTCAATGGCCTCGAAGATGCGCTCGAAGGCGGCGCGGTTGCGGACGAAGAGGACGCGCGCGCCCGAATCGTCGAGGATGTAGCGCACCTGCGGCGGCGCTTGCGTCGGGTAGATGGGCACGTCCACGACGCCCGCAAACTGGCAACCCGCGTCGGTCAGCGTCCACTCGGGCGAACTCTCGGAGAGGATGGCGGCGCGCTCGCCGCGACTGAGGCCGAGCGCGTGGAGTCCGTAGGCGATGAGGTGCGCGCGTTCGCTCAACTCGGCGGAAGAGATCGTGCGCCACGCGCCGTCGCGTTTGTAGTTGAGCGCGTCGCGCTTGGGGTGGCGCGAGACGGCGTGCGTGAACACTTCGGCGAGCGTCGTCGGCTCGTCGGGCGAGAGCGGCACGCGCGGCGGTGGCGGTGGCGGGATGAACTCTTCCGCGTCGGATGCGGCGGCGCGCGCATCACCGTTGTTGGTTACTCCTGCGGCGGTCGCGTTCGTCGTCGGCTGCGTCTCCGTCGTGTCTACACTGTGTACGGTCGTCGTGTCGGGGGTCATTTGTTGCTGCTCACTCCGTTGAGAAAAATGTCGAGCACCTGATCGGCCAGCGGCGCGAGTTTGTAGGCGCGCGGCGAGAGAATCCAGTTGGTCGCCATCTCGTCGAGCGCGCCGAAGAGAATCTTGGCGACGACCTTCGCGTTCAGTTCCGCGCGGAAGAGACCGGCGCGCTGCCCCTCTTCGAGCGTCTCGCGGATGAGGCGCAGGTATTCGGCCAGACCGGCCGCGGAAAACTCTTCCATGAACTTCGTCGAGCCGCGCAGTTCGACCTGAAAGACGACGGCCAGATCGCGATCCGCGCCGAGCCGCTCCAAGTGTAGGCGCGCGATGCGCCGCAACTTCTCGCGCGGGTCGTCGAGCGCGGCCGTCTCGGCGCGCGCGGCGGCGATGGCCTCACCCACGCCGCGCTCGAAGATGGAGCGCAAAATTTCCTCTTTGCTTTTGAAGTAGAGATAGACCGTGCCGTCGGCGACGCCCGCGACGCGCGCCACGTCGGCCACCTTCGAGTTGAAGTAGCCGCTCTCGGCGAAGACTTTGGTCGCGGCGCGCAGGATGGCCTCGCGCTTGTCTGGAACGCTCGCGCGCGGAGATGACGACTGGTTGACGGAACGTGCGGAACGCATTCGGGGGAACTCTTGACTCCGTTTCGCTAGATTGGACGCTTGACTGAGTGACCGTTCATTCAGACGAGCGCAGACAGACTAGCAGAAGTCGGAAAAAAGGGGAAAGGGGAAGGGGTCAAGTTAAAGACGCGGAAGCGGACCCGCGCAACTTTGACGGTT